>NZ_JAFLQX010000031.1:0-6400 GCF_017579965.1 Salegentibacter sp. BDJ18
TTCAAAAATTCATCGTTAAATAAATCCTCTTTTTTCATACTGTGTAAAATTTAAAATTAGACAAAAAAATAACAGGGGTCGCGACCCCTGTTATTTTTCTATTTACACAGTTTATGAGATAGTCCTTAGATACCATTATATTGGGAGATAATATTAAACCACTATTTTAGGACTATACTATATTATCCAGTCATCATTTTTCTTTTAATCTTCACTTTAATCGGTGGAATTAAAATTTTTTAAATTCATTCAATTTAAAATGACTCTCAACATCCAATCCAGCATTCTCACTGTGTTCTTTATCAAAACAACTCATACAAACAGCTATTAGGTCTTCTGGAGCTTCATACCCTAGGTGCTCATAAGTCTTGTAACTTGTAAAGCTGGATTGCCACACCTTTTCACATTTCCCATTCGACCTCTAAAAAAACCAGCTTTTGACATCCATCCTTACCATATTTTATAAGACATTTAGATATTTGGGCGACTATAATGGATGGAAGGGGGAAATAAAGCCTCACTTGTTCTAGCATCTTTCGGATATGGTTTTGGGAATTATGTTAGTTAGAGCAATGCTTGATACTTTTGAGGGTGATGAAATTAAGAAAAGGGATGGGTTGCTCACCCTACAAAATCAAAAATTGGGATGTCTTCTTGTGGTCAATTCGAAGATTAAATCAGCGACAATCTAGGATGTGATATAGTATTAGATTCAATATGAGAAAATTCTTAAAAGATAAGAGCTCATAACCTGAAGCTATGTAAATTAAGAACTACTAAAAGGATAAAATATTCACACAACTATGATACATTATCAATTTTACACATGACTACGCCTTGCGTAAAAAAAAATAATTAAAAAATTAATAATTTCTTATTAGATTTATGTGCTATAATCTTAATAATATGAAAATAAGGAATTCTAAAATGGTGCTAATTTCTAAATTAGTACTTGTAGTCACAGCTATAACATTTTCTTCGTGTACCTCCCCCAAATTGATTAAAAGATATGAAAATTCTCGAAATATTTGGCTCTCAGATTCTGATGTTAAGAATTATGTAGATGTTATAACAAACACATACAAAATTGAAGATGAACTTAAAGAGAATAATGTTTTTGTGGAAAAAAATGTGGTAATAGAAAATGATAATTCGAAACCCAAATCTTTGTTTGATTTATCAGAAAAAGCCCAGGAGAAAGTAATTCAGGCTTATTTGGTTAATAATCCAGATTTTGAAATTTCGGATTTAATGGGGGATGTAAATATTTCAGGAAAATTAAAAAAACCTTCAAAAAAGAAGTCTTCAGGTATTGTAAAGTATAAGACAAAGTATGTAGATAATGAACTTAACAAAAATTTACTCTTCAGTGTTATAAGGGTGTATTCCTCTGAACCAAGAACTATTAGAGGTAAAAAATTTTTAACATTAAATAATGTGGGAGATAGAATTCAATTTTTGGACCTGAGAGTTTCATTTGATAACTCTAATCTTAAAATTATAAACTGGAATAAATTTGAAAATGCCTATACCCAGGTGGATTTCGGCACGTTAACTTCTGAGAAGGGAATAGAAGCATCTATTTCTGTTGGATACGAACAGTCTGCAAATATCGGAACAACTAATAAAACTACTTCTATTCAATCTGGTCAGTTTACTGAAAGTGATAATATAGTATTATCTACTGAGGAATCAGAAAATGGGGGGAGCAATACCATGACTTCAACAAATAATAGCAATTTGAATAATCTAATAAGTTCTACTGGAGAAAATATAAACACCATAGGTGCTATAACAAAATTGGCACCTTCTGCGAAGATTGTAGCGTCCGATAGGTTGGGTGAAAATAGAAGTTTTCAAAATGAAATTTTAAAACTTACAGGCACATTAAATGATAGAAGTTTCGAAATTAGACAGGAGGGATTTGAAGGAATAGACCTAAAGGGGAATACTAGTATAAATTTGGACTTAAAATTTACTGGACCGTATAAGGAGCCACTGCTAATAACTCTTTTTGACAATCTTTTTTTCAAAACTGATTCTGGATTAACAGTAAATCCATTCGACAGTATTAATAAAACATATACCTACCTATTTATTCCCGATATTGAAGAAGATGTTACTGCTTATGTCGAATACAAATATTTATATCGCAATATAAGAGGTGGAGATAAATATATTCCAGAATATAAACATGAAGTAAAATTTTTATTCGGAGAAGCAACTTTGAAAAACAAATTAGCCAGTGAAATTGTCTTACTGAGGAAATCGGATTTAGCTCCTAAAATTTTTCATATATTCAAAGGGGGGGAATCATTAAAATTAGATGATTCTCAACTAAATTTTGAGAAAAAAGAGGATGCAATGAATTTCATTACTTGGCTCACTGCAAGTAATGATATTTCTTTCTATACTAAAAGGTTAGGAATTTCAGACTTAGAGTCTTTTTCTATAGAATCTAATTAATTCCCTTTCTGATTAATTTCTATGTTGGCATCTCTGACATACCTCTCATATCCATTTAGTAAATAATTCTTAGCTTCTGCAATTGCCGATAATCCTCTAATTGGAGTCGAGATAGTGTCATCTTTAATTGTTATTTCTAATGGAATTTTTTCCATTACTTTTATTCTTTCAAATTGTTTTGAGTAATACTTTGTTATTCTGCTTTCTTTGCTGGTGATTTTAATTCTTTACGAGATAAATGAATTTTTTAAATAGTTCAACAGTTTGGCTTACTTCTTTGATTAGGGAGATAGGGAAACTCCGTATTTTTTTTACAATAATGAAAAGGACGAAAAAAATATTGAAATTAATAAAAATTATAAATCTAAAAATCAATATTTATGAACGCTAAAAAAAAAACGAATCAAAAAAAACCAGTAGATTTTTATATTCAAGTAGGCGGTAATCCAAACTCTAGTATCACTCCTCAAGCTTCCATTCAGGATTTTGTAGAAGGTTCCAAAGAACAATTAAAAAAAATCACTTCTGTAATAGAGATAGCTGGAGAGGCGATTATTGAAAACATTAACCAATTTAGTTCTAAGCCATCTGAATGTTCTATTGAGTTCGGAATCAATGTTGCAAGTGAAGGAGGTGTTCCCCTTATTACAAAAGGAACAATCGGAGCTAATTTCAAAGTGAATGTTACTTGGAAACCATAACTAAATCTATGAGGTATGGAATGTTTTAAGCCTGGAGAAGTAGTTGTTCAGCCCATAGAAGGAGGAAGACGCTTTTTGGAGAGTCGAGAGTTTGATGTTTTGTATTCCGTAGAAGATTTTATTGACTATTATACAGAAAAAGAAGAAGAAAATGTAAATAAAAAGTTTTATTCTTTTCCTTCAGTGGTAAAAGTACCAGAAGGAGAGGAACTTCAATTTTCAAGAAATTATCGGGCATTGAATAATATTCAAACAGCTATACCGAATTATCATATAACCCCTCTGTATACTGAGCCAACCGTTAATATACAGGTCATAGAGGATATAATGAAAAATCTAAAATGTAATGTGCAATCTCGAAGGTGTGGAGATAATGTGAAAATAGCCATTTTGGACACTGGAATAAATCCTTCTTTTTTACCTTATTCAAATCAAGTTTTTAGCAAGCAGTTCGCAACAGATATTCCTTCATTAAATCTTAAACCAGTTGATAATAACGGCCACGGAAGCTTAGTAGCATATATTATTAATTCAATTGCACCTGGAGCTCAAATCCTTTCCTTCAAAGTGATGGATAATCAAGGCACCGTGGGTAGCCTTTTGTCAGCTTTATATTTAGCCGAAACAAAATACAAACCTGAAATTTATAATTTAAGTTTGGCTTTCGCTTATGGTTTAGGAGGATGTGCCAATTGTGGAAGTGATATAATGATAAATTCACAGCAACTTGAAACCCTTTTTAAAGTGATTGATGAACAAAGAGGCTCAAGTGCTCTACCTTTAATTGTTGCTGCTGCAGGTAATAATACTTCATCTGTTAAAATGCCTGCCAGTTTTAATAATGTTCTAGCAGTAGGTTCTTTTACACCTGGAACCCATTTTAATGGATATTCCAGAATTGATGATTCTAAATTTATTCTTGCACCTGGAGGTTTAAAAGCCAAAGATAAAAGCATAGCATATAGAACATTCAATAACAATAATATTCTTTATGAAGGAACTTCTTTTGCAGCTGCTTTTGTTTCTGGAATTTCAGCTCGTTTCCTTTGTTCTAAAAAAGGAGGGTCCGCCTGTGGAAACAGTCATACAAATTCATTAGAAGGGCGAGATTTTGTAATGGATTGTTTGAAAACCTATGCTGATAAAAGTTTCTCAGGTTATGATAAAAATATACACGGTTTGGGGTTTGTTCAGTATACTTAACAGAATTCATTTCTATTCAGAAGATAATGCTTGAACTCTCAAAGAAGAACCTGATTCTTAAATAGTTTTTTAATTCCTTTCTTCTATCTTTTTGTAGTAATTCATTCTAAACCAATAATGCTGGGGATACCCAAAGAATTAGAAGAAAAGGGACTTAGGTTATTTGAGATTTAGTATTGATTCAAGATAACGCAACGTTAAGTAATTTCATTCAACTTAAAATGACTAACCACATCCAACCCAGGGTTTTCACTATGCTCTTTGCCGTGGCAGCTCATACATACGGCCATTAAGTCTTCTGGAGCTTCATAACCTAATCTCTCGTATGTCTTATGATGGACTTGTGCAGCAGGCTCACCACATCTTTCGCAATGTCCTTTGGACCTATTGAACACCCAGGCTCTTTTGCGTTTCCACATGTTACTTTCAAGATACCCTTGATACCAATTTTGAATGGTCCAGGCATTTGTCAATTTCTTTTCAGCTAATCTTATAGAATCTTGTTTCTTATAAAATTGTCTTCTAGCCTTGTTTAGATTTTGGTAATATTCATTTTCGAGGCTGTTATCATAAAACTCAAGTGATTCAAGATTAAAATCTTTTTTTTTGTGAGCTTTTTTGAATTTGCCGCATTTGATACATCTAGTTATTACCTGTATCATTCCTTCGGAATACTTAAATTTATAAGTTCCAAAATTGTGCTCACAATCACTTAACTTTTCAATAAAAGTCTTGCATGATTCACAGCGAATAAGAATGGCAAAATAATCTTGATAAATATCAACTACTTTAGCTTTTTCTCCGCAATACGAACACTCAAAGCTTTCCTTTTTTCTTAATTCTTTATTAGTTTCCATTTGAAAACTGTTCTCTTTAATGTGATATTGATTAGTAACTTATTCGCACAACCTTTGCAATTTACTCCAGATGCTCGTTCATAATATCAACATATTTAATAGTATTTGAAAAATCTTTAGCATCTATACAAACTTCAAATTCTTTGATACTGTAAAGAAATATATTTATATGCGGTTGAGGGGTTTCTGTATCTAAATAATTGATTATAAAATCAGTATAATCCTCAATAAAATTGGATTCAAATTCAAACTTCAACTTTGGGTTAAGTTGAATTTTTTTTAATCTTTCTTCTATTGATTCCTCGTTGGAATAGAATTTTTGTAGGTTTCGAAATTCTTCGAATAGATTAATGAATTTTGCTTTAGCGTCATATGAACTAGGTGTTTTTGGTAGATTTTCGTTGTTCTCATAATTTTGTGCAGAATTGTATAGAACTGTGTTCTGAGTGGATGAGCCGGTCAAAGTGAACCACGTGCGCCGGATGAAAGTGAGCATAGCAAACTAAGTGCTCAAAATCGATTCTATTGTGGTTAAATTTACTATTTATTTTTAAGTTTTTTCCTCATTGATTCCCCTTTGATATCTATTCTGTGAGCCGTATGAACTAGGCGATCCAATATGGCATCTGCAATAGTCTGTTCTCCAATAATCTCGTGCCAGGCCTCTACCGGTAACTGGGAGGCTATTATGGTAGATTTTTTTCCGTGCCTATCTTCAATAATCTCCATCAGGGAGTGCCTGTTAATATTATCCAGGCCTTTAAGCCCAAAGTCGTCAAGTATGAGGAGATCCTGTTTTTCGATCTTGTTTACTTGCTTTAAATAAGAGCCATCGGCCTTGGATGTTTTAAGCATGGTGAAAAGCTTAGAAGTATTGAAGTACATCGTTTTGAAGCCTAATGAGCAAGCCTGATGACCTATGGCGGATGCCATATAACTTTTCCCGGCCCCGGTACTTCCTGTGATTAATATATTATCCTTTTGCGTTACAAAGTCGCAGCTTGCAAAACGTTGTATCTGGTTTTTATCAATATTTCGGTCGTGGTTATAATCGATATTTTCCATAACGGCGCTATACCTGAAGCGGGCTGTTTTAGTTAGGCGTTCTACCTTTCGGTTCTGGCGATCGTCCCATTCAGACTGAATGAGATAAGCTATAAGTTCATCATTAGT
>NZ_JAFLQX010000023.1:0-311029 GCF_017579965.1 Salegentibacter sp. BDJ18
GTCAATGCCAATTAGGAACTGGGGCATTATTTTAAATCAGTTCCTTACGATCTATGAAAAAAGGGTCAGACTTTAAAAAGTCCAACCCCTGTTATTTTAACTTTACACACTTTGCGGGATAGTGTCCTAAATATCTCATATCTGAAAAAGCCTTTTTTTAAAGTCTTCCTTCTTTAACTTAATCATCATTCAAGAATGATAATTTACTTATTTGATAAAGCCTTTTTGATTTCAATTTGTTCCTGGTAAATAAGCTTTAAAAGCTGGGTGGTTTGTTTGGACTGTTCGCAAATCTCTTTAAGAAAGTAAAGTGCGTTTTCACCCTCTTTTAAAGGATAATCTTTTTTCTCTTCAGAAATATGAATATACTTCTCTTTACTGAAGCCAAAAAGTTCTTGTTGTCCCTTAATTTTATCTTGCATTGTAAGCAGAGCCTCTCCTTTTCCTTCTTTCAGAAATAGATAGTTTACTCTTGGGTAGTTTTTAACTATTCCATTTATCATATCTGAGGAAAGCTGGTTTCTTCCTTCTGTAATGTGATAAACAGAAGAGGGTGTTTTGTAGCCTAATGTTTTGGCTAATTTATAAGCTGAAATATCCAGTAAATCTAATACTGTTTTTAATCTTTGCGAGTCAGAAATCGGAATTTTTGAGCTTTCTTTCATAATTAATTTTGCGTATAAATCTATTTAATTTATAATATATCGCAATATATGAAATATTATTAAGGTAGAATAAAAGCGTATACTAATATAGATAAATCATAAGAGCTAAATATTGAAAGTAAAATTTAAAAAGTAAATTTCGGAAAACTAAGCTGGATTCATTTTAAATTGTTATTAATTCATCATATTAGATTCTGAAATAAATTCAGAATGACGATTTGAAATTATTTAAAATCAATCCTTCTTAATTGGCACCATAAAAACTGGCACTTCGGTCTTTTCCAAAACATTTGATGCAACTGTTCCCATTAAAAGTTTTTCAAAAACCGAATGGCTATGCGTTCCCATTACCACCAAATCGGCATTCCAGGTTTTAGAATATTCTAGAATTGCGGTGGCGGCATCACCTTCGGCTAAATGCGTTTCTACATTTTCATCGTTAAGGTGTTTTGCTGCAGTCTCCAAAAAATCTTCTACAACCTCCCGCATTTCCTGTGCGATATCTAAATTTACAGCCATTTCATCATAGCCAGAATATCCCATAAACGTAGGATAATCAATTCCGTAGTAACTTACATTGGCCATTACGTGAAGTAAACAAACCCGGGCATCTAATTGTTTGGCGAGTTTGTAACCGGCTTCAGCCACTTTTTCTGAAACAGGATGATAATCTATTGCAATTAATATACGCTTCATAAGATTGGGATTTCTTATAAAGTTATTAAATGAATTTTAAAAATTAGAATAATTGGTAATGAATCGGTTGAAAAAGGAAATCTGGTTAAATTTATTCTTTAACCACAATTAAGCTCGCTTTGGCGCCGGTTAAAAGGTTCCATTCTTTAGAAGCAACCAGGTTTCCGTTTTCTTCCAAAACTTTTAACTGCGCGGTATTAGGACCTGAAGAGCCCTGGTTTATCGCTTCAAATTCAATATTATTAAACCCGCTTTCTAACGTAACTAAAACAGGGTGATAACCGCTGCCCAGTACTACCCGTTTTATAAAATTACCATTTACATAAATATTTACCTGGTCACCATCTACAAATTGATGGTCGCGGCAATACAGCTCAACAAATTTACCGGTAGTTTTAAAGTCGCCTAAATACTGGTCTTCCTTATATTTATTTAAAGCTTCTTTATCTGCTGTCCACTTCTCCTTTACGGCATCTCCAGCGGTTTTTAAATTATTAGGTTTTTCTCTAAAGTCTATTGTTTTAGGTTTTTCTCGTAGGTATTTGCTTTCTTCGTTAGATTCTTCGGCTCTAAGAATAGGAAAACCAGAAGATTTTGTTTCAGGCTCAGCTTTTAGAATTCCTCCGGTATTATTGGTAGCAGGAAGATCTATTTGCCCGTAGCTTATTAAGGTGAAGCAAAAAAACAAGAATGTATAGATAAACTTCATAAAATGAATTCTTTAAGCTAATTATATCAAAAATACAGCCAAATTAGCATACAGAAAAATCTTTTAAGATAAACCTGAAATGTAGCCCTCCCGCTCAGGCCATTCGAAAAACAATTACTTATCTTTACTCACCAGGAAAGTTCAAAAATTTAAAAACTACCATGCAAATAAATCATCTCTTAGAAGAAAATTCTATAGCCGGAAAATTTGTAGCACAACTCAGAGATACTGAAATTCAGAAAGATAGAATGCGTTTTCGCAGAAATATTGAGCGTTTAGGCGAAATTTTAGGCTACGAACTAAGTAAAACGCTAAAATTTACTTCAAAAAATATAAATACGCCACTAGGGAATGCTGAAGTGCAATTACCTGAAACCCAGGTTGCACTTTGTTCTATTTTACGCGCCGGACTTCCTTTACATAATGGTTTATTAAATTATTTTGATGATGCTGAGAATTCCTTTATTTCAGCATATCGCCATCATCCAACAAACGATGAGAATTTTGAAATAGTAGTAGAATACCTTGCCTCGCCTTCCCTGGAAGGAAAAACCCTAATACTTGCCGACCCAATGCTGGCTACCGGCCGTTCTTTTGTAAATGTGATGAAGGCTCTGGAACATATGGGTAAACCCAAAGAAATTCATTTAGTAGCCGTAATTGGTGCCGAAGAAGGCATTGCCCACGTAGCTGAAGAATTTCCTGCAGATACCAAACTCTGGATCGCAACCATAGATAAAGAATTAAACGATCGCGGATATATTGTCCCAGGACTTGGGGATGCCGGAGATCTTTGCTATGGCGGCAAACTTCAGCATTAATAATATCCAGTTCTTATTGTTTTCTTAAGTGCTGGGCGCTGGCTTGTTTATTTCTTAAATTCACATATTAATATGCTAATTCTTAAAAAATAAATTATGAAAGCCGTTGGAATAAAAAAATCGCTTCCTATAGATCATTCAGATAGTTTTATTGAATTTAATACTGAAGAACCGAAGCCGGGAGATTCAGATCTATTGGTGCGTATTAAAGCCGTTTCTGTAAATCCTGTAGATTTTAAAGTGAGGCAAAATGCTGCAAAAGATAAAGAGTTAGATACACCCAAAATTTTAGGGTGGGATGCTGCCGGAATTGTAGAACGGGTAGGAAATAAAGTGACTAAATTCAAACAGGGCGATGAAGTTTTTTATGCCGGCGAGATTGACCGGCCGGGTTGCAATGCCGAATTACAGTTAGTAAACGAAAATATTGCAGGCCATAAACCTAAAAACCTTTCTTTTGAAGAAGCAGCCGCTTTACCCCTAACCGCGCTCACAGCCTGGGAATGTATTTTTGAGCGTTTAAAAATTGAAGAAAATTCAGGGGGAAACCGGGATATTCTTGTTATTGGCGGTGCCGGCGGAGTTGGTTCTATTGGAATTCAGCTTTTAAAGAAACTTACCAAATTTAATGTGATTGCCACTGCATCCAGGAATGAAACCGAAGCATGGTGTAGAAATATGGGCGCTGATGTTATTGTAAATCATAAGAATTTAGTAGATGAAATGAAAACTAAAGGTTATGAAAACGTAGATTATATTCTCAACTTTTCTGATACCGAACTGCATTGGGATGCAATGGCCGAACTCATAAAACCACAGGGAGAAATTTGCTCTATTGTTGAAACAAAAGATAAAGTAGATTTAAATAAACTTAAGGGTAAAAGTGTGGCATTTCACTGGGAATTGATGTTTACCCGAGCTAAATTTCAAACTCCAGATATGCACAAACAGCACGAAATACTGGAGAGAGTTTCTAAACTTTTAGAAGAAAAAACTATTGAAACCACATTAAATAAAACTTTTTCAGGATTAAGTTCCGAAACTTTTAAAGAAGTTCATAGTCTTCAAGAATCGGGGAAATCTATTGGCAAGAATGTGATTTCGTTTTAAAATAAAAAAGAGGTTGTTTGGAATTAATCTTTTAGCGTCATGCTGAACTCGTTTCAGCATCTAATATGTTCATGATTTTAAACATGTTAGACCCTGAAACTAGTTCAGGGTGACGGCTTAAAACTTAACAAACAACCTCTTCTAATTACAATTAGACAGGATCTTTTAAGCTTCCTGCTTTCTGGTTTTAGCTTCGTAATCTATATAACCTTTTGCGCCGGGCACATAGAAAGTATCGGTGTCCCAGTCTGAAAGCGGAATATTTTCAGCAAAACGCTCTACTAAATCGGGATTAGAGATATAAGGTTTTCCAAAGGCTACCAAATCGGCATTTCCTTCTTCAATTACTTTATTTCCAGATTCCTGATCAAAGCCTGCGTTAATCATTAAAGTACCATTATACATTGGCCGGTATCTTTTCGCGATTTCAGTTATCGCATAAGGAACATCTGAAACATCGTTAAAAGGCTCTGACAAATGCAGATAAGCAAGATCGTAATCGTTCAATTTCTTAATAATATAATCGAAAGTTGGGATGGTTTCTTCATCCATCGTCATTCCAAAAATACCGTTCAGGGACGGGTTTAATCTTAAACCAATTTTTTGCTCTGGCATTACTTCTTTAATCGCATCTATGGTTTCAAACAAGATCTTTGCACGATTTTCTATGCTTCCGCCATATTCATCATTTCTTTTATTAGAAGTTCCATTAAAAAACTGGTGAAATAAATATCCATTCGAGGAATGAATTTCAACTCCATCAAAATCGGCCTTCATTGCATTTTTAGCCGCATTTTTAAAATCCTGGATCGTTCTTTTAATATCTTCAATCGTCATTTCTTTTGGCGTCACGGTATCTTTAAAACCTTCCGGTGTATAAGATTGGGCTTCAGGATTTATTGCTGAAGCAGATAAAGGTAAATTCCCATTATGAAAATCGGGATGAGACATTCTACCCACGTGCCACAGCTGAATAAACATTCTGCCTTTAGCTTCATGCACTTTTTTATTTACCATTTTCCAGCCAGCAATTTGCTCTTTACTGTAAATTCCGGGAGTATTTACATACCCCACAGCTTCTTTAGAAACCTGGGAACCTTCGGTAATAATAAGTCCGGCAGAAGCTCTTTGTGTATAATAAACGTCGTGTAGACCTTCAATAGGCGTATTTTCAGAATTATCAGCCCTACTACGCGTCATTGGTGCCATCACCACTCTATTAGGAAGTTCTAATCCGTTTAAATTATATGATTTTAATAAATGTTGTTCTTTACTCATAGCTTTTTTTCGGTTGTATTAATCAATCTTTTTCTTAGCAATTTTTAAAAGCTAAATTATATGAAAAAGGAAAGAAACTACTTGATGTATGTTAGCAGCGCGTGTTAAAAAATGTTAAGCTAAGACAGCTCTTTTCGCAGCCTGCTTAGGCTTTCTGGTTTTATACCAAGATAGTTCGCAATATGGTAATTGGGAACGCGATTTCAATTTGGGGATAGGTTTGGCAGAATTCGAGGTAGCGCTCTTTGTTATTTTTTTGAAGTGAAGAAAGAATTCTACTTCTAAGTGCCACAAAAGCATTGGTAGTTTTAATTCTGAAAAAACGTTCAAATTTAGGAATTCGCTTATATAAAGTTTCAAGGGTATCGCGATGAATTCCCAGGAGAACCGAATCCTCTATGGTTTCAACATATAACTGAGCCGGATAATTTCCGAAGAAAGCTTCAAAATCGCTTATCCACCAGTCTTCTACGGCAAACTGAATAATATGCTTATTACCATTTTCATCTAAATAAAAGGCTTTTAAACACCCCTTAACCACGTAATATTCATAGTCTACAGCCTGCCCCGGTTTAATTAGAAATTCTTTTTTTGAAATACGTTTTTCTGATAGAACACCAGTAAATTCTCGTTGTTCATCTTTATAAAGATTGATTTTTGAAGTTACGTGTTTTAAAATTTCTTTATGCATTATCAACACTATTAGAACGGATAACCTATAGCGAAATTCAAGACCGGATTTGCATAATCAAATTCCCAGCGCTCACCTTCCTGTAAAGAGGGATCGTGTAAAGGAGCCGCGAGATCTACACGAATCACAAAACTTTGAATATCTACCCTTAAACCAAAGCCGGTACCAATGCCCAGCTCGTTCATAAAGTTTTTACTGAATTCTCCTCCCTCCAGCGTGCTGTTTTCTCCGGTGTTCCAAACATTACCGGCATCGGCAAAAACAGCACCGTATAAGTATGGAAAAAGCGGAAAACGATATTCCAGGTTAGCTTCCAGCCTAATATTACCAGCCTGGTCAAAAAATGCACCTTCTTCATCTGGCGGCGTATACGTTCCGGGACCTAAAGAACGCGTATTAAAAGCTCTTACGCTATAAGGCCCCCCGGCAAAATATTGTTTTGTAAAGGGTAATACATCAGAATTCCCATAAGGCAAACCATAGCCGGCAAACAGCCTGGTAGCTATTTTAGAATCTGATCCTGTTTTTAAATGATACCGCAAATCAATATCGGCTTTGGCGTATTGGGCATATTCAAGATTTAAAAAGGTTTGCGGATTTTCTTCCCCGTGCCCGCTTATGGCATCAATTAAATTTCCAGCCACATCTAAAGTAGAGTTTATAAAGAACTGGTGCCTGCTATTCCCGTCTATAAGACCGTTATAAAGAAAAGAATAGGTTAAACCGGCAATAAATTCCTGGTTAAAACTTCTTTCTAAAAACGGGTTGTCGTCCAAAATATCCTGAAATTCCTGGGTGGTATTACCCAGGTTGACATAATTTAAAGAAATAGGATAGAACTCGTGGGTTACAAAACGATTGGCATTCCAGAGATAACCAAACCGCGCAGAAACTGAGCCAAGACTAAAAAGCTTACTTCGGGTAAGATAATCAAAACCTAAACTGGTCTTTGTTTTTGGGATGGAATATGAAAACCAGTTTTTATCAAAATTAATGGGGAATAATAACCTGGGAAAAATAAGATCTCCCTGTAAACCTAATTGTATACTGTTTAATCCCGCCTGCGTGCCTCCGCCGGTTTGTACTTCATAACCAAAATCTCCGGTAACATTTAGAATTTCTCCGCCCTTAAAAAGATTCCTGTTAGTATAGCCTAAAGCTAAACTTGGGCCGGTAAAGCCGTTAGATTTTGTTACCGCCTGGATTTCTGCCCGCAAGGAGCGTTTATTTAATGGAGAAAGATAAATATTGGTTTCCAGCACTCCCAAACTATCAATAGAGAGGCTATCAATTTCGGTATAATTTATATTTACGAATTTGTAAGCGCCAATGTCTCCCAGTCTCCTGGCGGTATTTCGGGAATTTTCAGGGTTATAATACTGCCCTTCTTCCAGTAAAATGTAAGGATCTAAATGTTTAGGTTTAAAAAATATTTCTTTTTGAAAGAAGTTCTTTTCAGCATAGCGGGTTTTTGCGGTAGTACTATCGGTTCCTACTTCATAATTGGGATAAATATTAACGCTTTTTAATTTATAAGGAATAATACTTTCAGTAGGAACATCTTTTTTCAATCTTAAAAAGAGATCAAAATTCTTATGTTCATATTGATTAGTATCTGCTTCAAAAATTAAAAACCCTGGATTGAAATTATAATAGCCTTTAGATTTTAAATTGGCATCAATTCGCTCTCTTTCCAATTTTAAAGCTGCAAGGTCAAATCGCATTCCTTTTTCTATTGGAGAATTTTCTAAATTGTTACCTATTTCCTTAAAAATCTTGAGTGAATCTGAGTCTAACTTATAATTCTCCAGTAAGTATGGCGTAGGTACCTCAATATTATAAGCTACATCCATTTCTTTTTTCTTCTCTTTCCTGTTCTCGGTAGAAACTACGGTACTGTAGAAAAAGCCTCTGTTCTCCAGCCTGTTTTTCAACAAATCTTCAGTTCTAAGAGGATCTACATCACTTGCGTAAACCGGCTCTTCCCCTATTTGTTTGTTCAAAAATTTATTGATGAAACCCGGCTTTTCACGTTGAGCTTTATAATAAAAATAAAGTCCTGGTTGCATTCCTAGAAAAGAACTATTGGGCTCTGGTCTTAAAACCGTCTCCAGCTCTGCTTTTAGGCGGGCACGTTTTTTAATACTTGTGTCGCTCTCCATGGTAATTTTGGCTCCCTTGTAAAGTAATTCGTCTTCGGGAACAAATTTCTTCACATTACAAGCCTGAAGGAGAAAAAGCACTGCACATAGATATGCGATATATTTTAAGTAAATTTTCATTTATAATAATTTCAATCCTAAAGGGTTTATTTGGTAAAACTTACATTATCCCGAGATTGATAATTCCTGGGGATTTTGTAAAATTCTGGTTACGCCTATTAATTTTTTTTATCCTTATTTTCAGGCTGCTCTTCTTCGTCTTCTTTCAAAAAGAAATTATCCCATAGCTCTTGAAATTCATTGAATTCCCGAGTAAAAATAAAGGCTATCCCGCTAACAATAAGCTGGCCGTCTATAACATTTTCAAACTCATTTCTTCTAAAACCTTTTAATCTAAATCTTCCGGTTTCAGTAAGTAAATACTCTATGCTTACATTTCCAATCACCGGACTCGCTTCTTCGCCGGGACGATTACTTCCCTGCACATCTACTTCACTCCCCACACTCACAATTAAACGATCGTCCAGTAAGCGCTTTTGGGCTTCTATATCTACCTGTGTACGTTCGGTAGCGGTATTGCCCTGATAATCGGTATAACTATCTACTCCAAAATTTAGTTCAACGCCGGTATCTCCCAGTAATTTATCTGAGAACATATTTAATTGATCTGAAAGCGCCTGATTTAAATTATCGCGCGCAATAGAAAGATTTCCACCACCGTCTCCAGCACTGCCCGATGTGGGATAAAAACGGTTAAGTACCAATAAGGAAAAAACCTGTTTATTTAACTCTGCTTCCTGGTTGTTCAATTGTTGTAAGCGACCGTAAACCTGGCCACCACCGGCACCCCGTTCTTCTTCTGGCATTTGCAGGCCAAAAGATAGCTTAGGCTGCATTAATTCTCCATCTACATTAAGATAAACCAAAAATGGTAACTCTCTTCTAAACTGGTTATTCCCTGCACCCTGTGTTGTAGCCATGAGAGAAGAAGGTGAAGCTTCTACCCTATAAATAGCACTCACATCTAAAGAAGCATCAAAAGGATCTCCCGCCCAGGAAATTCGGCTGCCTTCAGCGATATCAAATCTACGCTTTACCAAATTATATAAACTCATTTCATAGTGCCCGTCGTTCATTGTATAGCGGCCAGCCAGGCTCATTCTTCCGTTCGGTGAAATATTAAAATCTAATTCTCCCTCTCCCTTTACCCTAAAATTATCGCCGGTTTGTTCATCTATAATTATACTAAATGCGGCTTCTTCATTTATATTAATTCGTGCATTAATATCATAACCAGTAAGCGTAGCCGATTCTTCTTCTTCGTTTCCGGTAAGAATATCATCTGGATCTTCCCGGTTTGTAAAAATCACAATTCCGTCTCGCTCCTGCATAGCCAATTCCTCTTCAACCATTACATAGGTGAAATCGGTATTAGAACCTATGGTGATATTCATATCCAAAATAGGAATATTAAGATCACCGGTTAAAGTTGCATCAGCATCAAAGGTGGCGGTGCCATAGAACATTTCGTTATCTTCTTTGGTAGAATTAAGCACCTGGAAATTCCTGGCTTTAAAATTTAAATCGAATTCAGGATTTAGTAAATTTTCGGTTAAAACCTCTCCATTTATTACAAACGAGTTGGCATCTTTATCTTCCACTCTAAATTCATTAAAATAGATTCCCGCATTATCAAATTCTAAAGTTTCTGATGGAAATTTAAAGGGTGCATTAAGCATGGCTACTCGAAATTGTGCTTCATCAAATTGAAGCTGGCCGTTATATTCCGGTTCGGTGGTGGTCCCTCCAAGGCTTAAATTGCCGGAAAAACTTCCTTCTCCATTATTAATCTCACCCATAGAAAAACCTTCAACGGTTTTCATACTAATCTTATTGATTTGCATTTCCATATCCACAACGGTGGTAGAATCCAGCGCCTGAAAATCGCCCGTCATATCAAGATCTACATTATCTCCTTTTATCGCAAGGCCAACATCGTATAAGAAATCGGCTTTAGGTGTAGAATTCAAGCTTAGTTTACCAAGATCTACCTGCATTACATTTAGCTGGTTGATCTCCATTCCTGCAAGAATTCCAATTTTTTGCAACGGATCTTCAAAAATTAAATGACCGTTTAACTGTCCTGTAGCTAATTCTTCTTCAGGATTTAAATAATTAAGCAGCGCGGCTAAATTGAAATTATTAAACTCTAAACCAATATGATTCTTATCGGAATAAGAAAGTCCACTGCTTAACAGCATTTCCTGGTTATTTCGGGTTAACCTAAAATTATTCGCAGTAATTTCCTGCTCGTAAACAATCATTTCATTATCGGCAGTAATATTCCACTCTTTTTTATTCAAGATTAAATCTTCAGGATTTATATGAAATTTAAGGCTGTCTCCCGGTTTCGTAATTTCTGAAGCCATATGAATTAAACGATCTTCGCCTTGCATTGATGTGAAATCAAGGAAAAGTTTATCTGCCGTTAGGCTTCCGTAGAAATCGGTTTTTTGAATAGCGATTGGGCCTGAATTAATCGCATTAAATCCAAGATTAAAATCAAAATTCTCGGGATCTGAATTTAAGCTGAATTCCAGACTATCTATTTCACTGCTGTAATAATTTATATATGGTAAACTTACCAAAGCGTCGAGTTTTCGCTCTTTTTCATTAAAATCGGCTTCAATATGAATAGTATCTAATTCTTCTAAATTAGCTAAGAAAACTTCGCTTAAAACAGGATCATCCATTATGGTACCGCGCAGTTTTAAATTTACCGGTTTTTGTACCGTATCTAAAGGATCTACCTCGGTAAAATAAGATTCGTAATGGCGATTTAATGCATTGGAAAAATCTACAGGATCGGCATTAGATTTTAAATCGAGTTCCAAAATCTTGTTACTGATTTGCAGTGAAGTAGAATCGGTTCGCACAAAAGCGTGAGCACTTAAATCGCCGGGGAGATAGGTATTATTATCATAAACTACCACCGCATCTTTAATATCGGCGTAAGTTTCATATTCTTCAGCATTGCCCTCATATTGCGCGGCAAGTTTAAAGGCTAAACGAATATCCCGGGAAGCCAGTCCCAGTTCCTGTAACCTGGCCCCTTTTAGATCTAAATTAAGGTTCGCTCTAGGTTTAACCGAATCTAGCTCTACCTGTGAATTTAGCGCTAATTCTAAATTATCGTCTTTATAACTTGAGGTGATGTTCCCGCTTCCATTTTCAATATCACCTTGAATATTTAGATTTTTTATCTCGTAGTTGTTATATGCAAATGAAGTTATTTTCGCATCCAGTGTAGCATCCAGCGTGTTTATGGTACTTCCTTTTCCGGAAGTTTCAATTTCAATATTTAATGCACCCAGGCTTTCATTTTGCAGAATATTTCCAAGCTGAAGTTCTTCTGAAGTCACGGTTCCTTCAAAAACAATTTCTTCCTGGTTTGAGAAGTTCCCGTTTATACGAATATCACCTTCTGAAGTTTGTAAAAGGGCTTTGGTAGAAAGATCTTCCAGGCCTCCTTCAAAATTCCCACTAAGCTGAATATTTTTAGGAATACTAATTCCCAGGTCTTTTTCGCTAACAAACCCGGTGAGATCTGATTTTCGGGATTTGGCATTAAAACGCGGAATATTAAACCGAATATTATCGGGATCAGTAGCATTATAAATATTTCCGTTAGCTGAAAATAAAGTATTTTTCCATCTAAAATTTGCTCTTGAAATATCTATTGCCGAAAGTTTTCCTGAAGCCAGAAGATTACCCGATACTTTATTTGTGCTTAATTCCTTCATATAAGGATTAGACCTTAAATCTGGCTGAAATCTAAAAGCATCTTTTATATCTACTAATATTGTAGGGAAATCTAACGCAAGCTCTGCATTTTCAGAATTATCAATCAACTCCTGAATGGAATTATATCTTACTGTAGCCTCACCTTCTAATTCATTTTCATTTAAAGCCAATGCCAGGTCTGAAAGGTTTAATTGCGTTTCTTCGAGATTTAAGTTGAAATTCAGCTTTTTTAAATTAAGGCCCGAGGCTTCATTAAAATTTAAAGCAGCAACTTCTCCCCCTGCACCTTGATCTTTTAAAAATAAATTATTGGCATTAAAATTAAGAGAATCAAGTACCAGGGCTTCAGGATTAAATCTCCCCCGTTTAGGCTCGGCGCTATCTACTAAATAACTTAGTTTATTTTCAGAAAAATTAATTTCATTTACAGCAACTTTCCATTCGGGCCAGGTAAAAGGGGAAGCTTCGGTTGTGGTGCTATCCTGATTTTTTTCTAAAGTTTTCATTTCAACTTTAATATCAGAATTATTAAGTGCAATACTATTCACTTTAATCTCCTGAGCTTTAAGATCCATTAATGGGACTTCAGCTAAAAATTCATCTATATCAAGATTTGCATTAATACCATCTGGAATAGAATTATAATTAGCCTGCACATTTTCCAGGTTAAAATTATCTACCACCAGATAAGGCATAGGTGCCGGTTCTTCATTTTGTGGTTCGGGAAATGGTTTGGTTTGTGTATAGTTTATTTGAGCGTTGGTTATCCTGGCATTTTTGGCACGGAAATCCATTTTTTCAAGATCGGTTTTTTCCAGTTCCAGGATGAGTTCCTCAAGCTCAATCTGGGTGTCAATTCCCATAACATCATCTTTAAAAGTGATGTCAAAATCTTTAAAACTTAAATCGCCAATATTTATTTCCTGCGTGGCAGTAGTATCTTGTGCGGTCGTGGTTTGAGTTTGTTGGGTAGAATCTGCCGCGAAGGCTTTCATTAAAAATTCGTAGTTAAAACCTTCAATAGAATCTTTTCGGGTAATATTGGCTTTTAAGCCTTCCCAATCTAAATTATCTATACTTATAGCATTTCCCTGAATAATGGGCCAAATAGGAATATCGGCTTCCAGGGATTTTGAATAAACCAGGGTATCGCCTTTTTTATCTTCCAGATAAAGACCATCGAGTTGGATATTTCCGGCAAAGGTTATAAAGAGTTTATCGAGGCTAATTTCGGTATTCGTTTTACCTGAAATATTCTTCACTACCTGCTCTTTAATGATGTCCTGGCCCCAGGGACTTCTAATAAAAAGGAGCAAAAGTATTATAAAAATAAAGAGCCCCGCAAAGAATTTTGCGAGGATCTTTAATATGCGGTATCTTTTTTTCTTCTTCTTTTTTTCTTTTTCCAAATCCAGTGATCGCTAGAATTTCAAATTTATTGTATTCTTACAATAAAATGAAGTTTTTAGGCTTAAGGTTTAGTTAATTAAGCATTATTCAGCGGGACTTAATTCAATATCTGGAATCGTTTCTGGCGGGGTGGTATCTTCAGGTTCTGAAGAAGATTCAGGCGTTGGCGCGTTGCTAAATAAGTTCAATTCCAACGCTGGAACTGCTGCATAATCTAATATCCTGATATTTACAGAAGGAAGATCTGAATCTGAACCATCTGTCCTTTCGGTAACATTTAATACTTCAAAAGCCACTACCCCAAGATTTTCTCCCTGCAAATCACCTTCTAAGGGATCGTAATTAATACTAATATCGCTATCATAAACTATCGCAATAATGGTTTGACCGGTTAACATAGATAAGCCGGTGGCTCTAAGTGGGGTGACCTCGGGAATTTCATCTAATAAATCTTCACTTTCATCCTGTCCCAAACCGGGGCCGGCTTCCAGAAAATTTCTTGCACCGCTTTCATTGGGCCCGGCTTCATCCCAGGAAGATGGAATCTCTTTTAATACAAACCAGGCTTCGTCTCCCGTTTGCCCAGTATAAAGGGTGATTTCTTCTCCTGCGTTTTCATTAAAGTATGCGAGTACCTCTCTCTGCCCAATTTCAGAAATATCATCATTCACATCAGTTTCAGTGAAATCATTTGGTTCATTTCCGTTATCTATGCTCTCCTCATCTATTAAAACAAAAACAGCGGCGGTATCAGGATCGGGCTCACCATTTCCATCTCCATTCCCATCGCCGTCGTCAGATCCATTTATATCATCGGTTACATCATCTACTTCATCTACATCGTCATCATTACTACAAGCCGTCGATAAACTAAAGACAAGCAGTAAGGCGAAAATCAACCGGTAAAAAGATTCTAAATTTCTCATAATTCCCCATTTTTAAATTAGCACTAATATTTATGTAAATCAATCTCAAGTTATTGTAGTTAAGTTATTTATCACTGAAAGAATAGGGCAAATTCGATATTTAAACTTCAAAAATGTGTGTAATTTTACCACAGAATTTAACAGAATTCTACAGGTTTCATCAATAGAAATTATATTCAAAAACCATTCTAAAAAGTTAATTTCTCCTTAAAGGGTCTTTCTAAGTCTCATAAAATGAGAAGATAAAAAAACTACCGGGGTTTACCTGCTTTCTACTATCAACTACTTTACCAACATGGTATGATTCTCGCCCAATATCTACAAGCCTTACAAAAAACCAAATCTAAATTATACAAGGCCTAACTTAAAAAATCCGAAATATGAAAAGAACAATCGCCGTAACCGTTTTAGCCGCAACAATGCTAAGCTCGTGTGTTTCTAAGAAAAAGTATGTTACTTTAGAAGAGGAATTAAACGATACCCGTAGTACGTTGCAAAAAACTCAGGTAGAAAAAGAGGAAATCGAAGAAAAATTTGCTCGTATAGAAGAACGCGTTGCAGATTACAACTCAAAAATCAATTCTTTACGCGAAGAGAACGATAGTAAGATGGAAATGAACGATCTTACTGTAATGTCTAATAATAACAAGGCTCAGATGCGGGCAACAATCGCAAAGATGGATCCCGAAAAAGTAGCGGGTGCCGAAACTTTAGAAGATTCTATTAATCTTGCGGTTTCTCATAATTTAAAAAGCAATATTTCTGAAGGCTCTGATGATGAAGATATTGATATTACTGTAGATGAAACTGTAGTAATGATTAATGTTTCAGATAAATTATTATTTGGAAGCGGAAGCTACAGAGTATCTAATAGTGCACAACCTTTACTAAAAAAGCTTGCTGAAGTTATTAACTCTGAGCCAGCCATGGAGGTAATGATTGAAGGACATACTGACGACCGTACAATGGTAGAAGGTTCTTACATCCAGGATAACTGGGATCTTAGTGTAAGAAGAGCAACTTCAATTGTTCGTTTACTTCAGGATAAGTACGATGTTGCACCAGAGAAACTTATCGCAGCCGGTAGAAGTAGCTACCAACCATTAGTAGATAATGTAGATAACGAAAGTAGAGCTAAAAATAGAAGAACCAGAATTGTAATTATACCTAACCTGGATAAATTCTTTGCAATGTTGGAATCTGAATAATCAACCGTATTTCCAATATTACTGGCCTAAAAAGATTTAATTCTTTTTAGGCCTTTTTATTTTAACCAGTTTTTAACCTGAAGGTTCTTTTCTATTTCTTAATTTAAAAGAAAAATAGAGATATGAGTAAGCAAGAAGAAAAGAAAAAGTATGATTCTAATGTTACTGCTGAAGATAAACAAGCCTTAAATAAAAAAGGCCGAAGTATGAATAAAGGTCAGGATAAAGAATTAGACAGGGAAAAACCGGTAGATTTTACTGCTGATAATTTAGATATCCCCGGTAGTAATCAAACTGCCAAAAATGATAGGGATGAATTGGTAGACGAAGAAAATTACCGATTTAATAAAAAAGGAACCGAAAAGAAAAAGCGAGACCTGGATGATATTCCCGATCCTGATACTACAAAAGATAATTAGTTGAATTTAAAGCAAGACAAGAAAGCTTAAATAGATTCGATGATCGAAAAGTTTGAAAACCTTCCTGTAAAGCTATAATTTCGGGAAGGTTTTTAATTAATATCTTTTTCCATTTCGGCAAAACGATTTTTAGCCTGAATTATTAAGTCGTTGGTATTTATACCAGTAAGCTTCCCATCGTACTTTAAAATTTTTCCTTTTGCCATCACCATATCAATATTTTCCGGAAACGCCGCTTCAATTACCAGGTGATAAGGTTTATTCCCCGTAGAAAAGTTAATATCAGATTTTTTAAATAAAACCAAATCGGCGCTTTTTCCAGGAGTGATAGAACCTGTCTCCTTATCTATACCCAAATTTTTAGCTCCATTTATTGTTGCCATTTTTAAAACTTCCTTTGAATGCAGGTAAAATTCATTTTTGGCATTTGCATTCGCCAGGTTTTGCAGCAATTTCAAAGAATCCAGTAAGTGAGCGTTACCTGTTAAAGCGGTAGTATCTATACCTACGCAGCAATTAATATTAGCTTCGTACAGCTCATTTATTTTAGGAAGTCCGTAGCCAATGCGCATTTCAGAATATGGTGTCATGGTAAGACTCGTCCCGGTATCTTCTATCATTTTAACTTCATCTGGAGTTATTGCATTGCCGTGAATAATATTGACATCTTCAGCTAAAAGACCTTTTTTAAAAAGTGAGGCTATCTGACCTTTCTGACTCTCGTTTGAACTTGCGTGGATGGTAATTCTTAAGCCCAAATCCCGGGCACGCTTCCAGTCTTTTTCAAGATTATTATAATTCACAGAGCGCGATCCCAGGCCCAAACTAATATCTTTATACTTTGAATTTGAATTGATAAGCTGTTTTAATTCATTAATTGCTTTAAAATCTGTAGGCTGGCTATCGGGCATGTCACGATAGGTTCCATAACTAACGTGACCTCGAATGCCCATTGCGGCCATAGCATCAAAACTGGCTTGTACAAATTGCGGGCTCCTGGCATTATGATTATAATCGCTTATGCAGGTAATTCCCGAATGAACTGCTTCAGCTATAGCATAAGTTGCGGCTAGTTTCATATCTTCAGGCGAGTATAATCTGGAATACCGTGCCGTCATTTTAAAGTAACCTTCTTCAGCAGAATCCCCGGCCATACTTCTTAATAAGGAAGTCCATAAATGCCAATGACAATCTATAAGGCCGGGAATTAAAATACCGCCTTCAGCATTTATTGTTTCAGTGCTTGAGGAAGCTTCAATATTCTTCCCCAACCTTGTTATTTTTCCATTTTCAATAATAACATCAGCAGATTTAAAATCGCCGATTTCTTCATCCATACTAAGAACGCAAGCATTTTTAATTAAATAGGAATTTTGCTGAAATTGAAAGCGTTTGTGTTGATTTTCAGAAAAAACAGAAAACGGACTGATAAATCCGCCAATTCCCAGCAACCCGGTTTTCTTTAAAAAATCCCGACGCTCATTTTTCATTACTTTTTCTTTAAAAGATAATAATCCAGGGAAAATTTACCGGCACCGGTAAAGAAAAGCAAGAGAAATCCTCCCATATATAATAAAGGTAATTCCTGGCGACCAAAACCATCGGTCCAGTGAACAATAATTGCAGCCACAGCCATGGTAATAATTAAAGGAATTGCTGCAAACCGGGTAGCCCATCCAACTAATATAAGTAAGGCACATACAAATTCTGCAAAAACGGCAAAAGTAAAGGTTACGGTTTCCCCTAGCCCAATAGGATCGGCAAAAGCAATCTCCTCGCTCCCAAAAAATGTAATAAGTTTTGGAACCCCGTGGGTAAGCATTAAGCCAGAGATAAATATTCTAAATAAGAGTAGACCAAAATCGGTATTCTGAAGGTTTAAACTGGTGGTGTAAGCGTTTTTCATAGATAAGATTTTTCAAATAGTAGTACTAATCTTCTAAATTAAACATATTCTATTCATAATCCAGTGAATTTCCGGTTTCATAATAGAGAAATTATTTCATTTTTTAAAAAGATCACTAATCTTAGTTCGAATGTCTAAGAAATATGCATTTAAGCTGAAATTACGATTCGCGAATTAAGAACTCTGCAAATATGTGTATTTCATCGATAAATTTGGTTTTTTATCGATTATGATAAAAGAATTTCTTTACCTTTAAATTCCGAAAATCTTTTAATGCAATATATTAATGACGCGATTATATTTAATAAGCTTAATTCTTCTTTTTACTGGAATGTCACCTGTTTTTTCTCAAGTCTCGGCTACAGCCAATTTTACAGCTTCTGCCACAATAATTCAACCTATAGGAATCACCACGACTACTAATATGCAATTCGCAAATATAGATGCTCAAAATGGCGGAGCGGTTATTCTTACACCAGATAATACCAGGATTACCACCGGGGAATTAGTTTTAGCCGATGGAGGAAATGTTTCTGCAGCTACTTTTCAAGTTACAGGACAAAGCGGTTTTGCTTTTGGGATTAGCTTACCAAAAGGAACCCACAGGTTAACCAGTGGTGTTGAAAGTATGTTGCTTCAAGATTTTACTACTAACTTTGATGGTAGTAGTTTAAACGGGGATGGTAAAACTATAAGAATTGGTGCCAGTTTAATTGTAAACCCAAACCAACAACCGGGAGATTATAAAACCACTGATGATCTGCAAGTTACCGTTAACTATAATTAATTTTTTTTAATACGGAATACTATAACGTTATAGTTTTTTTTAAGAAATGTTTAAAAGTGTATTTCAACGAGTATTTTGTTTTGTTGAACGAATAAATTTCATTCGTATAGGGGTTTACCCCCATATTTGTACTGTTAAAATTTTGAAACCCAAATCAAAACTTAAAAAATACTCAAAATGAAAAAAATTACTTTTATCCTACTTTTAAGCCTTATTTCTGGAACTGCTTTTGCACAAGTTTCAGAATCTACAGCATCTGCTACAGCTAATGCAGCGGCAGATATTGTAAGTCCAATTGCAATCGAATCCAGTCAAGATTTAAATTTTGGAAAAGTTGCCAATAATGCTGCCGGAACTGTAGTTGTTGCAACCGATAGTGACATAAGTACATCTACTTTATCTCAGATTGGTTCAATAACTCCAACTGCTGCGAGTTTTAATGTAACAGCAGCCGATGGTTTTAGTTATTCAATTGCATTACCAGAGTCTGTTGATCTTACTAATGGAACCGTAAATATTACTGTAGACGGATTTAATCATGATGCAGAAGGGAATACTACAGGTACGGGTAGTGAACAAACTGTTGGTGTTGGAGCGACTTTAAATGTTGCCGCTAATCAAGGTACTGGAAATTACACTGGTACTTTTGATGTAACTGTGACTTACGAATAGTAAACACTTACTTTATAAACTAAAAAACGCCGCCCCTTTGGCGGCGTTTTTTAGTTTAAACCACTATTTGTATAACTGTTTTTATGAAAATCACAATGAAAAATTATCTTTTCATTTTATTTTTAAGCTTAGCCGGGTTTGGCCTTTCGGCGCAAAATTCGGCTTCGGCTACGGTAAATAGCAGGGCAACGGTTATAGATCCCATACAAATTGATAAGACGGTAGATTTAGATTTTGGTAACGTAATAAGTGCTTATAATCCAGGACAGGTGATTTTGTCGCCAGATGGTTCCCGAGTGGCTTACGGCGTTCAAATTTCAAACTCGATTCCCGGGACAGTAAACCCCGCCGAAGCAGTAGTTACTCATGGTAATAATGATTATTCTATTAGCCTACCCGAACAATTTACGTTATACAACCAGGAAAATCCTAATCAGGTACTTGTTATCGATCAATTCACGATACAGCCCCAGGAAGGCAATGTTATCGATATCATTAAAATTGGCGGTACTTTAAACCTGGAAGCCAACCAGACTTCGGGGTTTTACACTAATTCTTCCGGATTTAATGTAACGGTATCCTATAATTAAATTTTTAGATTTCCTTAACAGGTAAATTCTTATTTAGTATCTTTGTACCCAATGATATAACCCAAAATCCAGCCCCCACGGATATGATAAAAAAACTACTTAGCCCCCTACTCCTTTTCTTTATTTTTGTTTTTTCAGGACTTGCTACATACGCGCAGGGAGATCTAATGATTATGCCTAAACGTTTGGTATTTGAAGGTTCTGAGCGTTCCCAGGAAATAAACCTGGCTAATACCGGCAGCGATACCGCAGTTTATGCTATTTCTTTTGTGAATTACATAATGACCGAAAAAGGAAATTTTGAACAGGTGGAAGCGCCTGAAGAAGGTCAGCGATTTGCTGAAGATTTTCTTCGCTATTTTCCAAGACGTGTGAGTCTGGCTCCCAATGAAGCCCAAACTATTCGCGTACAAAAAACCCGAACCGGAGACCTGGAACAGGGTGAATACCGTTCCCATATGTATTTTCGTGCAGTAGAAGATCAAACTGCGCTTGGTGCAGAGGAAACCGAAGAAAGCGAGGGAATTTCCATTAACATCAAAACTGTATTTGGAATTAGCATCCCCATTATTATTAGAGAAGGAACATCTACAACAAATATTACACTTACCGATCTTGCATTAGAGACGGATACTGAGAACCCAAGATTATCTCTGGTAATTAATCGTTCCGGAAATATGTCAGTCTACGGGAATTTAACAGCGACTCATATCGCCCCTAATGGTACTCAAACCGAGGTTGGGATGGTAAAAGGAGTTTCAGTGTATACGCCTTATGAAAAAAGGATTTTTAGCTTTGAGCTTAGAAATGCTACTGAAGTTGATTTGAATTCCGGTACTTTAAAAATATCTTACTCAGAAGAAAAAGGGGATACTTTGGCTACTTCAGAGTTGAAGTTATAAGCATAAAGGCCTATGAAAAAAAACTACCCGGGACTTTTTTCTTGCTTTAAACCAGGCCTATTTTTGCTGGCCTTTTTATTTTTTAATTTTAGCGGATTTGGACAAACAATTGGAGCCGCCACAGTAGCGGGAACCCCGGTATGTGCGGGATCTAATGTTAATATTTCTTTTGAAGTGACCAATGGTGTTTATACCAATGAAGCTTTTACCACCAGTACAAATTATGACGTTTACCTATCAACTAGAATAAATGGTCAGTATTCCACTATAAATACTGTGATACATTCTTTCACTTCTTCAACAGCACCTTCTTATAATCAATATGCAAGTACCATTATTAATGAAACTGTTCCTATTCCGTCCAATTATACTACTAATTCCAATTATGTAATTTGGGTAGGCTCATCTTCTCCAAATACTGTTTCTCCATATGATTCTGCTCTTTTTAGAATAAATGCTGCTCCCTCTAATCCCACAGTATCTAACAACGGTCCCATTTGTGTAGGAGGAACTTTACAATTAAATGCTTCTACAATTACAGGAGCTTCTTATAGATGGACAGGGCCAAATGGCTACACCTCTACTGCACAAAATCCTGCACGTACGAATGCTACGGCTGCAATGGCTGGTGTTTATACCCTGGTTGCCACTGTGAATGGATGTTCCAGTAATCCCGTGAGTACTACAGTAGGTGGAAGTGTTCCAAATAGCAGCCAGACAAGTGCCGGGAACGACTCCTGGATTGCCCATGTGTATGATGGAACAAACCAGGGCGTAGCCTATAATGGCAATTTTACCAATTACGTAGGAAATTATACTGAACCCGTTCTATTTGATCAGGCTTTTGGAGGAAATTCCAATTGTTTCTCTATTCGGGCTAACTCAAATCCCATTTCTATTTATACTGATACCTTCTCGGTACGTTACCGAATGAATAGCTCACAAAAGGGATTGTACGCTGTCTCCATAGGATCTGATGACGGAAGTAGGTTAAATATAGACAATAATCTGGTTTACAATTACTGGGGTGATCGCGGTTATACAGTAGATGCGAATATTCTGGTTAATCTTACTGGGAACAGTAAACTGGTACTGGATTATTATGAAAATGGTGGAGGGAACCGGTTAAGTATTAGCGGTGGTACAACACCAATTATTGAAAATACTTTAACTCAAAATACTGGCCAAAGTATTCCAATAGGAAATATGGGGCAGACAATAAGCGGGGATACTTATGAAACATATGCATCCACTCTCCCAACAGGAATTTCTAGAACAGGAACAGGTTATCAATGGGCTTACAGTACCACGCAAGGTGGAGCCTTAACTAATATTACCGGAGCAACAGGAGCAACCTACACACCTTCCACCACTTCAGGTCATTTTACTACTGCCGGCACCTATTATATATATCGTATTGCTACCCTCTCCAGCACCAACAACAGGCTTTCCAGTACTTATCTGGCCAGGCATAAATCCAATGCAGCAATTCTTACAGTTGGTAGCGGATTTACCATAACACAACAACCAACTGACCAAACTGTATGTGCCGGTTCCCCTTCTACTTTTTCTGTAGATGTTGATGGGCAAAATTTAACCTACAAATGGCAGCGCAATGATGGAGGAACAAGTACTAATTTCTATGATATTGCTGACGGCACTGATTTTACAGGTACAAATTCATCTGTTCTCACTGTAAATGGTGCTGAGTGGTTAGATGATAAAAGCTTCCGGTTAAAAATAACGGATGGAGCCGGAATGACTGCATATTCAAATTCGGCATTACTTCAATATATCGACTCCCCAGATTATGTTAATGGGGCTCCAAATGCTAATGTTTGTAGTAGTCAGAATACATTTTTTGAAACACAGTCTTCAGAAACCAATTTCCAATGGGAGCTTAGTGAGGATGGAGGTTATACCTGGATCACTTTAGTTAATGATGACAATCACCAAAATGTAAACCAGGCCAGACTTGATATTATAAATGCGACCTCCGCAATGAATAATAATATGTATCGCCCCAAAGTAAGTAAAAATGGTTGTGATTTATATGCAGCCCCGTCTACTCTTTCAGTAAGTAATTCTCCAGTTATAACGGATAACCCTGCTAATCAGGCGGTTAATTCAGGCTCAAATGTTTCATTTCAATCTTCTGCGACAGGTACAGGATTAAATTATCGCTGGCAGGCCAATAATGGTGGCAGCTGGTATGATATTTATGATGACGGAACTTACAGCGGAACAGGAACTACACAATTGACACTAAATAATGTACAGCAGTGGCAGCCAAATTATAAATTCAGAATGAGGGCAACTAATAGTTCTGATTGTAGTTCATTATCCGATGAAGCTGTTTTAACAGTAGGCGGGACTTGTGGTTTCCGTGAGCCTATTGACATAAATTTTCAAAGTGACTATGGCAACGATACCTGGATCGGACATATTTATGATGGTACTAATTTCGATACCTATATTGGCCATTATAATGAACCTGAAACCTTTGATCGTAATTTTGGAGGGGACGCTGTATGTTTTGAGATGGTAGCAGGTGGATTTGTTGAAACAGAAACATTTTCTGTTCGATACCAAATGAATTCCACCAGCAATGGTGTGTTTGTGGTAGATTTAGGATCTGATGACGGCTCACGTTTACGTGTAGATGGGGAGTTAGTCTTTAATAATTGGACTGACCAGGCTCATAGCATACGTCCCCGGGTTTTATTCAGCTTGAACGGAAACAGTAACCTCGAATATGAATTTTATGAGGCCTATGGAGGTAACAGGGTAAATTTTAATAACCTTGTTCAAATAATGGAGAATGAATTAGAAGGAAATATAACTCAAAACTATTGTACAGGAGATGGTACGTCTCCTATTACAGGCGATATGTTTGGTGCCCTTCCTTCAGGAATAAACCCAGTTGGTACTGGGTACCAGTGGACCTATAGTACAAGTCTGGATGGACCCCGCACCAATATTACAGGTGCAACTTCCGCATCCTTCACTCCTAACATTTCCTCAGCTCCTTTTAATACACCTGGTACCTATTATATCTTTAGAAACGTTACTTTTTCCAGTAGTAATAATACCGGAGTAAGTCCTACTGAGGTTACTCATGAATCCAATCCGGCCACCCTGGAAGTAAATTCTCAAATATCGAATAATGAAATTGTTTTTAGAGAAACAGGAACTGTGTGTGCTACAGTTAATGAAAATGGAAATTTAAATATATCGGCTCCTGAAGGTACTGTTTTCATTTCGGTAGATTTTGCGAGTTATGGAACGCCCGAAGGGACCTGTGAAAACTTCACCCTGGGTACCTGTCACGCCACAAATAGCCAAACAGTGGTAGAAGGATATCTGCTTGGTAATAATTCTGCAACAATACCTGCTACCAATGCGGTTTTTGGTGACCCCTGTAGCGGGGTGGTAAAAAGACTGTATGTACAGGCAACTTACGCGGAACCGACAGAACTTTTATGTAGCGGGGACGATCCCGGTACTATTTCAGGGAGCACTCCGGAAAGTAATGGTGGAGATTTTACTTATTCATGGCAAATAAGCACCACTGGTCCCGATGCAGGCTTTACCGAAGCTCCGGGTAGAAATGAGCTTCAAAATTATAATCCTGGTCCATTAGAACAAACCACGTGGTTTAGAAGAGATATTCTTACAGATAACTGTGAACCTTATGGTTCTAATACTGTTGAAATTCCTGTAAATCCTTTACCAACTGGGACTTTAAACGGGCCTTCTGCGGTTTGTGCGGGAGAAACTATTTCCTTTTCAGGGTCTTTAAGCGGAGTAGGTCCATGGGATGTCACTATTCTCGCAAATGGGGTGCCATACGATTTCATTTTTTATAGTGACACTTTTACGTTATATGAAGATGAACAACCTCAGGAATATAATACATATAGTATTTCTAAAATAACCGATTCCAATGGCTGCACCAACACCGATGTTAGCACTATTACAATAAAGGTGTTACAAGATGTATCGAACAATGAAATATCAGGCGACCAGAACCTTTGTGGTACTGGGACTCCTGAGACCTTGTTAGGTTCAGAAGCTAACGGTGGTATTGTTGAATACTTATGGGAATCCAGCACTGAGGGACCTACGGGAACTTTTACAGCTGCTCCTGGAACAAATAATTCTAAAAATTATGTTCCTGATTCAGTTACTCAGACTACCTGGTTTAGAAGGACTGCAAGTAATAATTGTAGCGAACTGGTTTCTAATATTATAGAAGTAAGCGTTCTTTCCCCTCTTTCCAATAACAGCATTAGTCTTGCAAATGAATCTACTTCTATCCAATCAGTTTGCACCGATACTAATCCCGGAATAATTACCGGTACCGTCCCTACTGGAGGTGATGGAAATTTTTCTTATCTATGGGAAAGTAGTACAACGGGTCCGGATAATGGTTTTAATCCTGCCGGAGGAACTAATAACACGCAGAATTATGACCCTGGTATTCTCACGCAAACAACCTGGTTTAGAAGAACAGTAAGTTCCGCCACCTGCACAGAAATTTCATCAAATGTTGGGGAAATATCAGTCAATCAGCTTCCTACAATTAATTCTATTAGTGGTGATAGTAGTATTTGTATAGGAGAAACAACATATTTAACAGGCAATCTTACGGGAACAGGACCGTGGACGGTGCGTGGAACAATGGACGGTGCGGCTTTTTCCATATCATCTACATCATCCTCTCTTTCTTATGCCTTGACCCCTACTGCGAACACAACTATAAATATAACTGAGATTGAGGATGAAAATGGATGTGTTAATAATGAGACGTATACGTTTACGATTAATGTGAGCCAGGAAAATACCTGGACCGGCGCCCAAGACACCAACTGGAACAATGCAAATAACTGGAGCTGTAATACGGTTCCCACCCTTGAAATTGACGTTCTCATCCCTTCAGGTCTTACAAATTACCCCGTAGTATTACCAGAGGATACAGGTCTTTCCAAAAATCTTACTATTAAAACAGGAGCTTCAGTTATTGTGGATCAAAGCTTATTTGCAATTGCGGGCCAAACTGTGAACCAGGGAATTTTCAACGCTGAAAATGGATCTGTATTTTTCTCTTCCGAGATTTCTCAAATTATTCCTCCAGACTTTCTTGAAAACGATCGTCTTGAAAATTTGTATATATCAAATTCAGTAGATGTAACTTCACAGGCTAACATTGAGGTAACTGGCTTAGTACAGGTTTTTAATGGAGATTTTTATACCGGCGATAAACTAACTCTTATATCAAATAGTACCCAGACGACGTTAATAAGTGGAGCAGGAAATGGTGAAGTTATCGGCATCGTAAAAATGCAACGCTATCTGGATAAAGCTTTCGGGTATAAATATTTTAGTTCCCCATTTCAAAATTCCACCGTAGGAGATTTCGCTCCTTATATGGATTTTGAAGATCCGGTTACTGGATTCCCACACTTTTACAGCTATAATGAAAACCGAAATATCAATATAAATGATATTGTTCGGGATGCTACCGGCTGGGAAGCATATACAACTACTACCAATAGTTTGAATATAGCTGAAGGTTATGCGCTTAATTTTGGAACTTCAACCGCTGCACAAACTATAGAGTTAAGTGGTGAAGTTAACAACGGTACAATTCCCACCCGCCAGTTAGAAAATAATCATCGTGAATATACCAGAGGTTTTCATTTGGTAGGAAACCCATACCCTTCCCCAATAGATTGGGATGCTTCCCAGGGTTGGACGAAAACTAATATTGATGACGGAATTTATTTTTTCACCGCCAGTGATACAAGTCAGTATACCGGTACCTATTCTGCTTATGTAAATCAAGTATCTACAACTGATGGAAAATCTTCTAACATTATTCCTTCTATGCAGGGCTTTTTTATTAAAGTAAGTGATTCTGACACCCAGGACGTAGTGACAGGAAGTTTTGGAATGGACAACAACGTACGGGTAAACGATTTTGACCAGGAATTTTTAAGAACCCAGGAAGAATTAAAACCTTTAATTCGTTTGGAGGCCGGTTTTAATACTTCTAACCAGCAGGATGTTATGGTTATCTATTTTTCATCTTATGCCACCCCAAATTTCGAAAAGGAAATGGATGCCCATAAATTGATGAATACCGATCCCGCGGTTCCAAGCTTTTATAATCTAACCGAAAAGAAAAAGGAATTGGCCATTAATGCAATTCCTTTCCCAGAATCGAGGAGCTATAAGAAAATTCCCCTGGGAATAAAAGTTGATCAAAATGGGGAAATGAAGATCAAGCTGGCAGCGGTAGAAAATTTGAATTCAAACTTTAATATTTACCTAATTGACCACGAAAAAGGTACAGGCCAAAACCTTAGAAATAAGCCGGAATATAAATTCAGTATTCAAGCTGGAACTCATAATTCCAGGTTTGAATTAATGTTTTCTGAAGAAAAAGTAACCAGTCCTGCCATTGCTTTTAACGAACCATTTGATGTGGAAGTTGAAAATGGAAATGTGGTTGTAAAAATGAATTTAGAAGAAAATAAGCAAGGAATTTTAAGGGCCAGTACCATGACGGGGCAAATCCTGCAAATAAAGGAAGCAGGCGGCAAAGACGAGGTTATTTTTGAAGGAATTACCAGTGAAGGAGTTTATATTATAAATCTTCAGGTAGGTAAAGCGCAATACGGTAAAAAAGTATTAATAAAAAAATAAATAAAAACTATGCAAAATAGAAGCTTATATAAAGAGACTTTTTTGTTGTTATTGCTTACGTTTTCAGTATTTGAAATCAAAGCCCAGGAAAATCCGCCAGTCCCCATAGAGGTTGAAGTTAGAACTTCCAGGAACCTTAATTTTGGTTCGTTTACTGCCGGTAGTGCGGGTGGGAATGTGACGGTAAGTTACGATGACTTACGAACCGTAAATGGAGATATTGTTGAACTTAATTTTGGTGAACCGGTTTCTGCCGCTTTATTTGATGTGTATGCTAATCCCGGGACAATTATTCAAATTGAAACTTTAGGAGATTATATTTTGCTAAACCAGGATACAGGAGCCGAAATAAAACTTACAATTAACAGTTTTAGCACTGGCCAAAGAACTTTTGTCACCCAGGCTCCCAATTCCCAAACCCCAAATGAAGTTTTTGTTGGAGGTACTTTAACCATTCCTCCAGATAATTCTGGGACTCTTCCCGGTACTTATTTTGGTAATTTCACTTTAACCTTTATTCATCAATAGATAAGAAAGTTAAGCGAAATGCGAACCCTAACCTGCGCTTTTTCTATTGAGTTTTACAAAAAACTTTCTCTGGTATTTTGTCTCCTGCTATTATCCTTTACAGGACTAGCCCAGGAAGATCTTCCCGAATACGACGAATTAAGTGTGGATATGAATGTACCCGACCTCGGTACTATTGAAATTCCTATCGCTATTAAAAATCAGGACGCTTATATTCCAATAAAGGAGCTTTTTGATTACTTGAAGATTAAAAATGAAGAAACCACTAAGGGCGTAGAAGGTTTCATTATAAATCCCGATTCTACTTATCAAATAAATCCTTCAGAAAATAGGATTATCTATAAAAATGAAGAATTTTCTCTTTCAGAAGAAGATTATATTCAAACTCCGCTAAACCTTTATTTAAAATCGAATCTTTTCGGCGAAATCTTCGGTTTAAATACCAATTTCTCTTTTAGAAGTCTTTCAGTAACTATGAAAACCGAAAAAGATCTACCGGTAATTAAAGAAATGCGGCTTAAAAGGGTAAGGGAAAATCTGAATCGTGTACGCGGAGTAGTTGAAGTTGATACTACTATGGAAAGGCGTTATCCGGTTTTTAAAGGTGGGGCATTAGATTGGGGCGTGGTTACCACACAGCAAAGTGAATTTGAAAATGACAACCGATTATCCTTAGGTTTGGGAACAATGTTTCTTGGTGGAGAAACCAATTTAATGTTGAATTACTCTACCCGGGTTCCATTTGATTCCCGGAACCAGTTTTACCAGTGGCGGTATGTGAATAATGATAACCGGGCTTTTAAACAGGTAACAGCCGGTAGAATTTTTACCCGGGCCACCTCTTCCCTATTTGCACCGGTAAGTGGGGTTCAAATTAGCAACAGCCCGTTTCAAAATCGAAGATCATTTGGAACTTATGTGTTGAACGATTATACCGAACCACGCTGGACGGTTGAACTTTACGTAAATAATATCTTAGTTGAATTTACCCAGGCTGATGCTTCAGGTTTTTACACGTTTGATGTGCCGTTAATGTATGGAAATACGGCCGTAAGTCTTCGTTTTTATGGTCCATATGGCGAAGAACGCATTCAGGAAAGGGTGATCAATATTCCGTATAATTTTGTTCCAAAAAATGAGTTGGAATATACCGTTAGCGCCGGGATTGTAGAGAATGAAGACCTTGACCGATTTTCCAGGGCTAATTTTAATTACGGGCTCAGTAATTCTGTAACCATTGGTGGTGGTGCCGAATATCTTACCGGCGTGACCAGTGGCGAAGTAATGCCTTTTGTGAATTCATCTATTCGTTTTGCTTCAAACTTTCTATTTACAGGAGAATATATGCACGGCGTTAAAGGCGAAGGGATTTTAAGTTATCGTACTCCCGGAAATATCCAGGTAGATCTTAATTATATAAAATATGATGAAGACCAGACAGCAATCAATTTTAATTACCTGGAAGAAAGAAAATTAAGTTTTTCGGCACCCATTAGAAGTAAAAATTTCTCGATGTTTAGCAGGTTTAGTGTAAACCAGATCATTATGCCTACTACCGAGTTCACTACGGCGCAATTATTACTTTCAGGAGCAATTATGGGAATTAGCACCAACCTTACCACCTATGGCATCTACAATGACCGTGTAAAAGAACCAACTATCTATACCTCGCTTTCGCAAAATTACAGGCTACCAAATAAATTTTTATTTTCACCGCAGGTGCAATACGATTTTAGCAGAAATCAATTCAATAATATTATCCTGGAAGTAGAACGCCCGGTTTTTGAAAACGGATTTCTAAATGTTGCCTACGAAAATAATATGCTCAGAAATGCCCATATTTTTGAAATTGGGTTAAGATATGCGTTCAATTTTGCTCAAACCTCGGTGACTTCCAGGCTGGGGAACCGAAATAATTCTTTTGTACAATCGGCTCGTGGTAGTTTAATGTTAGACGATAATACCGGTTATGTAATGGTAAACAACCGTACCGCCATGTCTAGAGCTGCTTTAAGCATTATTCCGTTTCTCGATTATAACACCAACGGCAAAAGAGATCCTATGGAACCTGCAGTGCGAGGAATGGAAATTAATAATACATCTGGCCGACTTTCGTATAACGAAGATGAAACCGTTTTGCGAATTACAGAGCTTCAGCCTTATATAGATATTATTCTGGAAGTAGATCCAAACAGTCTGGATAACATTGCCTGGAAAGTTAAAAATGAAAAGATTAAAGTGCATACCGTTCCTAACCAGTTTCAGGAGATTGAAGTGCCGGTAGAAGTTCTAGGGGAAGTAGCCGGAATGGTATATTTTAAAGAAGGAAACAGTCTTCGTGGCCAGGGCAGGATTACCGTAAACATCTTAGATGAAAATGAAAACCTGGTAAAAGAAATTTTAACTGAAGGAGACGGATACTTCACTTATTTGGGATTAAAACCCGGAAATTATACTGCTGAAATTGATCCTGTACAAATGCAGAAATTAGGTTACACAGCCAGCGAATCAATTGAATTTGAAATTAAAGTAGATCAATACGGTGATATTGTTGATACACTGGAATTTACCATTGAAGCCGATTAGTTAAATTATAAACCATATAATTAGGGAAACTGATAATCCAACAATAGCAATTAAGCTGGTCATTACCGTCCAGGATTTAAAAGTTTGTTTTTCAGTTAATCCTAAATACTGGCCTACGAGCCAAAACCCGCTATCGTTAACGTGAGATAAAATTGAAGCTCCTGAAGCTATGGCAATCACAATAAGCGAAGTTTGCGCCATAGAATAATCGCCTCCCGTTAAAACCGGCGCAGTAATTCCTGCTGCGGTTATCATTGCCACCGTAGAAGAGCCCTGTAAAATTCTCACTAAAGCAGCTATAATAAACCCAAAAACCAGCGGATTAAACCAGGCGTTATTTAAAGCATCTGCAATCATCTCTCCTGCCCCTGTTTCAATTAAAATTTGTTTAAAAGCGCCACCGGCACCGGTAAGTAAAATAATTATTCCGGCGGCCTGGAAAGATTTAGTAGCTACTTTCAGTAAAAATTCTTTTTGCATTCCTCTTCTAACTCCAAGAAAATACCAGGCTACAAGATTTGCTATTATTAATGCTGAAAATGGATGCCCCACCAATTCTATCGTATATAAAAGTCCTTCCGGAATTAAAACTCCATCAAATAATGGACTTTGCACTAAAGTATTTCCTACAATTAGAAAAATTGGAATTAAAATAATAGAAATAATAAGTCCGGGAGAAGGTGCTTTAGATTCATCGTATTCTATTTCTTCGGTAAAAGTTTTAGGTTCAATCTGGATTCTTTTAGAAATATACCTGGCGAAAATTGGTCCGCTGATTATTGCTGCGGGAATTCCTGCCAAAAATCCAAAAACAATTACCCAACCTAAATCGGCGCCCAAAATATCTGCAACCGCAATTGGTCCTGGTGTGGGCGGGATAAAAGCGTGCGTAATCGCCAAACCGGCCAAAAGAGGCAGTGCATACAGCAAAAGTGATTTACCGGTACGTTTGCTCAATGCATAAGTAACCGGTACCAAAATAATAAATGCCACATCAAAAAATACCGGAATTGCAACAGCAAAACCAGTAACCATCATAGCCCACGGGGCTTTTTTATCACCCGTTTTTTTCAATAAAAATGAAGCTAAGCGTTGTGCCCCTCCAGATTGTTCTAAAACTCCACCGAATAAAGCTCCTAAACCAACTACTGTAGCGACAAAACCCAGCGTACTGCCCATCCCGTCTTTCATCGTTTCCAGGATCTCTGTGGCGGGCATTCCGGCGATAATTCCTACCGCAATGCAAACAATTAGCAAAGCCAGAAAAGCCTGTATCTTTAATCTTAAAATAAGGAAAAGCAAGAGTGCAATCCCGGCAAAAACCGCAAAGAGTAATTGTAGTTCCATTAATTATTGGTTTTCCATTGAGTATGAAAAAATTCGCCCCGGGGTTTATCAGTTCGCTCGTAAGTATGTGCTCCAAAATAATCCCGTTGGGCCTGAATCATATTTGCAGAATTTTGAGCTGAAGTAAAGTTCAGTAAATAATTGGTGGCAGCCGATAAAACCGGAACGGCAAAACCAGACTGAAGCGCAATACTAACTGTTTTTGTCAAGGAAGCCTGGTTTTTCTCTATTTCTGAAATGATATTTTTATTCAGCAGTAAATGATTATTTGAATCTTTAAAAATATCAACTAAATCTTCCATCAAACCGGAACGAATAATACATCCATTGGTCCAAACACGGGAAATCTCAGATAAATTAAGGTTCCAGCTATATTCTGATGAGGCAACCCGAAGTAAATCATAACCTATGGTATGATTAATTATACTGGCAGTTTTATAAGCCTGGAATAATTCATCTTTTATTTCCTCTAAATTCCCACTTTGGTTATTTTCATTTCTATACAAATTTGAAGCATCCACCCGAATTTTTTTCATCCCGGAAATATTCCTGGCCAAAACCGCAGTAGTAATAGTATCTAGCGGAACACCCAGTTCTAAAGCGGCGTTGGTAGACCAGCCACCGGTACCTTTTTGTTTGGCTGCATCTAAAATTTTATCAATTAAAAATTCTTCATTCTCCTTTTTGCGCAAAATATCTACTGAAATTTCCAGTAAATAGCTTTTCATTTCCTTATTCCAGGTTTCAAAAAGATCGGCAATTGTTTCCGGTTTTGAATTGGTATAAAACCTAAGAAAATGATAGATTTCAGCAATTAGTTGCATTTCGCCGTATTCAATACCGTTGTGAACCATCTTTACAAAATGTCCTGAACCATCGGGGCCAATATGAGTACAGCAGGGGTTTCCAGTTTTGTCTTTTGCCGCTATCTTTTCCAAAAGCGGTCCCATTTGTTTATACGCTTCTGCAGAGCCACCGGGCATAATTGAGGGACCTTTTAAGGCGCCTTCTTCCCCACCCGATATTCCACAACCTATAAAATGAATTCCCTGTTCTCTTAACATCTTTTCCCTTCTACAGGTGTCTTTGTAATGGGAATTGCCACCATCGGTAATGATATCACCTTTTTCCAAAAAAGGAAACAAACTTTCTATCACTGCATCAACCGCAGCGCCGGCATTTACCATTAATAAAACCTTCCTGGGACGTGTTAAGGAAGAAATGAATTGCTCCAAATCATCAAAACCCTGAAAGGTATATTTTTCTGCATTTTTCTGAACAAAATTTTTGGCAATATCTTCTTCAAGACCGGGTACTTGCCTATTAAAAACAGAAACATTAATATTTTTTGAAAGTAGGTTTAAAGCCAAACTCTTTCCCATTACTCCAAGTCCTATAAGCCCAATTTCAGCTTCAGGAGCTTTTAATTTTGTCATAATTTCTTTTAAAATATTTTCTTCAGAAGTATTTACATTTACTCGTAATCCATATTGTGGTTCTTCCAGGGTTTCAAATTGCGAAGTGAGCATTTCTGGTTTAAAATAATGGCCTTTCCTGGTTTTTAACCTTTCTAAAATCACTTCAAAATCAGCCGATAGGAAAATCCAATTTAAATGTTCTTCAGGAATGGAAGTTAATTGTTGTCTATATTTTTCTTTTAGAGCCGAACAGGCCAAAACAGCGCCACCGCCTTGCTCCCATTTTTGAATATTTTCAGCTAAAATGGCCAACCAGCCTTTTCGATCTTCATCCTGTAGCGGGATACCGTTTTTCATTTTCTCCACATTTTCGGAAGGATGAAAATCATCGGCATCATAAAAAGGTAAATTCAATTCTTTAGCGAGAAGTTTTCCAATAGTAGTTTTACCAGAACCCGAAACACCCATTACAATATATATGGCCATTAGTAAGTGATTTTTAAGATTTCCAGCTTTCGGATTTCTTCGCCTAATTTGAAATCAATTTTATCTCCAACCTTTTTACCGGTAACCGCTTTTGCGATAGGTGCCACAAAAGCGATCTTTTGTTTTTTAACATCAGCCTCATCTACCCCAACAATTTGAAACTTTTGAATATTTCCATTTTGCTTCAATTCAACCAAAGCTCCAAAACGCACTTCATCTTCAGGTTGCTCTTTAGGGTCTAAAACCCTTGCGGTGCTAATTCGCTCTCTTAATAATTTGAGATTGCCATCTATAACCGCCTGTGCCCTTCTACGTTCTGTTTCATTTTCTTTATCGAGATTAGCACGTTCTGCTGTGAACTTTTCCTCTTCTTCCTTTAATTCTTTTAATCCATTTGGCGTAACATAATTTGTTTCACCCGCCGGTAAAGCCGCTCTTGGCGGTATTATAGGAGCTTCTTCCTGGTCGTCTTCTTTTACAAATCCTCTGCTCATAATTTAGTTTTAAACTTCAAAATAGGAATTAATATGCTTCGGTAAAAAATTATACTGATTTATTAATTCATAAATCTTTCAGAAGAAGAATTATACCAGGCGGTATTCCCTTATTTTTATTTTATAAATTTAAATAATGAGCCTCGAAATAGCCATATTGTTTCTTATCATCATCGTGGTAATTGTTTTCTTTGCCCTGGAAGTTTTTCCGGTAGATAAAATTGCGTTTTTTATTCTTGCCGCCTTATTATTAACTAACCTGGTAAGTCCCGAAGAAGCTATTTCTGGCTTTTCCAGCCCGGCAACTATTACGGTACTGGCTTTAATGATAATAGCCATAGGCCTGGAAACAAACGGGGTTATAGACTGGCTGGCCAGCGGACTCAAAAATCTAAGGGTTCTTCCAATATTTTTAATGGTACCTGTCTTTATGTTTATTGCAGGGAGTATTTCGGCATTTATAAATACTACAGCTGTGGTAATTGTTTTTATAAAGATTATTACAGAATTATCTGCTAAATACGATATCCCCAATTCAAAATTGCTTCTACCAATTTCTTTCGCGGGTATTATAGGCGGGAGTTGCACGCTAATGGGTACTTCTACCAACCTTATTGTAAACGCAGTTGCTATAGACAGAGGTATTGAAAGGTTTAGTTTCTTTGAATTTACCTGGTATGGAGTTATTTTTATGGTAATCACCATTGTTATAGTAAGTGCTTTAATTAAAATACTCCCCAACACCAAAAAGACTAAAATAAGTGAAGATTATAATCTGGATGAATATATCACTAAAGTAATTGTTACCGAAAATTCCAGTGTAATTGGAAAAAGTATTAGTGAAAGTTTTTTATATAATAATGAAGATATTGAAGTTCTAAGGCTAAAACGAAACGGGATTATAAACGATCGTCCAGGGAAATTCACTACGCTCAAAGAAGGCGATCAACTTTTACTGCGCTGTAATCTTGCAAATCTTATAAAATTAAAAGATGCTAAGGGATTTACCGTAATTAAAGAGGAAGACAATAGGAAACTGGCCGATCCTATTACTGACTCTGAAGAACTGGAAGAAAATGTACAGGTAGTAGAAATTTTAATGCTGCCCAACTCCCCATTAATAGGAAAAAGTATAAAAACCGTGGGATGGTATGATCTTCACGGGGCGGTACCGCTGGCGATTAGAAAACGAAGAAATTTTAGAAATCCCAGGCGTAGAATTTTTAATCGGGGAAAAGATGAAATTGAATTAAGGGTCGGAGACCGCTTACTGGTTGAAGTTAGCGAAAGCGCCCTTGATGAACTTCAAAAAATTGAAAATGTAACGATCTTGCAGCAACACAAGAATATTGAAGTTACTACTAAAACTAAAAAATATATTTCGCTTGCAATTCTATTAGTGGTTATTGCGCTCTCCGCATTTTCTATTTTTCCCATCTTAAAAAGTGCACTTATTGGCTGCTTTTTAATGATTTTTACGAAATGTATAGACCTGGGTAAAATTTATTCCCAGGTAAACTGGCAAATTATTTTCCTGCTAGCGGGGATGATTCCTTTAGGCGTAGCAATGAACAATACCGGCGCCGATCAATGGATTTCAGACCAATTATTGCTAATTTTTGAAAACCAAACAGATATAATTGTAATTGGGATTTTATTTCTGGTGACGATGGTTTTAAGCGGATTTATCTCTAATAATGCTACGGCTATAATAATAACTCCTATCGCCATAAGTATTGCGGCGAGTATGCAAATGGATCCAAAACCCTTTATTCTGTCGGTGCTATTTGCTTCTAATTTTAGTTTTTTTACACCTGTAGGTTACCAAACCAATACCATAATTTATGGGATGGGAATTTACCGTTTTAGGCACTTTTTTATCATTGGCGGTATCGTCTCCCTGGTACTTTGGGTTACTGCTTCCCTCCTGCTATCTGCTAGTTTATAATTAGGAATCTGGTTTAAATTCCGGTATTTTTGAAAAAAAATTATGCCCAATTTACTTGTAATTGGTTGTGTTTGGCCCGAACCTAATTCTTCTGCCGCCGGTAGTCGAATGCTGCAATTATTAGATTTTTTTCTTTCTGAAAATTACGAAATCACCTTTGTAACTACCGCGGCCCGCAGCGAATTTGCTGTAGATTTAGAAGAGATGAATATCGCTTCTGAAGTGATACAAATGAACCATCCTTCTTTTGATGATTTACTTAAAAGAATCCAACCAAATCTGGTACTTTTTGATAGGTTTATGACTGAAGAACAATTTGGCTGGAGAGTAAATGAAACCTGCCCAAACGCGATAAAAATCTTAGATACAGAAGATCTTCATTTTTTAAGAAAAACCCGGATTGAAGCTTATAAAAAGAATATTTCTGCTGAAAGTCTTTATTTTGATGTCGATATCACGAAAAGGGAAATTGCAAGTATTTACCGCTGTGACCTAAGCCTGATAATTTCAGAAGTTGAAATGGAATTGCTTCAAAATGAATTCAATATTCCTAAAACTATTCTGCATTACCTTCCTTTTCTCCTGGAATCAATTTCCGAAGAGAATAAAACGGAATTGTGCCAATTTAATGAAAGACGGAATTTTATAAGTATTGGTAATTTTCTCCATGAGCCTAACTGGAATGCCGTTTTATATTTAAAAGAAGAAATCTGGCCGTTGATTAAACAACAACTTCCAGCTTCCAAGCTGGAAATTTATGGTGCTTATCCTTCCCAAAAGGTATGGAATCTGCACAACGAAAAAGAAGGTTTTCTTGTAAAGGGCCGCGCTGAAAATGCAGCAGAGCTAATGCAAAATGCTAAAGTTTGCCTGGCGCCAATTCAGTTTGGAGCAGGATTAAAAGGAAAATTAATTCAGGCAATGCAATGTGGAACGCCTTCGATAACCACAAGCATTGGTGCCGAGGGAATTGCGGGAGAACTCAACTGGAATGGTTTTATAGCCAACGATCCTAAAGAGTTTGCAGATAAATCGGTGCAATTATATTCCGAAGAAAATGTATGGCAAAACTCGGTAGAAAATGGTTTTAGAATAATTAATTCCAGGTTTAATAAAGACGCATTTCAGCATAAATTCTTAGAAAGAATCACTGATTTATTTCAGAATATAGATTTCTACAGGCAAAAGAATTTTGTAGGGAAATTGCTGCAGCATCATCAGCATAGAAGTACGTATTTTATGGCCAAATTTATTGAAGAAAAAGAGAAAAATAAAAAAACCGCCGGTTAGCCTACCGGCGGTTCCACTACACAAAAGGAACAGTTGCCTGTTCACAAACAGAAATCAAACAAATTGAGGTACTTCTCGTTCCTCAAACAATTTATGGTTTAAACCCTGCAGGGTTTGTATCTTGTTTTTAGTATCTACCAGTAAAGAAATATTGTTGTCACTGCCGCCGTAAGAAATCATTCTCACAGGAATATCGTTCAATAATTCAAACAGTCGGCTGGTACTTTTATCTTCAATAAGACCCTCGCCCACAATGCAAATAATACTGTGTTCTTTTTCTACTGTTATCTCGCCGTAGGCGTTTAATTCTTCCAGGATAAGGTCTAAATTCCTATCGTCGTCTATGGTTAAAGAAATTGCAATTTCAGAAGTGGTTATCATATCAATTGCAGTTTCGTATTTATCAAAAACTTCAAAGATCTTTTTTAAGAAACCGTGCGCCATAAGCATTCGGTTAGACTTAATTTTAATGGCGGTAATCCCATCTTTAGCTGAAATTGCTTTAAGTCCGCGGGAATGAATTTCAGCTGAAATTTTAGTTCCGGGGAGATCGGGAGTAAAAGTATTTTTTAGAAATAATGGAATCTGTCTTTTTATAACCGGAGAGATCGTTTGCGGGTGCAAAATTTTTGCGCCAAAATAAGCGAGCTCGGCAGCTTCCTCAAAACTCAATTCGGCAATTGCGTGGGTATTTTCAACATAACGAGGATCATTATTATGAAACCCATCAATATCAGTCCAAATTTGAACTTCTTCGGCCTGGACTGCCGCAGCAAGTATTGTTGCGCTGTAATCGCTTCCGCCTCGTTTTAAGGTGCTAATATTATTTTGCGCATCAATTCTTACAAAACCCTGGGTGATATAAATATCTGAGGGTTCCAGGTTTTCTATATTCTGCTGAAATAGTTTGCCAACTAAATCTGTATCAGGATTTTCCAGGTTTGAAACCTGCATAAAATCTTTGGCATCCAGGAAGTTATTTTGAATTCCTGAATTCGTAAGAAAAGTAGAGAAAATATAGGTAAGCATAGTCTCACCGGTAGTCACAACTTCAGCGTAAACCTTTTCAGAGTATTTATTACGGCTAATTTCCTGTAAACCTTCAAGCACATTATTCACAAAAGCTTTGGCATAAGAATTCAACCCAGGTTTGTCTATAAGTTCATCTATAGTAGTTTCGTGCTTTTGTTTTAATTCAGCAATAATAGAATTAATAACTGAATGATCTTCAAGCTTAATGTTTTCGGTAATTTCTACCAGTTTATTAGTCACCCCGGCCATTGCCGAAAGTACAAGAACTTTCTTTCCTTCTCTTGAAGCTAATATGTTCTTAACATTTCTAATGCTTTCTACAGATCCTACTGAAGTACCACCAAACTTTAATACTTTCATTGCTAAATATTTACTCACTATGTGAGGTTTTTAATTTTAAATATTCTTTTTGTTATTCCGGTTTTATTAACTGAAATAATTTGATGCATAATTAGAATTAAAGCTTCCTGCAACAAAAAATATCTATCAATTTATATACATTTGCACAAAATGTACAATATTTAACAATGAAGACCATTACTACCTGTGTTCACGATATAATTAGACACCAACCCTTTTTGGATGATGCAATTGCCCGGGATATAGTAAATTTTAGCGGACTCGCAGAAGACATCCAGCCCCAAGTAGAAAAAGAAATGCGCAAACCGGTAAAGCAGGGCTCAATTATAATGGCACTAAGGCGCTATGCCCCTCGCCGAACCAAAATTAATATGCAGCATTTACGGGAGCTGGGAGATATTGTGGTACGATCTGGAATTACCGAATATACTTTCCTAAATTCTAATACGATTATCGCCAATAAAGCAAGATTGCTGGATGCGGTTAAAGATCAAACCGGGGTTTATCTTAATTATTCCAGTAATTACCAGGAAAGTAATATTTTGGTTTCTTCCAGCTTAACAAACCTTGTGGAAGATTGCTTTAGAAATGAAAGAAGGGTTTCTATAAAAGAGGAACTTTCTTCTATAACTATTGCGCTGCCAAAAAACAGCTCGCAGTTTGTCGGATTATATTTCTACCTTTTTAAACTGCTGGCATACGAAGGGATACCTATTTTTGAAATGATCTCTACCTCAAACTATTTCGCCCTTTTCTTAGAAAAGGAATATGTAAACCAGGCGTTTTTATTAATTAATGAGATTAAGAAGTAAATAGACGCTCCCCTCCTTTAAAAGGAGGGGAATGAATTCAGCTTTGCTGAAGAAAGGGGTGGTTTACCCCGTTCAAATTTTATAGGTAAAAATTATCTCAGAATTCAGAATTTATCTATTACCAAAATTCAAAGTAAAAACCAGAGATCACTACCGCCACTATAAGAATAAGTAAAATGGTAATAATAAAACCTATCCCGAAATTAGTTTTCTTATTGTCTTTTAAAATGTAATCTTTTTCTTCGTCGTCTTTTTTTAATTCCATAGGTTAGTTTTTCTTCAAAATTAATATTTCCAGAATTTAAGAATGATAAGGTATTCTTAAATTATTGTAACTGGTACCACCAAACGGAATTCTGAAAATTCATAGGTAAAACCAACTGATTTTTTTCAGCATCAAATAAAATATCTCCCGAGCTTTTTTCTGAAGTTAATACTTCTTTAAGTTCCCCGTCCTTATTAATAAGGTGAATTGTTCCCGTAGCCCAATCTGAAATACAAAAAGCATCATCGCCAACCGGTTGAACGCCGTCTAAATTCCCAATTCCTTCTTTAGATACTTTTTCGATCTCGCGAGTATCCATATCAATTTTCAAGAAATTACCGTTTGTATTTTCTCCCCAGGCAGCAGCATAAAGATGATCTTTGTGGGCGTAAAGTCCGTTTACATATTCTAATCTTGTAGTGTTTAAATATTCAATAATTTCTCCTTTTTTATTTTCGGGAATCATCATATTAGCTGAATCGCCGGGCATTAAATAAATAGCACTTTTGCCAGAATCTGAAATAAAAATATTGCCAACCGCATCTATAGTAATATCGTTTAGAGACTTTGCGTCCTCAACTTCAATTCGTCTTGTAATTTCTGATTTATCAATACTAATTTCAATTACTTCAGTATTATTGGTAACATAAACTTTATCATCTTTCACCAGTAAACCTTTTGGATCTTTCAAACCATCTATCCATTTTAGCTCAATAATTTCTCCTTCAGCAGAAACCCTGGAAATAAAGCCATCTCCGGCTTCGTTATCGGCCATATTTGAGATATAATATTCATTTTTTGCTTCGTTAAAAACCACAGATTCGGGATGGCTAAAACCTTCTACTTTTTTTATTAAAGTGGCAGATGTACTTTGGGCATAAACGCCACTACTAATAAACACGCTTAAAAGAAGTATTTTAATAGAATTTAATTTCATAATATTTTTTGTTAGTTTTTATAAAGATACAAAATAGAAATCTTTAGAATTTTTAAGGTTTGTACTAATATGCTGCTAAATATTTCCTAATTCTAAATTTTGAAATTCGATTTCAGCTAAATTAGAGCTACTTAACCTATAAATTATCAATTATGAAAAATATCATTAGAGCTATACTTGCCGGTTGGGGCGCCAAAAAACTTGGCGGCGGCTGCGGGTGTATAGGGATTATCGTGGTATTTATAATCCTTTGGATTATTCTTGGTTACCTAGGGCTCGGATAGTTATTCGTAATCTGCCATAATAGTATTCCATTCCATTGTTTTCATTACTCCAATGAGAACAGGATCAATTTTATTCAATAGAGCCGAATTTTTAGGGAAACTATACCCGTAATAATCCTTTTTCAGGGTTTTGGGGAGAACTTCAATATCATTTTCTAAGCCTCTTCTTTTTAATTCGTAACGCAAAATAGGTTCATCGTAAACAAAGAGCTTTGTTTCTTTATTTTCTAAAAGTTCTATTCCTTCTTTTTCACTAATTACCTCGGTATGCTGAATATTGTAAAGGTTTAGCAGTTCCTGGGCACTACTACTTTTTACGCTGGTAACTTCAAATTTAGATAAATCCTGAACGCCGGTGATTTCATCGTTCATTGTTTGAACGGTAAGTGATGATGCTATTCCAGCCGTTAAACTCGAAATAATAATTATGGCCATAAACATCCAGATTAAACCAATTATACGTCCGCCGGGAGTTCTGGGCGATTTATCTCCATAACCTACCGTGGTCATTGTAACGGCGCTCCACCAGAAACCTTCCAGGATTCCACGAGAACCACCGCCAAATTCTTCAGCATTCTTTTTACGTTCAAAAATCCAAACCAGAAAGCCGAAAACGAAAATTACGGCTAACAGAATTAGTATTGCTGAAATAAAATTCCAGCTAAATAAATTGGCTAAATAACTAAAAACCTGAGATTCGCTCCTTTTGGCTATCCCAGTATGCGATATAAAATAGGGCTGGGAAAAATCCATTCGCTCCATTCTATTATCGGTCACCGTAACGGGATTAATACTGAAATCCACTTCGTTATTTTCAATAGCAATTAATAATTCGCCAAGAGAGGCATATTCTTTAAACTCGTAATTAAAATCCAACTCATCATTTACCAAATCCCAGGCATCAATGCTAAGTCCGGCGTATTCACCGTTTTCGTTCATCACAAAAGGAGGAGTTGGTGTGACCCCAATTACAAAGGTTTTATTGAGATCAAGACTATCTGGGGCTTGCTGGGCATTAAAACTGAAACTTGAAATTAATAAGCTAAATAGAAAAAAGTATTTTTTAATCATTAAGAGTTATTCTTTTATGTTTTTATTCTTTGAAATTGAATCTACCGGGACCTCATAGTAAATCTTTAATTTTTTCCTTCCAAATTCCCTGGCTTTTTGTACATCTTTATCCATATAGATGTCAATTTTATTCTTCCAACGGTAATGCATTTTATCTTTTACCAGATAAATGCTATCAAAACCTTCAATTTTTACCGGCGTATTGTAGTCTAAGCCTTTTTTAATTAAATCTCGCGATACGGCAATGGCTCTTAACCCAGGCTTTAAAGTGTCTCCCCACGCAGTAATATTTGCACCACCCGCACCAGTTTGCCAGCTAAGGGAATTATAGGCTGAAGCTGTAACTTCCAGGGTGTCCCAGACTGTAGATGGCTCTTCGGAATTTTTATCATTAAAATTACAAGCTATAAAGCCGAAATAAATAATTATTAAAAAAACTATTATTCCGGCTTTCATAACTTATAATTTTAAATTCTTATTCTAGCTTAACTTCCAGCCATCACGATAATCTCTACGTACAAATTGATTGGCTTCGTCAAAATTAGTAACCCTCATTTCTTCTGAATCCCAGAGCATTTTTATATCACGGCCGGGATATTCAAAATATTTATCTCCATTATCACGCATCTTTTCATTTCTAACATCGTAACCTCTAATAGCTAAATTGGCAATTAATAAAGTTTCAGTTAGCGGTCCTGCAATTTCAAAAGGAGAGCTCAGTTCTTTTTTTCCGTAGCCGGCAATTGCGCCTTCTACCCATTGTGCATAATGGCCTTCTTCCCCGCCGGGAACGCGATCATATCTTTCAGCAACATTTACTTCGTCGGTTTTTGAAGTTGGCAATAAACGTGGATTTCTACCATAGGTACCACACATCATTTTTCCTTTATCTCCAATAAATAATACGCCGTTTCCACCATCGCCAAAAGTTTCGTTTGGCCCAAGTTCTTCCGGTCTCTTTGGTTTAATTCCACCGTCCATCCAGTGTAAAGTAACATCTTCACTGGTTTTTTCGGTTTTTGGGAAAGTCATTACTGCGTGGCTTGAAGGTGGACAACTTTCTGGGAAATAACCTCTTTGAAATTCATCTACATAAACGCTTCCTACACTACATTGTACATCTTTTGGATGGCCAAGGCCTAAAACACGGTAAGGCGCTTCAATTAAATGGCAACCCATATCGCCAAGTGCCCCGGTACCATAATCCCACCAGCCACGCCAGTTAAACGGAACTAATCCTTCAATATAATTTTTATACGGTGCGGTATTTAACCATAAATCCCAATCTAAACCTTCAGGAACCGAAGTGGTTTTTCCTTTGGGCCACGGAATTCCTTGCGGCCATACCGGTCTATCAGTCCACACATAAACCGTATGTACTTTTCCTATAAGGTCGGCATCATACCATTCTCGCATTTTTCTAACTCCGTCGCCAGAAGCTCCCTGATTTCCCATTTGGGTCACCACTTCATATTTTTTAGCAGCTTCAGTTAATTGCCTGGCTTCATAAATATCGTGAGTAAGTGGTTTTTGAACATACACCGGTTTACCTAATTCCATAGCTGCCATTGCCTGTATTGCGTGGCCGTGATCTGGCGTAGAAATGGAAACTGCATCTATATTTTTGGCTTCTTTCTCTAGCATTTCCCTGTAATCGGTATAAAACTTAGCTTTTGGGAAACGGGCTATAGAGCGAGCCGCCCTTTTCTTATCAACATCACACAAAAAACCAATATCGGCTTTCCCAGATTGGTAAAAGCTATTAATATCACTTTCCCCTTTTCCTCCTACTCCAATTCCGGCAATTACCAGCTTATCACTTGGGGCTAAAAAACCAGGCCCTCCCATTACGTGCCGTGGAATAATACTAATTCCCGCCGTGGCCAAGGCAGTTGTTTTTAAAAAACTTCTTCTGGAATTAGATTTAGGGGTTTCATCTTTTTTCATGTGTTTCAGGATTTAAGTTAAGAGGGTTAAGCTTATTAAAATATTTCTAAATTTTGAGTTAATAAATGTATTTACTTATTCTGGGAATTCCAATTTAAATATTAAGCCCCTGTCTTTCAGAGTGTATGATTTCAAAATAAATCTCTCAGCTAAATGTTAAGATTTTTAAAAGATTTCGGGATTAAAGGGGTCATAATTTGGAAGCGGATTTTATAACTGTACCTTTGCACTCTTTAACGGGCAGATTGTTAATAAAGCCCATTATAATTTCGAAAAACAACATTATGAGTCAAGTAAAAGCAAATGACACGGTAAAGGTACATTACACAGGTAAACTGGCTGACGGGCAGGTTTTTGACAGCTCGGTAGAAAGAGGTGAGCCTATAGAATTTACTATGGGACAAGGACAGCTTATCCCTGGTTTTGAAAAAGGCCTTATCGATATGAAAGTGAACGAAAAGAAAACCATAAATATTCCTAAAGAAGAAGCTTACGGAGAGCCAAGAGAAGAGCTTGTGCAAGAAGTACAAAAGAGCCAACTTCCTGAGGAAATTAAGCCTGAAGTAGGAATGGGACTTGTTTCTAAAAGCCCTGATGGCCAGGAAATGAACCTTGTGGTAAAAGATGTGAAAGAAGAAACTATAGTGGTAGATGGAAACCATCCACTAGCAGGAAAAGACCTGGTATTTGATCTTGAAGTAGTAGAGATCAAATAAGTTTTTTTAACTTATATAGAAAGCCCGAAGCCTAATGGTTTCGGGCTTTTTTATTTATTAAATTTTAAGCTTTAGGTTAAGGTTTTGATAATAATTTGAGGTTGGGTATAATGATCTTTATCTTAGGAAGAAATCAACAAAAAGTATTATTATGAAAAGAAATGGAACCGCAGTTTGGAAAGGGAATCTTAAAGAAGGTAAAGGCACAGTAAGCACCGAAAGTGGTGTTTTAAAAGGATCGCAATATTCTTTTAAAACCAGGTTTGAAGATGGAATTGGTACCAATCCAGAAGAACTTATTGGTGCGGCACATGCCGGTTGTTTTACCATGCAGCTTTCAGCTAATCTTACTGAAGAAGGTTTTGAGCCAGATGAACTGGAAACAAAATCTGAAATCACTTTTGAAGATGGTGCTGTGAAAAAGTCACATTTAATTTTAAAAGCGAAAGTAAAAGGAATTGAGAAGGCACAATTTGAAAAAATAGCCAAAGATGCTAAAGAGAATTGCCCAATTTCTAAATTACTCAATACCGAGATCACTTTAGAATCTGAATTGATTCAATAGATTCTGAAATATTCCTAAAAGGAGGAAATAAAAGAATATAAATATATAGGAGGTTGGCTAAAAGTCTACTTTCGTCAAGCTGAACTTGTTTCAGTTTCTATTATGTATAGTTTTCTAACAACTTAGATCCTGAAACAAGTTCAGGATGACGAGTAAAAAACTTTTAACCAACCTCTTTCAATGCTAAAAACACTGCATTTTTAATCTGATGATCCATTTGGTTTTGGGACACAAATTTTTGGTTTACTTCGAGTTCAATTCCCAAATAATTTTCAGGGAATTTTTTACGTAAATAAGTAGTAAATCCATCGGCTTTGCCCAAATAGGGATAATTAAACCTGATTTTCAAATCAGGATTGTGATTCTTTATATTCTGCTTAAATTTTTTACTGAATTCTTTTTCTTCACTCCTTGTGGGATCGTAAAGTAGCCCAATATCTGTATTTCTAATCTCTTCATTTAACTTTGGAGTAAACGTGTGCACCGAAAAATGTAGCGCCTTCTCCCCTTTTTCTATAATACTCGAAATTTGCTTTTCTATCGAATCCCGATATGGAAAATAGTATTGAATTAAAATTTCATTTTTCTGCTTTCCTGATAAATTTTTAGTGAATTCAGAAAATAAATTAGAATGCCCTTTAGATCTATTTACTTCTACTAACAAACGCCCGGTTTCGTGAAAAAATGAAAAATCGGATAAGTCCTTTAGCTCATAAAACAGATCTAAGGCACCGGGATCGTAGCCACGGTGTGATTTCAGAGTTTCCCTGGCATTAGTAGATAAATTTTGATATTCCGGTGGAATAGTATTAAAAGCGTGTTCGCAGGTTAAGACCAGTTTCACGGCTTAAAGAATTTATTTTCTTCAAGGCAATCGGCTAACTTAAAATAGGTTTTTTGAATATTTTCATCTGAAAAATCATCACCTAAGGTCTTTAAAATACGGGTAGAAAGACTTCCGTTATTCAGTAGAAACTTTATGCTTTCCTGGTGTTTTTCTGCAATATTTCTTTTCACTTTAGAAAACAGAATCCGCCAGATCTCTTTAATTTCAATGGTTTGTGAAAGTCCGAATATCTTAAGATATTCTTTATTACTAATTTTAGTATTTTCGGCGTCCTTTATTACGGCATTAAATATTTCAAAAAGATCATTTTCGTGCCATTTTTTCTGCTTACCAATAGCAATTAAATCTTCACTAACCAGCAATTTCAAACATTCAATAATAAAAATAGCAATGGCCATATCGGCTTTTGGACATTCCTGAACGTCTATTACACGAATTTCTATTGCATTTCTATCAAAACGAGCAATAGCTCCACGGGAATTCAAAAAGTGATGATCCAGGATATTCTCTATATCGTGCGGTTTGATCTTTTTATTAATCGGTTCAAAAATGGTTTTGTAATAATCGTCTTTAGAAAAAACCTGTTCCGGAATTACTTTTCCCGTCATTTCCGGAATTTCCTTTTGATTGGTTTTATAAACCTGCATCCTGGCATCTTTAAAACCGGTGTCTTTTCCTTCAAAAATAGGAGAACTGGCACTTAAAGCAGGGATTATAGGTAAAAGTAAACGCACTGCAGCGTGCAGTTTTTCAAATTCAGCATCACCAAAAAACGGAAGGTTTATATGCATACTTTGCACATTGCTCCAGCCGTGGCCACTGCAATCAAAAATTCTATTATAAAGTGCGTATATTTTACTGGAACTGTGTTTCCATAATTCGGTTTCAGTAACGGGATTCATTAAAGGATGTGCTGCCGAAGGTAAAAGCCTTGTGTTCTTCTCCTTTAGCAAAAGATTTACTTCTTTAATATTTTCAGCAAAAAGAAGATCTAGATTTTCTATATCTCCGGTTGGACCATTGGTTTTTAATTCTACAACGTGAGCCACTAATTCGTTGCTCCATTCAATTTCCCCATTTTCAATATCTGAGGTGATTTCCCCGTTTTTACTAATAAAAAGCTGGTCTACGATTGGATTCACCTTAAAACTGGACGTACCTACAAGCATATATTCCAGCTCAATTCCAAAAACTTCAAAAAGATGATATTTCATAATTACTTCTTTTCTAATCTTTCTTTTAATGCGGAAATGATCTCAATATAAACCTGTTCCCCATAGTACCCGTCTTCTACACCAAAGTCTATGTTAGGATTATCATTAATTTCAATAACAAGCGGCTTTCCTCCTACTTCTTTGATATCTATACCGTAAAGTCCTTTTCCCATTAATTTAGCCGATTTTAATGCAGCTTCTAATATTTTCTTCGGAACCTTTTCTATAGGTAAGCAATCTGCATTTCCGTCCTGGTCGTCTTTTTCTTTAGCGTCCCAGTTGTAGATTTGCCAATGGCCTTTTGCCATATAATATCTACAGGCATAAAAAGGTTTATTATCCAGAATTCCTATTCGCCAATCGTATTCTGAAGGTGAAAATTCCTGTGCAATCACTAATTCCGATTTTTTGAGCATCATAGTAACCAGTTCCTGATATTCTGCCGGGGTTGTTGCTTTTTTAACTCCGAAAGAAAAAGTAGAATCGGGAGATTTTAAAACCACCGGCAGTCCGGTAATTTCAAGAACTTTATCCTTATTTTCCTTATGAATTATCACCGTTTTTGGGGTTGGAATATTGGCATTTTCCAAAGCCTCGGCCATATAAACTTTGTTACAACATTTCAAAATAGCATCTGGGTAATCTATGATGGCAATACCTTCCTGCTGGGCTTTTCTTGCAAATGCATAAGCTTCATTATTTACTTCGGTGCTTTGGCGAATAAACAAAGCGTCAAAAGCAGATAAGCGAGAGAGATCTTTAGGAGCAATTATTTCTACATAAAAATCCATTTTTTCCGCAATTTCCACGAATTTCTTTAATGCTTTGGCATTACTGGGCGGGGCGGGATCGTCTGGCTGTACTAAAATTGCCAAATCATATTCCGTAGTATTTGCACGAGGAGTGTCGTAACGTTTTTTAGCAAAATATTGCGCCGCAAAATCGTACATACTTTCTAAGTGATCCTCAGGTATTTCGGCTTCAGAAATAGCTTTAATACTTTTTATATTCCATTTTGTGGTATAATTGAATTTTACCCGTAAAAACGGAATTTGAAAGTGGCGGTGAAACATCGCACTCAACTCTTTATATTTTCGTGCTACGTTTTGCCCAAAATATATACTAAGGGTAAATTCCTGTGATTTTATACTTTTTAAGCTGGTTTGCATTAAATCGTCAAACTCTTCTGAAACTATTTTTACCAGTTTCGGCTCTCGTAAATCAACGATATTTTTTACCGTAGGAATGGCCAAATGCCCGCGAGCTTCGGCTAAAAGTGAGACGTAATAACCTTTTGACTGATAAGAATAATCTTTGCAGAGGTTGAAAATCCTTGCATTTTTTAGCTTAGCAAACTCCGGATTGGTTAGATAAGATTGCGCTGAAATTATCTCAACATTATCCAGTTTTAACTTCCACTTTTCAGGGTGGTTTACAATTATATATTTATTCATTTAGAAATTGAAAATTCTATCAAATGTAGGAGAAAATTAAATACGTTTTGAATGAATTTTATCAAAATAAGTCATTCAATTTATTTCTTTAATTTTTATTAGTAATTTCAGGGCTTCAATAAAATGAAAACCAATATATATGAAATTAAATCTTCTTAGTCTTGCGCTAATTTTCACGGGAAATCTGGTAGTAGCCCAACAAAATAGCGATGATGCTTTACTGGAAAAAGCTAAAGAAATTCACGAAAAGGTAATCACCATAGATACCCACGCCGATATTAATATCAATAATTTCACTGAGGAAAGAAATTATACTATGGATCTTGAAAACCAGGTAACGCTGCCCAAAATGGAAGCCGGCGGACTCGATGTGGCCTGGTTTATTGTTTATACCGGCCAGGATAAGCTTGATGATGAAGGTTTTAAAAATGCGTATGAAAATGCGATGAGCAAATTTGATGCTATTCATAAACTCGTTAAAGATTTTGCTCCAAATCAAATAGGTTTGGCCACAAACTCTGAAGAAGTGCGAAGATTAACCTCTGAAGGAAAAAAAGTAGCGATGATTGGGGTAGAAAATGGATATCCTATAGGAAAAGATATAGAAAACGTTGAGAAGTTCTACGATCTTGGGGCCAGGTATATGTCTCTTTCTCACCAGGGACATAGCCAGTTAAGTGATTCTAATACCGGGGAGGAAAATGATGAATGGTTGCACAACGGTCTTAGTAATTTAGGGAAAGAAGTGATCGCAGAAATGAATCGACTAGGAATGATGATAGATGTTTCACATCCTTCAAAAGAAGCTATAAAACAAATGTTTGAGCTTTCTAAAGCACCGCTTATCGCTTCCCACTCCTCTGCTCGTCAACTTTGCAACCATAGTCGAAATTTAGATGATGAACTTTTATTACTATTTAAAGAACACGGCGGGGTTGTTCAAACCGTTGCTTTTAGTGCATATGTAAATACCGAAAAAACCCAGGCCTTTAATGAAGCAAGCGATAAAGTTTATGAGAAAAAGGCTGAAGAAATGAGTTTTGAAGTTTTGCCACGCGATTCTGTAAGAGCGTTAAGCAATGAAGACAGAAATGCTTACTACGCCGATTTCCAAAAAGTACGCGCTGCAGCAGCACCTGAAGTTGAACTTTTAAAACAAAAAATTGAACCCGTAGGAGTTTCAGATTTTGTAGATCATATAGACTATATGGTTGACCTGATTGGAATTGAGCACGTAGGAATTAGCTCAGATTTTGATGGTGGCGGCGGCATTGACGGCTGGCAGGATGCTTCAGAAACATTAAATATCACCAAAGAATTGGTAAAACGCGGTTATACCGAAGCCGAAATTGCGAAACTTTGGGGAGAAAATTTACTAAGAGTGATGGATGAAGTTGATGCCGTAGCTGCAGAACTTAAAAAAGCATAAATCCTGAAATACTAACATAAAAAAAGCCTGTAAGGAATATTCCTTACAGGCATTTTAATTCTAAACTCTTAAATTTAGAATTATGCGTGTTGTAAATCGTGTTTACCTTCTTTAATCTCTTCAATCATTTTAGCGTTAAACGCCGGTAGATCGTCGGGATTTCTTGAAGTTACAAAAGCTTCATCTACAACTACTTCTTTATCTACCCAAAGTGCTCCTGCATTTTCCAGGTCTTTTTTGATAGAGTTAAAAGAAGTCATTGTTCGGCCTTCTACAACTTCTGCATTAATTAGAGTCCAGGCTGCGTGGCAAATTGCGCCTACAGGCTTACTTTGTTTAAAGAAGTCACGCACAAAAACTAAAACTTCGTCATGTCTTCTTAATTGATCTGGGTTAATCACCCCACCGGGAAGTACTAAGGCATTATATTCTTTAGCGCTTACCTCATTTATGCTGCGATCAACATCTATTTCTCCAGACCAGTCAGTTCCTTCCCAGCCTTTAATTTTTCCTTTTTCAAGGCTTACTATATCTACTTTAAAACCTTCGTTTTCTAAAGCCTCTTTTGGTGAAAATAATTCACTCTTTTCAAATCCGTTTGTAGCTAAAATTGCTATTCTCTTTTCCATAATTTCATCTTCTTTTTTGGTTTAATCAAAGATAAAATTTGTTTAAGGGAGAGTGTGCTAAGGTCTTTATAAAAGAAAACCCGGTTAAAGTTAAACTTTATTAATTCTCTTAAAACTGTTTAAAATGAGGCTATTTTTTATTTTTAGTCCTCTGCTCATTTTCCCGGTTTTTCTCCCAGTTCATATTATTTTTAAGCGTATCTATAATTTCCTTTTCTTCCTCTAATTGGGTGCGCTTTTGTTGTAATTTTTCCAGTTCCTGGTAAATCGCCGGTTCTCCATATTTATTGGGGACTACTCTTTCATTTTTAAGCAGGGCGTATTGTACGGTAAATTCGGCACCAAAAAATAAAATAAGACAGGTATAATAAACCCAAAGTAGAATTAACACTACCGAAGAAGCTCCCCCATAAACAGATGCCGGTTCACTTTTACCGAAGTAGAAACTTATTAAGGCTTCACCAACAAGGAATAAAATAGTAGTTACCGCGGCTCCTAAATAAGTGATTCTCCAACGTAATTTAATATCAGGTAGTAACTTGAAAATGGCAGCAAATAAGGTGGTTATCACGAGAAATGAAATACCAAAATTTACAGCCTCTACCATAAACGCGGTTACCTGGGGTGCATATTGCTCAATTTCATCTTTTAAAATTCGAATTAATGCTGAAATAACGAGGGAGAGCAAAAGTAAAAGACCTATTACCATTACCATTCCGAAGGAGATAAGTCTATCTAATAAAATTCTAAGAAAATCGGTTTGTTTGGCCGCTACATTCCAAATATTATTCATGGCCATTTTAAGCTGAAAAAACACCCCGGTAGCACCAAAAAGCAACATTCCTATTCCAAATATAATTGCCCAGGTAGATTCGGTGGCCAGAGCGGCACTGGCAATCATGTTTTCTATAGCATCTGCCGGCTCCTGCCCTACAAAACCACTAATCTCTGAAGTTAACCTTCCCTGTACTGCTTCCTGTTCAAAAAAATACCCGGCAATAGTTACCACAATAATTAATAAAGATGGTAAAGAAAACAGAGCATAATAAGCTATAGTAGCACTACGAGCATAGGGTTCATTCCTATTCCAGCTTATGTAGGCCTGTTTAAAAAGTGACCAGGTAGTTTTGAGGAATTTCATTAAATCTGATATTTCTCTTTAAAAATTTCAATATGATGTTTGGTATGGCCCGCAGTAATAAAGCCTAATGCCCTGCAACTGGTAGAACTTCCGCTAACAAATCCCTGGCTTAACAACATTTCTTTTGAAAAACTTTGGTAAAGCGAAATCCCAGCATTTCTAACTGCTTTAAATTCCTTTTTGAGACTTTTTAAACTTCGCAGTTTTGCAGCGCTGGCAGGAACATAAGCTTCGTGATCAAAACCCGGTAATTTAATTTCCGGTTCTCTGGCGAGTGTAAGCGATCTATATTGGAAAATTCGTTCTACATCTATAATATGCTGAATTACTTCAGCAACGGTCCATTTACCTTCAGCATAACTATAACTAAGGTCTTCTGGTTTTATCCTGTCTAATAATCCCAGGAACTCTTCTCTGTTTTCAAGAAGTAAAATCCCCAGCTCTAAATTGCCGGGGATTTTTTGTAAATATCTGTCGTAGTACGCATTGTACTCGTTAGAATTTAGGTTTTTTGCTATCATTTTAAGCAGAATTTCTACTTGCGTTAATATTTCCGTAAAGGGAACGCGTTACCATTTTCTCATAAACTTCAAGCATTTTACCGGCACTTTCGCCTTGTTCCTGAAGTTCCTGAACTTTTCTAAGCGCGTGCTGCTGAATGGTTAGCAATGGTAAAACAATTCTTTCACGTGCCTGAATTGACGCTCTACCGGCCGGCTGATTTTCCATAAGCTCACCATATCCGGTTACTTTTAAAAGCATTGCGTGGGTACGCTTATATTCAGCATAAATAATCTTCCAAAAATCTCCGAATTCCTTATCCTGCTCCATATACGCGGTTAGCGCGAAGAAAGACTTGGTAAGACTCATCATAGAATTTTCCAGTAAAGTTTTAAAGAAGACCGAATTTTTATAAAGCTGCTGAACTTTGTCAAATTCCCCAGCTTGCTCAAACTTCTCTAAAGCTGTACCTACTCCAAAGAAACCTGGAACATTTTGTTTTAATTGACTCCAGCTTCCTACAAATGGAATGGCTCTTAGATCGTTCAGGTTTAGTTTAGCATCCTTATTTCTTTTAGATGGTCTACTACCAATATTGGTTTTTGAGTAATATTTTAAAGTACTCATTTTTTCCAAATATGGGATAAACTTTTCGTGTTGTTTAAAGTTGGTGTAGGTTTCGTAACTTATCTCAGCAAGATGCGTCATTGTTTCCCGATCTTCATCGGTTAACTGATTTTTTCCTTTGCTAAATATTTCGTTAGAAACCCCAGAACTAAGCAGTTGTTCCAGGTTATATCTACAAGAATCACGGGTTCCAAAATTAGAACTAATGGTTTGTCCCTGTACAGTTAACTGGATTTCTTCATTTTCAATTCCAGAACCAAGAGATGCATAGAATTGGTGAGTTTTTCCACCACCACGAGCCGGTGGTCCTCCTCTACCATCAAAGAATACAACTTTTATTTCATATCTCCTGGAAACCTCAGTTAGCATTTCCTTGGCTTTATAAATACTCCAGTTGGCCATTAAATAACCACCATCTTTAGTACCGTCACTAAACCCAAGCATAATAGTTTGTTTGTTTCCTCTCCTTTTTAATTGCTCACGGTATACAGGATTATTGTATAAAGTCTCCATCACATCGGGAGAAGCTTTTAAATCTGGTACGGTTTCAAAAAGAGGAATAATGTCTACAGTTGGTTTATTCCAGCCGCACATTCTCAAGAATGCAAAAGGCTCCAAAATACTTTGCGGTACTTCACTATGGCTAATTATATATCTATTAGCCCCATTTTCTCCATTTTTACTCTGAATTTCCTGCATTGCGTATATTGAGGAAAGTGTAGATTTGGTGATACCGTCTTCATACTTATCTGGATCTATATTACCTTCAACTTTAGTAAGCGCTTCTATTTGTTCTTCGTTAGAAAGAGAAGCATAGTTTTTTGGCAATAAATTTGGCTGGGTTTTAATAATTTCCTCTAAGACTTCAGCGTGTTTCCCAGAATCCTGGCGTATATCTAAAGTAGCAAAATGATACCCAAAGATATTTGCTTTGTTAATAAGATCATCAATCTCTTCAACAAATAACCCCTGGTGTTTATTTTCAACTATATCTTTGATTTTATGTAATTTAGACTTAAAGTCTTCTAGTGACATTTTAATCTTTCCGGTCTTGGATATTGCACTTTGATATAGCGGTGTTTCTATTTCAGTAATAATGGCGTCTACTTCACTAAAGGTTACCCTTCTTTTCAGCTTTCTAATATCGCGGTAGTAATTCATTAAAATAGTGCTTCTTAACCTTTGCGCTACTTTCAAAGTAATTTCAGTAGTTACAAATGGGTTACCGTCACGGTCTCCCCCTGGCCAGAATCCTAAATTGATGACCTGGTTGCCAATATCTTCACCATCAAAAATATTCTGCTGAATATAATTATAGATCTTACTTACACTTTGGTAGAAGACATTTTCAAAATACCAGATTAAACTTACGGCTTCATCGTAAGGTGTAGGCTTCTCTTTTTTAAAGAATGGAGTTTTACCAAGTTGCGCCAATAATTTTTTAATAAGCGTAATATCGTTCTTTTGAATCGCTTTGTCCAAATCGGTGATTATTCCTAAAACCGCTCCCGGATAAAATTGTGTTGGGTGGGCAGTTAAAGTTGGCCTTACGTTAAAACGCTTCAAATATTCCCGCAGCTCTGGTGTTTTGTCTTTAGCTTCGGCTTCCTCTTTTACATTTCTAAGGGTTCCGCGGCCATCCATATTGTTTACTATAGGAAAAGATGCATCTTCAATAGCATCAAAAAGCACTACCTGTCTTTCTATATATTGAATAAACCTGAAAAGTAAACTGATTTGATGCTCTTCTGAAGGATCATCCTGATATTTACTGAAGAAGCTTTCAATAATTTCTGAAGGGTTTTTGTTTTCCTTAAAGCCTGCTTCACAAATTTCCTGAAAAAGAGGCAGCAGCGATCCTGTTTTACTAATATCGTCAAAAGGCAGCGTTAAAAATATACTGTTATAAACCTGATATTTTGAAAGTACGCTTTCATTAAAACGTTCTAGTTTTGGTTCTCTGTGCATAATTAATTTTAGTTGATTAAGATTAAATTTAAAGTTATAAAAAAACCCTTTAAACACAGAAGCCTAAAGGGTTTTTATAATAAGTTTAGGCTTATTTACATATCCTGAAAAATAGAGTGCATTAAACGTTTTTTATCATTTAAGCTCTCTTCTAGAGAAATCATAGTTTCTGTTCTGTACACTCCTTCAATATCATCTAATTGAAAGATTACTTCTTTAGCATGTTGGGTATTGCGTGCTCTAATTTTACAAAACACATTAAATTTACCTGTAGTAACGTGAGCAACAGTAACAAAAGGGATTTCGTTAATGCGTTCTAATACAAATTTGGTTTGAGAAGTATTCTTAAGGAATACGCCTACGTAGGCAATAAACGCATAACCCAGTTTCTTATAATCTAGAGTTAAAGAAGAGCCTTTTATAATTCCTGCCTCTTCCATTTTTTTAACCCTTACGTGAACCGTTCCCGCCGATATTAGCAGTTTCTTCGCAATATCGGTAAATGGAGTCCTGGTATTCTCAATTAACATATCGAGAATCTGGTGATCTGTTTCGTCTAATTTAAACTTGGCCATTTTTTAAATTTCTTTATTTATATGAAATTCAAAATTAATACAAAATCCTTGAATAATTGCTAAGGTTTTTGAGAATTATTCACATTTAAGAGGTAATTCTACATCATTTAGAGTGATTTTATTAACTACAACGTTTTCGATAAGCCTAGATTCCCCATTAATTTTAATTTTTTTATTCTCACAATAGAATTCTTTATGTGCGAACTTGTCAATTTTTGGTTCTATTTTTTCTATTTCCGGTAAAAACATCACTTTTTCATCTTTCACCCCTTCTTTATACTGCATAGCAATATCTACTACTCCATTTTCAGTTTTTGCCTCCCTTAAAATAATATCGTTGAACAATTTTTTGTTTTCAGGAATATTCTCGTAATCGCGATAATCTATGTCTTTAAAACTTTCTTCACTTATTCCTTTTAAAACCGAAATTAAAGCCAAAAACACATATTTCCTGCTTTCTTCGCGCTGGTAATCTTCGGGAAAATGCCCGGCTTCAAAAAGAATGGTTGGTGTTTTGGTACTTTGAAAAGTATCTCCGGTACAGTTAATATTAAAAGCATCGTCATACCTTCCTATTCTTCCAGGAAGTAATTCCGAAAGATCTGAAGCTATTTTAGCAATTAACTGCATACTTTTAATTCGGGATGGCAATATTTGCCTGTCTTTATCCATAGAAGGCGTTAGAAACGACAAAACAGCTGATTCTGCTTTATCCCCGGCGCTAAATATAGTGCGTTGATCGTGTAGGTTTAGACAGAAATCAGGATGAAAATTATCGAATTGTTCTCGTAAAATCCGGCTTTCCGGCTGACTTAAATCTTGTGCATCCCTGTTTAAGTCTATTTTATTTGCATTAACCCGGGTGTAGGCTTCTGCTCCGTCTGGATTCAACATTGGAATTATACAAAAACTGCAATTGTTTAAAATAGATTTCACCAATTCACTCTCCTTATACTTATTCATATAATTAAGAAGATCAAAAACAGCTTTAGTGGTCGTAGATTCATTTCCGTGCATTTGTGACCAGGCAAGAATTTTAACCGGCCCATTACCAAATTGAATACTATTAATTGGTTTTCCTAAAACCGATGCTCCAATTTCTTTTAGCGAAAATTCTTCTCCCAATTTATCCAGTAAAACCTGAATGTCTTTTTGCCTAATATACCTGCCGGAAATTTCCTGATTTTTAAATGAATTGTAGTCTTTATAAAGCTGAGTAAATAATGCTGATTTTTCCATGTTTACAAAAGTAAACAATACAAATTTCACAATTGTAAACGGTTAAATTTACTTTTGTTTGTTACAAGTGTAAACATTCGTTCAACTGAATATACACGCGACATGGAATAAATCCTATGCGCTTATTTTTAAACTATAAAATGTTTATTTTTAGTTATTTATTTGGTATTATATAAATATATAATTTATACGGATTAAATAAATTACAATTGTAATTTGCAGGCTATTTAAGCTTTGATTACATTTGTAAATACTAATTACACCCAATATAATTCACAATGGTAAACACTGAAGATTTTTCTAAACGCCTGCATAGAATTCTTGACTTTTATGAATTATCTGCCGCCGGTTTTGCCGATAAAATTGAAGTTGGACGTTCCTCTATTTCCCATATTTTATCGGGTAGGAATAAACCCAGTTTAGACTTTGTGATGAAGGTTGTAAAGTCTTTTCCTGAAGTTGAATTGTATTGGCTATTAAATGGAAAAGGAAGTTTTCCTCCTTCAGAAAAACCCACACCTCCACCTGTGACCAAACAGGAAATTAGCAAAACTCAACCACCACTGGAACATACTATCCAGGAGAAAAGTGAAATGCCTTTTCCTTTTCCGCAGCAAGGAAAAAGTAAACCCATTAGAAAAATTGTTATTTTTTATGAAGATGGCACTTTTGAGGCCTTTGAAAATTGACAGTCCGGAGAAAATAGGTTTATTTTGCAGTTCAAAAGGAATTGCAATAATGAAGAAGCTTTTACTAATATTAGGCCTGGTTTTTATTTTTACGGGCTGCTTTGAACCGGAAAGAAACTGCACCGATTTTAAAACCGGCACATTTGAGTATAAAACCTATTTAAACGGCGAATTAGCCACTTCTACCTTTATAAGGAACGATTCTATAGAAATTGATAAATTCCAGGGGAAATCAGACACCTCGTCGGTTAGATGGATAAACGACTGTGAGTATATTCTAAAAAATCTAAATCCAAAAAGCATGGCCGAAGAAAAACCCATTCATATGAAGATCTTAACCACCAATAAAGATGGTTATACCTTTGAATATGGGATTGTAGGCCAGGATAAGAAGCAACGTGGCTCTGTAAACCGCGTTAAATAAACTTATTTTTTGTTTGGGTAGTTATTTTTAAGCAACTGGTTTTGTTCTTCCATAAGCTGATTCATTTTTGATAAAAGCTCTATATCTTTTGGCGTAACTTCTCTTTTATCTTCGGGATCCTGTGCCTTTTTTCTAAATCGGTTCATAAATTTTATCACCAGGAATATTGTAAAACCTATAATTATAAAATCCAGCAAAGCTTCTATTAGCGCTCCATAGCCAATAGCAACTTCTTCCACTAATTGCGTGCCTTCGGCTTCTGTAACACCCTCCCTAAGCACCCATTTCCTGTTAGCGAACTCAATACCATCGGTCATTAGGCTTAGTGGCGGCATCACTACTTCCTTTACCAAAGTGTTCACCACCGAATTAAAGGCTGTACCTATTATGATACCCACAGCCATATCGACCATATTTCCTTTTATGGCAAACTCTTTAAACTCTTTTAAAATACCCATTTACTCATCAAATAATGTTCCCTGGCTTTCAGAAGAATCATTTTTATCTTCCTTTTTGCCAACAATATTTAGCTTGTTTTTACCATCTGAAACCGCTTCATCGTCTACCACTTCAATATCTTCTGCAGGTGTTTCTTCCTCCTCTTCGTATGGTAAAGGTTCTAACGGATTTATCTGTTTCACTTTATCTGTAGTCAATTGGTTTCCAAGAGCCTTAATACCTTTTACTGAAATGAATTCTTCAATGTTAACTTCTTCGTTAGGACGCTGTTCTTTGCCACGTTGTTTTGAGAATACTATTTCCGCTTGTGGGTAATAATCGGTAGAAACCAGTTCTAAATAGGAGTTTTCATGTTCGCTGATAAACTTTTCTTCTTTATCTGGATTTTCAATTAAAAAACGTTTTACAAAAAAACGCTCTTTTTCCGGCTCCCAGTAAATTGCTGAAATTGGCTTTTTCGGAACCCATTTTTCCAACACTACCATTTCTTCATCAAAGCGGGTAGTAAGTTCAGGAATTATAGATTTTGCAGTTCCGTCCTGGGTAACGATCAGAATTCGATCTTCTCCCCTAAATTCTCCAAGGAGTTCTCCACGTTCATCAACATTTAATCTTTTTACCGTTTCGTCAAACCAGATTCTTCTTGGCTTTAAGGTAGAAACACCTTCTTCTTTGAGCTCTACGCGTTTTACAGCATATTTAGTAACAATATTTCCCTTTACATTTCTGCCCTTAATAAGCATATCGGCAAAGTCAACATCAAATTTTAGTTTTTTAATGCTACCTACCTGTCTTAGAAAAATAGTCACTACTTCAGCTTCTCCATTAGGATTTGCTGTAAAGTAATGTACTTTTGAATCTTTTTTTCCCTGGGACAAATCGTATTCCCTATCCCGAGTCACCGAAGTTACCGAGAATCGTTTTATATATGAGGCACCGGCTTTCCCGTCTCGGTAGATCATATTATAAATGGTGCGTTTATCTTTTTTCTTAAAAATAGCAACGTGAATAATATCTTTACCTATAAAGGTTTTGGTATCTACCTTGGTTACCATCATTTTACCATCTGCAGTAAAACAAATAATATCGTCTATATCACTACAATCGGTTACATATTCATCTTTCTTTAGCGCGGTACCAATAAAACCTTCTTTACGGTTTACATAAAGTTTTGAATTTCTAATCACCACCTTGGTAGCTTCAATATCATCAAAAATACGAAGCTCGGTTTTTCTATCTTTTTCTTTTCCGTAATCTTTCTTCAGTTTAGTGAAATAGGCGACAGCGTAATCTACCAAATGATCTAAATGATGTTTCACATTGGCGATTTCATCTTCTAAAGACTCAATTTTTTGCTGTGCTTTATCTAAATCGAATTTCGAAATTCTTTTGATCCTAATTTCGGTAAGCCTGGTAATATCTTCGCGGGTGACGGCGCGTTTTAAGTGTTTTATATGTGGTTTTAAACCTTCATCTATGGCATTGATCACACCATCCCAGGTTTCTTCCTCTTCTATCTCACGATAGATCCGTTTTTCAATAAAAATTCGCTCTAAAGATGAAAAATGCCATTGCTCTTCCAGTTCGTCAAGTGTGATCTCTAATTCCCTTTTCAGCAAATGAAGCGTATGATCTGTAGAGCTTCTCAATATTTCTGAAACACCAAGGAAAATAGGCTTATTATCAATAATTACACAGCCAAGCGGTGCGATAGAGTTCTCGCAATAAGTAAATGCGTAAAGCGCATCTATGGTCCTATCTGGAGAAATATTATTTGGTAGATGAATAAGGATCTCAACTTCGGCAGCTGTATTGTCCTCAATCTTCTTGATCTTAATCTTACCCTTGTCGTTCGCTTTTAGAATGGAATCTATAAGGCTTGTTGTGGTAGTTCCATAGGGAATTTCGGTAATTGCCAATGTATTTTTATCGTACTGACTAATTTTAGCTCGCACTCTAACACGACCTCCACGCTTCCCATCGTTGTAATTTGAAATATCTGCAATTCCTCCGGTTGGAAAATCGGGGAATAAGGTGAATTTTTTCCCTTTTAAATGTCTTATAGAAGCATCTATAAGTTCATTAAAATTATGCGGAAGCACACGAGTACTCAAACCTACGGCAATACCTTCGGCTCCCTGAGCAAGCAACATTGGGAATTTTACCGGCAGGTTTACGGGCTCCTTCTTTCTACCATCGTAAGAAAGTTGCCATTCAGTTAATTTCGGATTAAATAAAACTTCCAGTGCGAACTTAGATAAACGGGCTTCAATATATCTTGGCGCGGCAGAACGGTCTCCGGTTAAAATATTTCCCCAGTTTCCCTGGGTATCTATTAAAATATCCTTTTGGCCCATTTGCACCATGGCATCACCAATACTGGCATCACCGTGCGGGTGATACTGCATGGTATGCCCAACGATATTTGCTACTTTATTGTAACGACCATCGTCCAGATCTTTCATAGAATGCATGATACGGCGTTGCACCGGCTTAAAACCATCTTCCATGGCAGGTACCGCACGTTCCAGAATCACATAAGATGCATAATCAAGAAACCAGTCTTTATACATCCCGGTTACTTTTATAAGCTCTTCTTTTGGTTGTTCTAAATGTTCATCTTTAGCTTCTTCCTGGTTTTCTTCCATTAAGCTGTAGTTTTTTGATTTTCTACAATTTTCTGCATAGAAGCTATCATGCCACGCTTCTTTTTACGGCTGAGAAAAGTAGTATTAAAAGTATATTTTTTGTAACCGCGTCTTCTGCGCGAACTTATGTAAATTGTTACTGCGGAATAAAAAAAGTAATCACTGAATTTAAATTTCCCAAGTTTTCTTTTTGGGAATTCAGCCTTCTTTACCCGGTATTCCATAAATTTTGAAAAGAAAACCCCGTTATTCTTTAGATTTAGGGTTTCACCATCACTATCAAAGTCAAAACTCTGACCAATTTTATGCACATAGAAACCAAGTATAAGCACCACAATGTTTGGCACATAATGGCTGAACCTTACCGGTTCTTCGCTGCTCATTAGCTCAATATTCACAAAAATATTGGTGACAAATATCGCCACCAAAACAATGTACATTGAAGGAACTATTTTTACTTCATTTCTATTGGTGAATCTCATAAGCCTAACTCTTCAATAAGGTCAAGTTCAACTTTAAGATTGTCAATAATAAATTCCTGCCTATCGGGCGTATTTTTACCCATATAGAAATTAAGCATTTCGTCAATAGACTTTTCTTTGTCCAGCATCACGGGATCTAATCTAATATCTTCTCCAATAAAATGCTGAAATTCATCTGGAGAGATTTCACCTAAACCTTTAAATCGTGTGATTTCAGCTTTTCCTGTTAATTTTTCTACCGCATTCCTTCTTTCGGTCTCGCTGTAGCAATAAATAGTTTCTTTTTTATTACGAACCCTGAATAAAGGTGTTTGCAGAATATATAAATGATTCTCCTTGATCAATTCAGGAAAAAACTGAAGGAAAAAGGTGATTAACAACAACCTAATGTGCATTCCATCTACATCGGCATCAGTTGCAATTACAATATTATTGTACCTAAGATCTTCTAAAGATTCTTCAATATTTAATGCGGCTTGCAATAAATTGAATTCTTCATTTTCGTAAACAATCTTTTTACTTAAGCCATAACTATTTAAAGGTTTTCCTTTTAAGCTGAAAACCGCTTGCGTATTTACATCACGGGATTTGGTAATAGAACCACTCGCCGAATCTCCCTCCGTAATAAACAAAGTAGTTTCTAAATAGCGTTCTTTTTTACTATCCCCAAGATGAATACGGCAATCACGCAATTTTTTATTGTGCAAACTGGCTTTTTTAGCCCGATCTTTTGCAAGTTTTCTAATTCCCGAAAGATCTTTACGTTCTCTTTCTGCCTGTAAAATTTTACGCTGAAGCCTATCGGCAGTTTCCTGGTTTTTATGCAGGTAATTATCCAGCTGTGTTTTTAGAAAATCGTTAATGTATGTCCGTACGGTGGGCATTTTCCCGCCCATATCTGTAGAACCCAGTTTTGTTTTGGTCTGGCTTTCAAAAACAGGCTCCATCACTTTAATACTAATGGCCGAAACTATAGATTTCCTAATATCGCTGGCATCGTAATTTTTTCCGTAGAACTCGCGTACGGTTTTAACGATTGCCTCTCTAAAAGCCGCAAGGTGTGTACCACCCTGGGAAGTGTTTTGCCCATTTACAAAAGAATGGTACTCTTCACTGTATTGGGCTTTACTATGTGTTAGTGCAACTTCAATATCCTCGCCGCGCATATGGATAATTTCATATAAACGCTCATCTTCGTGAATACTATCTTTTAAAAGATCTTTAAGTCCGTTTTCTGAATAGAATTTTTCGCCGTTAAAAATTATGGTTAACCCGGGATTCAGGTACACATAATTTTTCAGCATTTTTTCTATATACTCATTTCTGAATTTAAAATTTTTGAAAATAACCTCATCGGGAACAAAGGTTACCTTGGTTCCGCGACGGCGGGAAGTTTCATCAAGATGTTCTTCATCCTTTAATTCTCCCTGCTCAAATTCGGCAGCGTGAGATTTCCCATCCCTGGAAGATTCTACTCTAAAATATGATGAAAGTGCATTTACTGCTTTAGTACCAACACCATTAAGTCCTACCGACTTCTTAAAGGCGCGGGTATCGTATTTCCCGCCCGTATTCATTTTTGAAACTACATCAACTACTTTTCCTAAAGGAATTCCACGACCGTAATCACGAACAATGACTCTTTGGTTTTGCACCGAAATCTCAATGGTTTTCCCAGATCCCATTACAAATTCATCAATACTGTTATCCAGCACTTCTTTTAGGAGAATATAAATCCCATCATCTGCACTGGAGCCGTCTCCCAGCTTACCAATGTACATCCCGGGACGCATTCTAATATGTTCTTTCCAGTCTAAAGACCGTATATTATCTTCGGTATACTTTGTTTCCTGGCTCATAAGTGGTTCATGGAGTTGTGGCGCTAATATAAGGTATAGCGCAAAAAGTTAAAACAATGCAAGCGGATTTTAATTAACAAAGATTTAAAATATAATGTTAATTATATTTTGAAGAAAAACGACTATTTAGAGGGATGTTTTACCAAATTCACCCAAAACTCTTCAATTTGATTCACGGCTTTCATAAAATCTTCTACTTCTATAGGTTTTGTGATATAACAGTTTGCATAATTCTGGTAAGAAATATCTATATCTTCTTTGGAAGACGAAGTAGTGAGCATAATTACGGGAATTTGTTTCAGATCTTTATGCTGTTTAACAAATTTAAGAACTTCGTGCCCATTCATTTTTGGAAGATTTACATCCAGTAAAATTAGATCTGGGGTAAGTGCTTTTACATGCGTTCCTTTTTTATCCAGAAAATCCATCGCCTCTTTCCCATCTCTAACCACACTTAATTTATTTAGAATTTTGCCGTCTTCAAGCGCTTCAGAAGTTAAAAGTATATCGCCTTCATTATCTTCAACCAAAAGTATGTGGATAGATTCCATAGCTATAAGAATTTATTTGAAAGTTTTAATAATAATCTACCACATAGTAACTTATGGGGTATTCAAAATTGACAATTATTTAATGTTATAAGCAAGATCGATGTATTTATATCTCCATTGCCGAGTAGAATATACGGATTTACGCAATAATTAACTAAAAATATAAATCATTTTTAATGTAAATCTAATTATTAGAAACTATTTATTATTATGAAATATATTTGGAAATGGTAAAGTGAAAAATACTCCCATTTCCTACCTGGGATTCTACCCAAATGTTACCGCCCAGGTTCTCAATAATTTTTTTGGTTACCGCGAGTCCCATTCCGGTACCCGAATATTCATCCCTATGGTGCAGGCGCTGAAAAATCACAAAAATACGATCAAAATATTCTTTATCTATCCCAATCCCATTATCTTTTATGCTAAATTCCCAGAAATTTGCAGTCTCCTGAAAATCAATGGTAATCGTAGGATTTACATCTGCTTTGCTGTATTTAATAGCGTTACTAATAATATTTTGAAATACCTGTCTTATTGGACTTTTTGGCACTTTTATTACCGGTAAATTTACGTTTACAATCCTTACATTTCTTTCCTCTATCCTTTTCCTGTACAGGTATTTAATTTCTTCTAAAATATCATCTAATGCAACAGTTTCAAGTTTATCTTCGGTTCTACCTACCCTTGAGAATTCTAAAAGATCTAAAATAATTTGTCGCATTCTTTTTGCACCATCTACGGCAAAATCTATATACAACAAACCTTTTTCGTCCAGAACATCTGCATATTTTTTTTCTAATTGAGTTAAAAAGCTTGTCACCATGCGCAATGGTTCCTGGAGGTCATGAGAGGCTACGTAGGCAAACTGTTCTAATTCTGCATTTGAGGTAGCCAGCTCTTTAGCTCTTTCTTTTAATTCTGCATTAAGCTTTTTAAGCGATATTTCGTATTGTTTTTTACGCGAAATATCCTGCATTGCACCAACTACCCTAAGGGCTTTATTATTTTTATCACGTACTACAAAACCTCTGTCAAAAACATCCATATATTCACCCTGGGCATTTATATACCTATATTCCTCTTCCCAAATAGTATCTTCACTGTTAAGAAATTCCTGAAAGCTATTAACAATTCTTCCCTGATCTTCTGGGTGAATTTTATTGTACCACGTAGAAAGTTTCGGTTTAAAATCGTTCAAATTATAGCCGAATAAATTTTCGAATCCTGCCCCCCAGAATAATTCCCCTTCCACTACATCATAATCCCAAATAGCATCAGAGGTGGCTTTGGTTACATAACGGTATCTTTCGTTTGCGTTTTCAAGTTCCTTTTCGTAAGCTCTAATGTCTGAAACATCACGAAGTACTCCAATCATTCTCACCGCTAAGCCTTCCTCATTCCTAATAATATAGCCGTTATCAATAATATTTAAAAAATCTCCGTTGGCTTTTCTAAATAGATATTCAGAACTCCATTTGTTTTTACTCTTATCTTTTAAACTATTTTCCAGACTTTCATATACTTCACCTATATGATTGGGGTGAACGCCTTCGCTCCATTTTCCGAGTGAAAACTTTGCATCCTCCCTATCGGCGCCAACCATTTTGTAAAACCCATCTCCCCATTTAAGCTCATCCTTTACCACATCCCAATCATAAATGGCATCTTCGGTAGCTTTATTTACAAACTCGTAGCGTTGATTGCTACGTTTTAAGGCGAGTTCATTTATCTGAAATTCAATAATTAACTGTAGCAATCCAACCGCTCTTTTAATACTTCTTTGCTCCTTTTTTTCTTCAGAAAAATGCTCTTTTTTATAAAAAACCGTAAAAATACCCAGTCTTTCGCCTTTTGAATCTATAATTGGGTAAGTAGAGCAGGATTCAATTTCATTTTCTAATGCCAGTGCTTTTAAATTGGAATCTGGAACTTTATTTATTTTTAAATTAACAGGTTTCCCCTCGTCAAATACAGAAAATATTTTTTCTCTTTTTTCAATTCCCAGCTCATTTAAAGCTTCTACAAGAGAGGGCTCAATTTCACCGGAAGCCCAATAAGATAAATTCTCGTTTTCAAACCTTTGAATAACAAAAAATGCATTAGGATTTATCTTTTCCAGGCTCTCCACATAAAAATTAAGGATTTCCTTTAATCGGGAAGTTTTTTTAAAATTCATTTCCAGGACTTTTCGCTCTAAATTCTCTAATTCCTGAAAACGCTTCTTATCGGTAATATCCCTGGCGTTAGAAACAAATCCGTTTACTGCGGGATCATCAGAAAGATTGGTTAAGGTAGTTTCCAACCATCGCCAATCTCCATTTTTGTGCTTAAACCTAAAGCCACTAATTTCTATTCTTTTTTGCTGGTCTATTTTTGCAAATTCCTTTTGAACCTTTGGGAGATCGTCAGGATGAATAAAATCAAATGCATTTCTATTTTTAAAATCTTCCTGGGTAAAGCCTAAAACAGAAACTGAAGTAGGGCTTGCATAGATATAATCTCCATTTTCATCTAATATGGCAATTAAATCGCCACCTTCCTGCACCAAACCTTTAAAACGTTGCTCGCTTAACTGAATTTGTTCTTCAGCTCTTTTTCTTTTCGAGATATCTGTCATAATACCTCTTAACCATTTGATTTCCCCGTTTTCTCTTATTACCGAAACCACATCACTTAACCACACATAACTACCATCTGCTTTTTGCATTCGGTATTCAAAGCTGTGGTTATTTCCTTTTTTTACCTGGTTAGAACAAAAATTTACCGCGTATTCACGGTCTTCAGGATGTATATGGTTTTGCCAAAAGCCTGCATCGTGATACCAATCTTCAGGCTTAATTCCTATTAAATCTTTTGCCTGTTCACTTACAAAGGTAAACTCAAAGGTTTTTGCATCCATTTCCCAAAAAACACCTTCTATGCTGTTTATTAATCCTTCATATTGCTTTTTGGCTTCATTGAGCGATAACTCTGCTTCTTTTTTTTCTGAAATATCAATCCCTATACACTGAATTTCATTTGGATTTCCTTCGGCATCACATAAAGCAATAAAATCCCATACCGTAGTTCGGGTTTTACCATCCCTTCGGGGTTTTCCTATCTCTATTTGAAATGTTTCATTAGGATTCTCCAGGCATTTAATGGCAGTTTCCTGCACTTTTGGCCTGTCTTCTTCCACAACCGCTATCATACAACTATTTCCAATTAAACCCTCCTCTGTATGGATCCAACCAAAATCTTCTTTAAATTTTGAATTGTAATAGGTATAATTTCCGTCGGTATCGGTTCTAATAACATAATTGGTTTGAGACTCGAGTAAACTACGCTGCCTGGATTCATTAATTTCTAATAATTCATACGCCAATTTTTCTTCGGTTACATCTAAAACAATGCAATCCCAAACTACACTTTTATCTGCCAGTTTCTGCGGAGTTCCAAATCCCCTATTCCATCGCAAACCTCTTTCGGGATGTTTTACCCGCCACTCATAGGTCCACATATTTAAATTACCGGCAGATTCATTGATTGTTTTTTTAAGTCCCGGCACGTCATCTTCATAATACAAATCCCATACAACGCTATTGTCTCGCGTTGCTTCCTGTGGGGTGATCCCCCAAACATTCCGAACTCCTTCGCTTATGTACATTAATTGGTCATCACCATTTGGTTTAAGTTTATATCTAAAAACAACTCCTGGAATATTATCGTTAATGTTTTCAAGTCTAATTTGAGCAAGTTTACGGGAAGTAATATCCTGGGTAGCTCCAAATACTCTAACACATTTTCCGTTTTTAAAATGTGGTTTCCCCGTGGCTCTTATCCATTTATCATTATTTTTTGCAGTAATAATTTCCAGTTCAAGATCAAAAGTTTTACCGGTTTCAATGGCATTAGAAACTGCATTTTTTATGGTGGTCCTATCTTTTTCTGTTTTATAAAAACCTATCGCAGCATCAAGACCCGGTGAAAAATCTTGCGAAACCTCGTGAATTTCCTTAAGCATTTTAGACCAGGAAAGTGTATTCTGTTCAATATCCAACTGCCAGCTGCCAATTTTTGCAACTTCCTGAGTTTCTTTTAGAAATTTTTCATTTTCCTTTAAATTTTTCAGCGAAACCTGCCCCTCTTCTCTGGTTCTAATTACTTGAGTTATATCACGTACCCGGTGTAAAATAAATTCAATTTCACCATTTTCATTTTTAATAGGAATATTATCTGCTTCCCAAATTTTTCGCTGTAGTGCACCCTTTTCATCTGGCAAGTCATATCTTACCTGGGGAATATGATTTGGTTCGCCAAATTCTATAGCTTCCCTAAAAAATTTAGTAATTATTCTAATAAAATCGTGATCTCTATTTTCTTTACCAAAAACTTCCAGCATACCATTTCCCACCAATTGGTCGCGCTTCATTCCAGAAGTATTTATAAAGGCACGATTAACTTCAATAATTGTAAATTTTGGATCATCTGGTAGTAATAAGAAACAATTGTCAGGAAAAGACAGGAATACTTCTTTTTGTTGCGTGAGGTTAATCATTACAGATTGGGATTACTGGACTTGAATTTAATTATTTAAAATAAAGCGCTAATTGTTTTGGAAAATACTTAAAATTTGTGAGACTATTTTAATAGGAATAAAAAAACCGAAACTGGAGAAACCAGTTTCGGCCTTTAAATAATAAAAGCAGGAATTTTAGGTGCAAATTCCTGCTTTAAGTTGAATTAATAAACTTACTTAAATTGAAAGTTTTTCTGTAACTGTTTTGTCAGCAACGTTTAGTGTAAATGTGTATTCTCCCTTTGGCATTTTAGAAAAATCCAGGGTTTTGTTCATTGTGTAACCTTTTCCTTTAACTTCTCCTACAAGTTTTCCTGTAGCATCATATACCTTTAAAGTGGCATTAGTTTCTGCCGGATTGGTTAGAAAAAATTTCACTTTTTTAGATTCCACTCTGTAAATTGGTTTAAAAACAACCGCAGCAGTTTTATCTTCAATGCTTATTCCAGTAGAAGATTTCTTAATTTCTGTAGTGTAAATCCCATTAAGATCTTCTGTATTTAAAAAGTAAGTTCCAGCAGGAATACGACTAAAATCTATTTGTTTCTTATAATTCCCATCAAGAGCCGGGCTATCCTTAAATAGAATAAATCCTGAAGCATCTTCTAAGCTTACTGTACTTACATTATCTAATTCTACAATTAGCGTTTGCCCTTTATCAACACTAACTTCCACACGGTCAGCTGCATACATGTTTATTCCGGTTACCAATACTACTAGTAATAACGAATTTTTCAATAGTTTTTTCATAATTTTGATTTTTAATTGTTAATACCCCTTGTTTACAATTACAAAGATAGCGCACTTTTACCCTGCTGAATAGTAGTGAATAAACAAGAAAATGTGCTATATTGATCTTTACATTAATTTAATATTGAATTATTGTGCATATAGCATATTTTGGAGTTAATTTTGCATTAAAGACCTATATTAAGCCCATATTAACTAAGTGTTAATTTATTGAGAATATGCTAAAAACCAGTAAACCTTCTTTTGAAAAAGTAGACCCAAGCTTTGGAAGTTCATTTTCTTTTAAAAATTTTAACCAGGATCATCAAAACAAAAACCACACATTTTGGCATTACCATCCCGAAATTGAACTTGTTTATGTAAACGGAGGATCTGGTAAAAGACAAATTGGAAGCCACGTCTCTTATTATCAAAACGGTGATCTTATATTAATTGGCGCCAATCTTCCGCACTGTGGATTTACAGATAGTTTAACCAATAACGACCGGGAAACCGTTATTCAGTTCAGCCCAGATTTCCTCGGAAAAAATTTCTGGGAAATTCCTGAAATGAGAAATGTGCGGGTTTTACTTGAGCGGGCCAAAAATGGAATTGTTTTTCACGGAGAAGATAAAAACCTTATTGGGGAAAAGATAGAAGCCTTAAGCTCATTAACTAACTATAAAAGGCTACTGGGTTTGCTAGATGTTCTTAATATGCTTGAAAATGCAAAAGATTTTACGCTTTTAAATGCCGAAGGCTTTGTACTGGATACCGAACTGGAAGATCACAATCGAATTAACGTGATCTTTAATTTTGTAAAGAACGAGTTTAAAAGAAATATTGCCCTGGAAGAAATTGCCGATGTGGTGAGTATGACGGTGCCGGCTTTTTGTAGATATTTCAAAAAAACGACTGGAAAAACTTTTGTACAATTCGTGAACGAATATCGCCTGGTACACGCTGCAAAATTACTACACGAAAAGCAAATAAGTATCACCGATGTGTGCTTTGAAAGTGGTTTTAATAATTTTAGTCACTTTAACAAGCAGTTTAAAAAGTTTACCGGTAAGTCACCTTCGGTTTATCGTAACGAGATTAAGTTCGCGGTTTCATAAGCAATTCTATTATATAAAAAAAGATCCCATTTCAACTAAAATGGGATCTTGTATATTCTAAATTCAGCAGAATTTATTCGTTCTCGTGCATAAATTTCTGCTTTGCGAGTAATTCTTCTTCGCTTTCTACGTGTTCATCATCTGGTACACAACAATCTACCGGGCAAACCGCAGCACATTGTGGTTCTTCGTGAAATCCTTTACATTCTGTACACTTATCTGGTACAATATAATAGATCTCATCACTAATAGGTTCCTGAGCTTCGTTAGCATCGGCTTCTTTCCCGTTGGGTAGTACCACGTTACCTTCCAGGTCTGTACCATCGGCATAACGCCAGTCATCTGCACCTTCGTAAATTGCTGTATTTGGGCACTCGGGCTCGCAAGCACCGCAGTTTATGCACTCATCTGTTATAACAATTGCCATAGCTTTTTTCTTTGTAATTTAATTATCATAAAACTTAGTTGGTATTTCCCGTCGTTTTTTAGGAGTTTGCCGCCTTAAGTTTTAATTTCGCGCTACAAATTTAAAGCCATTGGCTATCATAACCAAATAAGGAAATGACAATCGAAGAAAGAAAATCATATTTTGTTCAAGTGGGAAAATTCCTGAGTCTTTTTGGGGATGCGACTAATAATTCAATAAAAATAACGCCAGAAAACGAAAGATTTTTTAATGAATTAAATAATAAAATTGATCAGGCTGTTCATTATAACGGCTGGTTTACTCGAGAAAACGTGATTTTTTCACTTCAGCAATGGAGCAAAGCGCTAACGCCAAGCAATTTGGATCAATGGCTTGAACCTTATAAATTCGATAAACCAGAACAAAAAACAGTAGCCATTATTATGGCAGGCAATATTCCATTAGTTGGATTTCACGATTTTGTTTCGGTTTTAATTTCAGGGCATAAAGTACTGGTAAAACAATCTTCTAACGATAAACAATTATTACCGGTAATTGCCGGGTTTTTAATGAATATAGCGCCAGAATTTGAAGAACGAATAAGATTTACTGAAGATAAACTTACCAATTTTGATGCGGTAATCGCTACCGGAAGTAACAATACCGCACGCTATTTTGAGTATTATTTCTCTGGGAAACCTAATATTATAAGAAAAAACCGAAATTCGGTAGCCATACTTACCGGTAATGAAAGTAAAGAAGAACTGGAAGCTCTAAGCGAAGATGTTTTTAGATATTTTGGTTTAGGTTGCCGCAATGTTTCTAAACTTTATGTTCCCAAAAACTATAATTTTGATGCTTTCTTTAAGGCTATGTACTCGTGGAATACTTTATTGAATTCAGCTAAATACTCCAATAATTACGATTATAATAAAGCAGTGTATTTAATGAGTGAATTTAAATTGCTGGAAAACGGATTTCTTATTCTAAAAGAAGACGAAAGTTTTGGTTCCCCTATCGCCACCTTGTTTTATGAAAAATATGAGGATGAAAAGGAATTACAGGAAAAACTTGAACAAAATAAAGAAAACCTGCAATGCGTTGTAGGAACAAATGCTGAAGTTGATTTTGGCCAAACCCAACAACCAAAATTATGGGATTATGCCGATGGCGTAGATACTTTAAAATTTTTAGAAGAACTTTAAAACATAAGACTAACCACTTTTATAAACCAACTATGAAAAAACATAATTATAGCGCCGGACCCTGTATTTTACCGCAGGAAGTTTTCAAAGAAGCCGCGCAGGGCATTTTAAATTACCAGGATTCAGGCTTGTCTATTATGGAAATTTCGCATCGCAGCGCTGCTTTTGTAGATGTGATGGAAGAAGCCCGAAACCTTTCGCTGGAACTTTTAGGACTTCAAAATAAAGGCTATAAAGCCTTGTTTCTGCAAGGAGGTGCCAGTATGCAATTTTTAATGACGGCTTATAATTTACTGAATAAAAAAGCAGCTTATCTCAATACCGGTACCTGGTCTTCTAAAGCAATAAAAGAAGCGAAACTTTTTGGCGAAGTAGTTGAAGTGGCCTCTTCTAAAGATAAAAACTTCAATTATATCCCAAAGAATTATCAAATTCCTTCTGATGTAGATTATTTTCACTGCACCAGCAATAACACCATTTTCGGAACGCAAATAAAAGATTTCCCTGATGTTGATGCCCCGTTGGTGTGTGACATGAGCAGCGATATATTTTCCAGGGAACTCGATTTTTCAAAATTCGATCTTATTTATGCGGGAGCTCAAAAAAATATGGGCCCTGCGGGAACTACACTCGTGGTAATTAAAGAAGATATTTTGGGAAAAGTAGAGCGTGAAATTCCATCTATGCTCAATTACAAGGTACACCTGGAAAAAGACAGTATGTTTAACACTCCGGCTGTTTACGCGGTGTATGTTTCGCTATTAACCCTAAGATGGATTAAAAATCACGGCGGAATTGCAGCCATGGAAAAACGAAATACCGAAAAAGCCGATTTACTTTATAAAGAAATAGATAGAAATCCGCTTTTTAAAGGTTTTGCTGAAGTTGAAGACAGGTCTCCAATGAATGCCACTTTTAATCTTGTAGACGAAAGCAAGAAAGAAGATTTTGACAAACTTTGGAAAGATGCCGGCATTAACGGACTTAACGGTCACAGAAGTGTTGGAGGGTATCGGGCTTCTATGTATAACGCCTTAGATATTGAAAGCGTAAAAGTACTGGTTGAAACCATGCAAAAGCTCGAAAAACAGTCCTAAAAAAGCCTAAAACCAGCTGAAATAGTATTAATAAACTGAAAACGTACAGGAAAATATATTCCTGAAAATTCCCATACAGGGATTAAATTATAAAATAAATGAAACCTGAAGATTTTTTTAATAAACCTACTACTCCAACTCAACCTGAAAAGATTAAAATTTTGGCCAACGATGGTCTTGCAAAAGCTGGAATAGAACAGCTTGAAAACGCAGGATTTGAAGTTGTTAGCACCAAAGTTGCCCAGGAACAACTTGCCGATTATATTAATTCTAAAGGCATAAAAGTTTTATTGGTACGTAGTGCCACCACGGTAGATAAGGCTGTTATAGATGCGTGTAAGAATTTAAAATTAATAGGTCGTGGCGGCGTTGGTTTAGATAACATTGCCGTAGACTATGCTGAAAGCAAAGGCATAAAAGTTATTAATACACCCCAGGCAGCTTCAGCTTCTGTGGCAGAACTTGTTTTTGCCCATCTTTTTAGCGGAGTAAGAAAATTATTCGATGCCAACAGGAATATGCCTTTGGAAGGTGAATCGAGATTTAAGGAATTAAAAAAATCCTATTCCGCAGGAATTGAACTCCGCGGAAAAACTTTAGGAATTATAGGTTTTGGCAAGATTGGCCGTGAAGTTGCTAAAATTGCATTAGGTCTGGGAATGAAGGTTATTGCCAGCGATAAAGAAGACGGGGAAGTAAAAATCACTTTAGAATTTTATAATCATCAAAGCATAGAAATTCCTATAAAAACCGAACCGGTAGAAGAACTTATAAAGCATTCAGATTTTATTACGCTTCATGTGCCCGCTCAAACCAAACCATTGATCGGTAAGAAGGAATTAGAGGCGATGAAACCGGGAGTTGGAATTATCAACACATCTCGTGGCGGGGTTATAGATGAAGTAGCACTTTTGGAAGCTATAGAAGATGGTAAAGTTGCTTTTGCAGGTTTAGATACTTTTGAAGCCGAACCAAGACCGGCTATTAAATTGTTAATGAACGAGAAATTATCTTTAAGTCCGCATATTGGTGCATCCACGCTTGAAGCACAGGAACGCATAGGTTTAGAACTTTCAAAACAAATAATCTCCTATTTTAAAAAATAAACTACCTGAGAGCAAGCAAAGTAGCCATTGATAGCGAACAGCTGTTTATTTTGGATGAGAGCCTCGGAGCATCTAATCTCGATTATCGAGCAGATTATAATAAAGCTTTAACGTGACTTACTATTTAAAAGCCGTAAATTCATTAAAATAAAAAATAAAATTATGGCTTCAATATTAGATTTACTTAATACGCAAACGGGAGAACAACTGGTCAACAAAGCCAGCGCAAAAACTTCAGAAGATAAAAGTAAAATTACCTCGGTATTGGGAATGGCTATGCCGTTAATTCTTGGCGCAATGAAAAGAAACGCTAAAGATCCTAAAGGTGCCGAAAGCTTAGATAAAGCGCTACAAGATGAAAAACATAATGGTGAGGTTTTAGATAATTTGGGACAAAAAGATCCTGAGGAACTTACCAAAGAAGGTAGCAAGATTTTAAACCACGTTCTGGGAGCAAAACAAAGCGGAATTAGTAAAACCATTGCCGGAACATTAAATATTGATGAATCTACGGTGAATAATATCCTGGAAATGGCTGCCCCGGTAGTTATGGGCTTATTAGGACAGCAAAAAAGAAAAGATAATGTAAATTCTTCTGGTTTATCTGGTTTATTAGGTTCGGTTATGGGATCTGATGATTCTCACGACCAATCTTTACTGGAAACTTTATTAGACGCCGATGGTGATGGTAGCGTAATAGATGATGTTGCCGGAATGGCTTTTGGGGGTAAAAAAGGCAAAAAAGGTGGCAGTCTGCTTGGTGGTATGTTAGGCGGAAAATAAATTAATTTAAAGAATTTTATATTTTTCAGTAGATAAAATTTTAATGTATTCCTTCTTGTTTAATGAAGGAATACATTGAAAAATTTAGTCTCGATTTTAGAATAAAGAACAGGCATGAAAAACTTCATTTATATTTTACTACTGGGTTTATTTATTTATAGCTGCGGAAGCTCAAGAAATAGAAACCTTGGAGATTCTCAAATAAATGAGGATACAGTGCGCATTGCAAACGATAGCCTGGAATATGAAATTATAATTATTGAACCGGGGTTTAATCTTTTTATAAATTCTATAGCAAAACCTGAAGGTTATTATTCTCAACAATACCTGGAAAACAAAAACCGAATTTTGGTTTCAGATTATAATCAACGCGTTAGGCAACCACAGGTCTATAATTCCGATCTTTATTTGCAGGAAATTAATTACGATCCTAATATAGATTACGGGTACGAGGTAAATTATTTGCTATACAATTACTTTGTGTTTTTCAGCAGGCATTATAATCAGCGATTCTCTGTACCTACGCGTATTTAACACTCATTATTTTAATTCTCCGAAGCTTTTAGTATTTTTGCCGCATGAATAAGTTAAAAGCACGTTGGGGTATAGATTCTAATTGGCAAATATTTATAATATTTATAGTGTTTGCTATTACCGGGTCTACTTCAGCTAAATTAGCTGAGCCTCTATGTAATTTCCTGGGTATCTACCAGGCATCCTCTCATTGGGCGGTTTACTGGAGCGCTAGAATATTCCTGATTTTTCCTATTTACCAGGTTTTATTGGTTAGTTTTGGCTGGATTTTTGGCCAGTTTCAGTTCTTTTGGGCCTTCGAAAAGAAAATGCTAAGTAGAATGGGCTTTGCTAAATTATTCCAGTAATTATTCTTGAAACTCTTTAAACACATATTCGCTATATTATTGGGAGCATTACTTTTGCTTCCGGTTGTAATAAGTTTCTCGCATATTTTTAGCGGTCACGGCCACGAATTATGTGTAAATTATGCTGATGAGCATTTTCACGAAAGTAGCCTGGACTGTGAACTCTATTCTTTTCATCAAAGTCCGGTACTTGCTGCCGATTTTATAAATTTTGAGCCGCTTGTAGAAAAGCAGATCAAAAAACAATTCTTCGATTTTTATCAATTTTTAAGTGATTATCAAAAGCTCCCTTTCGAGCTTCGCGGTCCTCCATTGGCTGCCTAACATCCGTTTTTATTTGTTAGAATTTTAATTATTTAAAAATAATATATGAAAAGTTTACTTTTCTCATTGCTTTTTATAGCAGTGAGTCCAATTATATATGCTCAGAATAACTTCTCGGGCAAGGTTACCAATGCTGAAACCGAAGAACCGGTATTTAGTGCCAATGTTTATTTTCCTGAATTAAGTAAAGGTGCTATGACCGATCTTGATGGCAACTTTACAGTTGAAAATATTCCTAACGGAAAGTTTAAAATTGTAGTTTCTTCGGTAGGTTTCGGCACCTACTCCAACGAATTAGATTTTCCTGAAACTTCTACTTTAAATATCACTTTAGAAAAATCGGCCATAGAGATGGAAGAAGTGATAGTCTCTACTCCTTTTCACCAGTTACAAAGTGAAAATGTAATGCGTGTAGAACGGGAGAATGTAGCAGAATTAAACCGTAAAGGAGCCGTTACTTTAAGCGACGGGATAACCCAAATTGCCGGCGTGGAAAGTTTAACCACAGGAGTTGGAATTGGAAAACCGGTAATTAGAGGTTTAAGTTCTAATCGTGTTTTGGTTTATACACAGGGAGTTAGATTAGAAAATCAGCAGTATGGAGATGAGCACGGGCTTGGTATAAGCTCTAAAGGAATTGAAAGCGTTGAGGTTATAAAAGGCCCGGCTTCCCTACTTTACGGAAGTGACGCTATTGGTGGTGTACTTTACCTGAATCCAGAACGTTACGCAGCATCAAACAAAACCAACGCTGAAGCTGATGTAAATTATTTCAGCAATACCCAGGGATACCAGGGAAGCGTGATGGCCAAAACATCTGGAGAAAAATTAAAATTTCTGGCCCGCGGTAGTTACGCCGCACATAGTGATTATGAAACCGGAGATGGCGAAAGGGTTACTAATACCCGATTTAATGAAACCGATTTTAAAGCGGGCATCGGCTACCAGGATGCTAAATTCAAAACCGATTTAAGGTATAATTTCAATAAATCTAATATTGGAATTCCGGAAGAAATAGGGGTACAATCTACAGATAAAGATCCCCTTCTTCCCTACCAGGAAATAGATAACCATATTTTAAGTTTAGAGAATAAGCTTTATTTCAACAATTCAAGCCTGGATTTTAAAGTAGGCTATCAGTATAACACTCGTAAAGAGTTTGAAGAACACCACCACGAAGAGGAACACGGGGAAGAAGAACATGAAGAGGAAGAAGAGCTCCATGAGGAAGAAGGCGCTGACCATCCTGCTTTAGAAATGCACCTGGAAACTTTAAATTATAATTTAAAATATAATTTACCAAGAACAGGGAGATTTGAAACCATTTTGGGAGTTCAGGGAATGCACCAAACCAATACAAACTATGGCGAAGAAATTTTAATCCCAGATGCCACTACTACAGATTTTGGTTTTTTCGCCACTACCCACGTTCATTTTGACCGATGGGATTTCCAAGGAGGTTTGCGTTTTGATACCAGGAATATAGATAGCAAAGCAATAGAAGCTCACGAAGAAGAACATACTGAAGACGAACATGAAGGTGAAGAACATGAAGATGAACACGAACACGAACACGAACACGACCACGAAACAGGTGAAATTGCTGCAATAAATAATTCGTATAAAAGTATAAACGGTGCGCTGGGGGCAAAATATAATGTTACCGAAAATTTAAGCGCAAGATTAAACCTGGCTACCGGTTTTAGAGCGCCAAATTTATCTGAATTAACCTCTAACGGTTCTCACCACGGTACCAATAGGTATGAAATTGGAGATCAAAATCTTGAAAATGAACAGAATTTCCAGGTAGATCTTTCTTTAGAATGGCGAAATAAGCATTTTGAAGCTTTCGTGAACGGATTTCATAATTCAATAAGCGATTATATTTATTTACAGCCTACGGGAGAATTAATAGATGATAATCCTGTTTTTGAATACACCCAAAATAATGCTGAAATATATGGTGGTGAAGTTGGAGTTCATATTCACCCGCACCCTTTAGACTGGTTGCACCTTGAAAGTAGTTTTGAGACCGTAACCGGAAAAAGAAGTAATGGAGAATATTTACCGCTAATTCCAGCAAATTCCCTAACCAATACCTTAAGATTAGAATTTGACAATCCAGAAGATAAAATATATAGTAAATATGCTTTCTTAAGATTGAAAAATGTATTTAATCAAAATAATGTAGATACTTTTGAAACCCGCACCGGTGGTTATGGTCTATTAGGTGCAGGATTTGGAGGACAATTCACTATTAATTCCAGTGAAATGAGAATTGGTGTAAGTGCTAACAATATTTTGAATAAAGATTATATTTCACATCTTTCCCGTTTAAAACCTGACGGTATCTCTAATATTGGTAGAAATATTTCTGTTTCAGTAAGGTGGTTGCTTTAATTAAATAATCCACAAAAAGACCGAACCTATTTTATGCAAATAAAAAGACCTCACAATTCCGCAAATGCGGAATTGTGAGGTCTAATTCTAAGTATTTGGGGTATTTAAACTATAATTTTCTTTTTCCCTTTAACTTCGGGATTATTGTCTTCAATATTATCTATATGGGTTAGGTCATTTTTCTTTCTTTTTTTAAGAAAACTATAGGCTGCAATTCCTGCTCCAGCTGCTACCGCGCCCACTCCAAGAGCACTTGCCGGTTTTTTCATAATCACCTTTCCTGCTTTTAAGATAACAGCACGTTTAAGCCATTTCATTCCTTTTTGTATTACTGCCTGACTATTCATAATATTATTTTTTGGTTTTAGTTCCGAAAATTCTCGGTTTATATAAATATCGTGGTAATTCTAAATACCTAACGTTAAAGAGATTTCAAATAACACAGTTTTAACGCTCTTAGATCAAGAGAATATTCAGTTGAAATTTTATTCAAAAGCGGTAACTTTTTTAGCATATCTTTCTGAAGCTGAATTTAGTTGCGCTCCTAAAAGCACGGTAAAGCAGCTTATAAATAGCCAAAGCATCATAATAACCACTGCGGCAATAGAACCGTAAACTTCCCCATAACTTCCAAAATTACTAACATAAAAAGAGAAACCCCATGAAGCGATTAACCATAGAATAGTGGCGACCAACGCCCCGGGAACCACCCATTTTAATTTCGGGTTATTCCGCGCAGGAGCATATTTATAAATAATGCAAAGAAAAAATCCAACAATTAATGCTAGAATTGGCCAGCGTAACCAGCTAATAAGGTTTTCAATATTTTGAGGCAAGCCTAATTCCCCTACTACCGCTGGAAAAACAACTATTAAACCCATACTTAAAATCACCAGGATAATAGCGGCAAAAGTAAATATTAAAGTAAGTGCATTCTGTTTTATAAATCCCCGGGTGCTGCGGGTTGCATAAGCAATATCAATACCGGTAAATAAAGATTTCATTCCTTTATTCGCACTCCAAATACTAAATAAAATACCTATTGCCATTCCCCAACCTAATGTTTTACCCGAAGTGGAGATAAATGCTTCCAGCCTCTTTTCAACAATCCCAAAGGCTTCTTCTGGCACCATGGAAGCAATCTGGTTTAGTTGATATTCAATTTGCTCAGGATTTACCGCCAACCCGTAAATTGAAACCAGCGCCATTACAGCTGGGAAAATCGCTAAAAATGCATAAAAAGCAACACCGGCAGAGACTATACTTAAGTTATTCTCATCTATTTTATCTTTTATTATAATTGCTATTTTCTTCCAGCCGGAAAAAGAAATTTTTGACGGATTGGAAATAGTGTTTCGGTCCTGTTCAAACTCTGTCATATTATAAATTTTGCATTCAGCATAAATTACATAAAACATTTAAAACCAAAGAGTACCCGCTGTTAAAGAGTTTTTAAATAATTTACAACAAATGCAAAAAAAGCGGAATCCCGATAAGGAATTCCGCTTTTATAAAATTTTGAAAGAGTTTTCGTTAATCGAAAATTAGCTTTAGGCTTTACTCTATTATTTCAACTTCAATTACCCGTTCTTTAGGCTGCTTCTTTTTACTCCACACAAAAGTATAGAAATACATCAGCGTAAATGTTGGAATAATATCGGTTCCCGGTAAAATCTCTTCAAGAAATACAAGTACAGAAGCTACTTTTCCTTTTTTGCCAGGGTACATTTCGCCCATTTTTCTGGCTGCATAAGGTGCCCATAATAAATCAAGAAACGGCCCAACCAAAGGGATTGCCATAGTAGCCATACCAATAGCATCGTACATTAGGCCTTTTATAAATAGTTTATCTTTTAAAAGTTTCATTTTGATTGCTTTTAGCCAAATAAAGCAAATAAAGTGCCAGTTTGTTATTTAAGATCTGAGCTAATAAGTTTTAAAAACTCATTTCTGGTTTCTATCTTCTCAAATTGCCCCCTAAATCCTGAAGTTGTAGTCGCACTATTTTGCTTTTGCACTCCTCGCATCATCATACACATATGTACTGCTTCTATAACAACTGCTACTCCTTTTGGTTTAAGGGTGTTGTTTATACATTCTAAAATATCATGCGTTAAACGCTCCTGTACCTGTAGCCTGCGTGCAAAAACATCTACCACTCTGGGTAATTTGCTTAAGCCAACAATATGCCCGTTAGGAATGTAGGCAATATGAGCTTTTCCAAAAAAAGGCAACATATGGTGTTCGCATAAAGAATATAATTCTATATCTTTTACCACCACCATCTCATCATAACTCTCCTTGAACATCGCTTTTTCTAAAATGGTTTTAGCATCCATTTTATAACCCTGCGTTAAGAATTGCATAGCTTTTGCCGCGCGTTCTGGAGTGTTTTCTATGCCTTCACGGCTAATATCCTCCCCTATCCCTTCAAGGATATTTTTATAATTTTGCTGAAGTCCGTCAGTAACCTCAATATTATATTCTTCTTTAAATTTATAAGCCATCTTTTTATTATTTCAGTTTATCTGAAAAAACTTCAGTTAGTTTTTTTATTTTAGGATCTATAATAAACTGGCAATATGGCTGCTGTCTATGCTGGTTATAGAAATCCTGATGCTCTTTTTCTGCAATATAAAAATCTTTTGCTGCAGTTATTTCGGTAACAATTTTATTCTCAAATATCTTTTTTTCTTCCAGTTCTTCAATCACCTTTTCTGCGGTTTCTTTCTGTTTTTCAGAATGATAAAAAACAGCGCTGCGGTACTGGGTTCCCACATCGTTTTGTTGTCTATTTAATGTGGTAGGATCGTGTGTGGCAAAAAATACATACAGCAAATCCTGAAAACTAATTATTTCTGGATTAAATCTTATCTGTATGGCTTCAGCGTGACCTGTTCTGCCCGTTATAATTTCACGATAAGCAGGGTTTTTTATATTTCCGCCGGTAAATCCCGAAAGTACCTGTTCTACTCCTTTTAGACGTTGAAAAACAGCTTCGGTACACCAGAAACAACCTCCTGCCAAAGTTGCCAGTTCTAAATTTTCTGTATTCATAGATTAATTTTGTTTAGCAAATTTAAGGTAATAATAAACAAATTAGATATAGTTTAACTTGAATTTAAATCAAAGCTTTGACTGCATTGAGAACTATGATATATTTGAACTTATTTTCAATCAAATTATCAATTAATGCCTGCAAAAATCCGGTTAATTTTAATATTCTTCATTTTTACTCAACAAATTTCGGCTCAAATTGAGAGTCTTCCGCGTAAAAATTATACGGCGACAAAAATTCAGGAATCTCCGGTAATTGACGGAATCTTAGACGATAAAGCCTGGAATAACCTTACCAACGCTAATAATTTTGTAATGTATTATCCTGGTGATGGCAATCCTATTCCGCAAAGTCATAATACTGAAGTGAAAGTAGTTTATACTAATGAGGCGCTGTATATCGCAGCATATTTATATGAAAATAGACCGGAAAAGATTGTAAAACAGTTTACCCAACGGGATAATTTGGAGCAGAGCGATTATTTTCAAATAGATATTAATACTTATGACGATGGTGAAAATCAAATAAGGTTTGCCGTTACCGCTGCGGGTACCAGAGCCGATGCTAAAATAACCGGAAATAACGAGGATTTCGGGTTTAATATAGTTTGGGAAGCAGAAGTTTCTCAAGATGAAAGTGGGTGGTATGCCGAAGTTCGCATTCCTTACGCTGCATTGCGATTTCCTGAAAAACAGGAACAGGAATGGGGAATTCAGTTTTTAAGGCAAATTTCGCATAGAAATGAAAGTTACACCTGGAATTATGTAGATAAAGCCGTGGGGTTAATGAGTCAACAAACCGGTTTGCTTACAGGTATTAAAAATATTGAACCTCCTACCCGACTTAGTTTTTATCCATATACTTCAGCTGAAATAGACATATTTGATGGTCAAACTGAAACCAATTTTAATGCCGGCCTGGATGTAAAATATGGAATTAGCAAAGCCTTTACTTTAGATATGACTTTAGTGCCAGATTTTGGCCAGGTTGCGTATGATGATGTAGAATTAAATTTAGGCCCGTTTGAACAAATCTTTGGGGAAAACCGCGCATTTTTTACTGAAGGAACAGAACTTTTTACAAAAGGAGATCTTTTTTATTCTCGCCGCGTGGGAAATACTCCCATTGGTTTTAATAGCGCCCAGCGGGAAAAACTCGATAATGAAGAAATTCTTGAAAATCCTGATAGAACCGATCTTATTAATGCTTTAAAGATTTCTGGAAGAACCGAGAGAGGTCTGGGTGTAGGTTTTTTTAATGCCGTTACCGCTGAAACTAAAGCAATTTTTAGAGACACCCTCACCGGCAATAGCAGGGAAAAAATTACAGAACCACTGGCCAATTACAATATCCTGGTGCTTGACCAACGTTTTAATAAAAATTCTTCTATTAGTTTAATTAATACTAATGTTACCAGGGAAGGGAATTTTAGGGATGCCAATGTCACCGGATTTCTATTTGACGTTTTTAATAAAGCTAACTCATTTAATTTTGTAGGAGAAGCGAAAATGAGTAATGTGAATTTACCGGGCCAGAATGAAACCGGCTTCGCCTCTTTATTTTCAATAAACAGAACCAAAGGAAATCTTAGGTATGGAGTTTCTCACGAATTTGCTAACGAAACTTATGATATTAATGATCTTGGAATAAGTTTTACAAACAATTACAACAATTTTTATCTGAATACTTCTTATCAAACTTTTAAACCCACCGGCATTTTTAATCAATATAACATAGAGTTATATGCAAATCACCAACGGCGTTACCGTCCTGATGTAAATGTTGCAACCGGCGGGGGTGTAAGTATTTTTGCCATGACCCGCGACCGATTTGCTTTTGGAGGTTTTGCTGAAATAAATTCGGCTTTTAAAGACTTTTTTGAACCACGAAGCGAGAATACTTTTATCACCTATCAACCGAATATTGCGGCAAACGGCTGGATATCTTCAGATTATAGAAAAAAGTTAGCTGTAGATGTTCGCAGCACCTACCAAACTTTTAGTAAAAGTTCCCGGGAAAGTTTTAATTTTATTTTTGAACCCAGAATTCGTATAAACAATAAGTTTTTAGTGATTTATGGTTTTGAATACGATAACGAAATAAATCGTCCCAGCTTTGTAGGCCTTCAACCGCGAGAGGTGATTTTTGGAAACAGGGATATGAAAAGTTTTGAAAATTCGCTTCAGGCAAATTATAATTTCACCACGAAACAGGGTTTAAATTTAAGTTTTAGAAATTTTTGGTCGGTGGCGCAGTTTCAAGATGGGAGCTTTTCAAAATTAAACGAAGATGGAAGTTTAACTTCAATAAATTACAGCAGGGAAGAAAATTATAATCCCGATGCTAATTTTAATATCTGGAACCTGGATCTAAGCTACCGCTGGCAGTTTGCTCCCGGCAGTGAAGCTATTTTACTCTATAGAAATTCTATTTTTAACCAAGATGAATTAAGTTATCTAGATTTTCAGCAAAGTTTGGATAATTTATTCAACAGGCCGGCGCGACATAATTTTAGCCTAAGAATAGTATATTATATAGACTACAACCGGGTAAAAAACATATTCAATTCTTAGCTTGGGGGTTTTGCTGAATTTGGCTAATTTTCACGAGCCTAATAAATCTCTATAACCAGGTTAAAAGGCGTTTTCAGTAAAAAATAATTTCCGGGGAAAGCCCTGGAGCTTTTAAATCTCGATTATCTAGCGAACAATGATAATAGCCAAAAATATTCATAAATACTACGGAGACCTGCACGTATTAAAAGGTCTCGACCTTCATATTAAAAAAAGCGAAATTGTTTCTATTGTGGGCGCATCGGGAGCGGGTAAAACCACTTTACTTCAAATTCTGGGAACGCTGGATAAACCTGAAAAAAACAAAGAGTCTACGCTTGAGATTAACAATACCGATATTTATAAACTTTCGTCCCGGGATTTATCTAAATTCAGGAATAAGAATATTGGGTTTATCTTTCAGTTTCACCAATTATTGCCTGAATTTACTGCCTTAGAGAATATTTGCATTCCGGCATTTATTAATAATACACCAAAAGAAAAGGCTGAAGAACGCGCAAAAGAACTTTTAGGATTTTTAGGCCTTAAAAACCGGGCACATCACAAACCCGCTGAACTTAGTGGCGGCGAGCAACAACGCATTGCGGTTGCAAGGTCTCTAATTAATAATCCCGCAGTGATTTTTGCCGATGAACCCTCGGGAAATTTAGATACCGAATCTGCTGAAAACCTTCATAAATTATTCTTTAAACTTCGGGACGAGTTTCAGCAAACTTTTGTTATTGTAACCCATAACGAAGAACTCGCCGATATGGCCGACCGAAAAATCACTATGCAGGACGGGAAAATTATTGACAAAAAGGAAATTTAAGTAGTTTGAAAAAAAGTGAACTCAAATCTTTTCTCGATTTTAAAGTCGAACAATACAATACGCCAGAATTTATAGAATCAGATCCTATTCAAATTCCGCATCAATTCAGTAAAAAAGAAGATATTGAAATTGGCGGCTTTCTTACCGCTACAATTGCCTGGGGAAACCGAAAAAGTATTCTCAAGAACGCAAATCGCTTAATGGAAATGCTGGACCGCAGTCCGCACGATTTCATTATAAATCATTCTGAAAGCGATTTGGAAAGTTTAACGGGATTTGTTCATCGCACTTTTAATGATATTGATCTTATTTATTTTATTTCAGCATTAAAAAATATCTACTTAAACCACGGTGGTATTGAAACTGTTTTTACCCAATATGCTGAAAAAGATTCCCTTCAACCCGCTATTCACGAATTCAAGAAAATATTTTTTGAAATTTCGCATCCCCCACGAACCCAGAAACATGTAAGTGATCCGCTGAAGAATTCGGCTGCAAAACGAATAAATATGTACTTGCGGTGGATGGTGAGAAAAGACCAGGCCGGTGTAGATTTTGGCTTTTGGGAGAACATTCATGCTTCGCAATTAAGTTGCCCTTTAGATGTACATTCTGGAAATGTAGCCAGGAAATTAAAACTCTTGAAACGCAAAGCAAATGATGCCAAAGCTTTAAATGAATTAGATAAGGCGTTACGAAAGTTAGATGCAGTAGATCCCGTTAAATACGATTTTGCATTATTTGGATTAGGAGTCTTCGAAAAGTATTAGCAAAAGTTTAACAGGTTACACTTAATTTTGTTAAATTTGTTTTAATGCAATCTTCAAATATATGTTAAGTCCTGCTATTCCAGATAACGAAAGCCAACGATTAAAAGCGCTTGAGGACGCCAACATTTTATACAGTCCCACCGAAGAGGAATTTGATAATATCACTCAACTCGCGTCTTTTATTTGCCAAACACCAATTTCTTTAATTTCCCTTGTTGGGGAACACGAGCAGTGGTTTAAATCTAAATATGGTACAGATATGTGCACCTCAGAACGGGATATTTCGTTTTGTAGTCACGCCATTCTGGAACCGGAGAAACTAATGGAGATTGAAGATACCCGGTTAGATGGACGGTTTTTAGATAATCCTTTTGTGCTTGCTGATAGTGACCCTATAATTTATTATGCCGGTATGCCTCTAAAAAACTATGATGATATGGTTTTGGGCACTCTTTGTGTAATTGATACAAAACCGAATAAACTAAGCCAGGAACAAAAAAAGGCATTAAAATCATTAGCAAAACAGGTAGAAATTCTATTGGAATTAAAACGAAAAAACGATTACCTGGAGAATATTAAAAGGCAATTAAACGAGCATAATGCAATGCTCAAGGATTTTGCCGGGGTGGTTTCACACGATATGAAAATGCCACTGGCAAATATGATTATCTCTGCAGATATTTTAAAAGCTAAATTTGGTAGTAAACTTGGAGAAGAAGGTTTAGATTATTTAAAAAACCTAAAACAAGCGGGATTAAAGCTTAGCAGTTACATAAATGGCATTTTAGATCATTATGAGAGCGATAATATTGCCGCTTCAAACAGCGAAGAATTTGATGTGCACCAACTGCTGGAAGAAATTATAGACCTTTTAAATATTACAGAAGATTGCGTAATTAACCTTCCAGAAGATAATAGCATTATTAGTTCTAACCGTGCAGCCCTGGAACAAATCTTTTTAAATTTATTAGGAAACAGCCTTAAGTACAACGATAAACCCAAGATTGTTATTGATATTGAATTCTCTCAAAACCCCGACTTTTATTACTTCAGCATACAGGATAACGGGATAGGTATTCCAAAGGAGAAAGAAGATGATATTTTTAAACTTTTTACCACCGTTGCTAAAAGTGATCGCTCTGGAAATAAGGGCAATGGTATTGGGCTTTCTACAGTAAAAAGATTGGTGGGCAATTTAGGCGGAAATTTAAAAGTGAATTCGGAAATAGGAAAAGGTACCAGATTTGATTTTTCTATTAGCCGAAAAGCTTAAATAGTAAGCTTTTTCATCAAAAATCGAAGAATTTTTTTATATTATTGTATTAATTGCAAAAAAGTATGCAACAAAAAAAAATTTCTTCAACTGAGCGATTACGTCGGGCAGCACTTGCTGAATATGCAATTTTTAAATCGGGAGAAGACAAGGACTACGATCAGCTTACTTTTTTAGCGGCAAAGATTTGCCAGGTTCCAGTAGCAAAAATTAGTATTATTGGTAAAAATAATATCTGGTATAAATCGGCTTACGGTACTCAACTGGCCGAACTTCCCCGGGAAAATGCTTTATGCGAGCATTCCATTCACACAAGCGAAGAAATCTTTATAATAAATAGTGGCGAGCATCCAGAATTATTTAAAAATGCCAGGAATATTTACGATCGCGAGTATCATTTTTATGCAGGTGTGCCTCTTTTAAATGCAAATGGCCACGCAATAGCCGTTTTCTGCATTTTTGATACAAGAATTAGAGAGTTAGATGAAGATCAGAAAAAATCTTTACTGGCTTTAGCGAACCAAAGTATGAATCTCTTTGAATCGCGAAAACATAAAAACAAACTTCAACACGTACAGCGAAAGCTAAAGCAAAAATATAAGGAACTGGAAAAATTTGCCAGCCTGGTTTCGCACGATATTAAATCGCCTCTCGCCAATATTATTTCCTTAACCGAATTGCTTAAAGACGAAAACAATGAAAAACTTGATGAACAAAGTAGGCAGTATCTTGATTTTTTAGTAGAATCGTCTTATTCCCTTCGCAATTATGTAGATGGAATTTTAAGTTTTTATCGCAGCGATCACGTTTTAGAAAAAGATTATGAAGATGTGCACCTCCCTACCCTTTTAAAGCGAATTACCGATCTTTATAAACTGGAAGAAGATGTAGAAATCACCTACCCTGATAAAGGTCATCTTAAAAATATAAATAAAGCTGCGCTTAGCCAGGTTTTTATGAATCTAATAAGCAACGCTTTAAAATATAATACTGCAAAAGTTAGAAAAGTGGATATTAATTTTAAAACTACTTCAACTTATTATTGTTTTGAAGTTAGCGATAATGGCATTGGAATTTCTGCTACCGATAAGGAAAAGATCTTTCAGCTTTTTGCTACTCTAGATGCCAAAGACAGGTACGGCAATCCTGGTAGTGGCATAGGCCTTGCCACAGTTAAAAAACATATAGAACAAATGAATGGCAGTATTGAAGTGATTTCTGAAAAAGGCAAAGGCAGTACTTTTAAATTCAAAATTAAACGGCCTTAGCTTAAATTCCATTTCATATATTTGATAAACTTTTTAAAGCTTTATGGAATTTAAACAGCCGGAATTACTTTATGCCCTGTTTTTACTACTCATACCGCTGGCTGTTCACTTATTTCAACTACGCCGTTTCCAAAAGGAAGATTTTACCAATGTAAAATTTCTAAAAAAAGTAATTCGCCAAACCCGAAAGAGTTCTCGCTTAAAAAAATGGTTGGTACTGGCTACAAGAATAGTTATGCTCACCGCTTTAATTTTGGCGTTTGCTCAACCCTATTTTCCTGCTAAAAACCCTGATGCAACCCAAAGTGCTCAGCTTATTTTTCTCGATAATTCTTACAGTATGCAAGCCACCGGCAAAAATGGCGAACTACTGGCCGCCACCATTCAGGATTTGATTAAAAATCTTCCCGAAGATAAAGAAATAAGCCTGTTTACCCATACTGACGAGTTTAAAAACCTTACTGCGGAAGAATTAATCAGCGAACTCCAAAACCTCGATTTTGCAGAAAATTCTACAGAATTTAATACGCTGAATTTAAGAGCAGAACAACTTCTGAATAATGTAACAGGAACTAAAGATCTTATTTTTATTTCTGATTTTCAGCAAATTTTGAATACTGAAGATTTATTAGAAGCTTCTAATATAAATTATCATTTAATTCCCGCAGTTCCCGAAAATACTCAGAATATCAGTATAGATTCCGTTTTTATAAGCAATCGCAAAGCTTCTGAAATTAGTTTAAAAGTCTTATTAAGCAGTTCAGTAGAAATTTTAGAACCCGTAAGTGTTTCGGTCTATAATGGGGAAGAACTTTTAGCAAAAACCGCCGTAAATTTTGAGGAAAATCAAACAACAGAAACCATTTTTAAAATAAATGAAGAAGAAATTTCTAAAGGAATAATAAGTATTGAAGACGCCTCTTTGGCATACGATAATTCAATGTTTTTTAGCTTAAATAAGCTTAAACCAGCCAATGTAGCGGTTATAAGTCAGAATACAGATGCCAGTTTTCTTAGCCGCATCCTTACTCCGCCTGAATTTAATACTGAAATCTTTGAAATAGATCAACTTGATTTTAATAGTTTAAACTCCGCAGATTTGGTGGTGCTAAATGAGCTGGAAACCATTTCGGCCGCTTTAGAATCTAACCTTTTAAACCTTCAAAAGAATGCGGTTCCACTGGTAATTATTCCTGCAGAAAACTTAGATATAAATTCTTACAATAACTTTCTTAAACGAATAAATTCACCAGGATTTTCTGAATTAAAAACCCGTGAAACTTTAATAACCGAATTATCTTTTGATCATCCTTTACTCGCCGGAGTTTTTGAAGAAAGAATTGATAATTTTGATTATCCGAAGGTGCAGACCTACTTTAATATGCAAAAAGGGAATAAGGTGATCTCTCTTCAAAATAATTCAGGCTTTTTAGTGGAAAGTAATGGGATATTTCTTTTTTCTGCAGCTTTAAATTCTGAAAATTCAAATTTCAAAAATTCCCCATTAATTGTTCCTGTTTTTTATAATATAGGTCTTAGTGCTTTAAAAACGCCAAATTTATACTACCAAACGGGGCAGGAAAACGAGATTAATATTCCGCTTCAAACCCACCAAGACGAGGTTGTTCATATTGTTTCAGATACCGAAGATTTTATTCCGCAGCAACGTGCTTTAGGTGATAATCTGGAGATTTTAACTTCCGGCCTGGATATAGCATCAGGTAATTATTCGCTGGAATACAAAAACGAAAACCAGGGCTACATAAGTTTTAACGCACCAAGGACCGAAAGTGAATTGGAATATAATAATCCCCAGGAAACAGAAAACGTAAAAATACACGCTAATATAGGCTCTTATTTTAATGAAATAAATGCCGCGGCACAAAGCAACGAGCTTTGGAAATGCTTTGTTATTTTTGCACTTATATTTTTAAGCGCGGAGATGTTTCTTTTAAAATATTTGAAATAATCGCATTATTACTGAATAGGGATTAGCAACAAATTGGGACAAAAACATAACTAAATGAAACTACTTTTAAAATCGGCAACAATAATAGATAAACACTCAGCTTACCATAAAAAAAAGCTGGATATTCTAATAGAGAATGGGATTATAATAAAAATAGGAAACGATATTTCTACCAAAGCCGATAAAGTGATTTCTGAAGAAAATCTTCACGTTTCCCGGGGTTGGTTTGATAGTAGTGTGAGTTTTGGAGAACCCGGTTTTGAAGAGCGGGAAACAATTGCTAACGGCCTTGATACTGCAGCAAAAAGCGGATTTACCAGTATTGCATTAAATCCTAATACGTTTCCGGTTCTTGACAATAACGGTGCAATTACTTCGGTAAAATCAAAGGCAGCACATCACCCGGTTAAAATGTTTCCTACAGGAGCTTTAACCATTAAAAGTGAAGGCGTAGATCTAGCCGAACTTTATGATATGAAACAGGGAGGCGCCATTGCTTTTGGAGATTATAAACGTGCTGTGAAAAATCCAAATTTGCTGAAAATCGCGCTTCAATATGCTCAAAATTTTAACGGATTAGTGCAATCTTTTCCGCAGGAAGATCGTATTGCCGGCAAGGGAATGGTGAACGAGGAACAAAACAGTACTTCGCTGGGATTAAAAGGAATTCCCAACCTGGCCGAAGAATTGCAAATTACGCGAGATCTATATCTTCTGGAATACACCGGTGGGAAGTTGCATATTCCTACAATTTCTACTAAAAAATCGGTTTCCTTAATAAAGGAAGCTAAAAAGAAAGGCCTGGATGTAAGCTGTAGTGTAGCTATTCATAATCTAATATTTACCGATGAACTACTACAGGACTTTGATACCAATGCTAAGGTTTTGCCTCCACTTAGAACTAAAGAAGATATAAAAGCGCTCATAAAAGGCTTAAAAGACGGAACTATAGATATGATTACCAGCGATCATACTCCTATTGATACCGAGCATAAAAAAGTAGAATTTGATAATGCTTTATATGGAAGTATTGGTTTGGAATCTGCTTTTGGAGCTTTAAGTACAATTTTTTCTACCGAAGAAGTTATAGAAATGCTTTCTAAAGGAAAACAAAGATTTGGGTTAGAAGACATAGAAATTAAAGAAGGAAATCCTGCAGATCTTAGTCTTTTTATCCCAAATGAAAATTATGAATTTACCGAAGCCCATATTTTTTCGACTTCAACAAACAGTATTTTTAAAGGGCATCAAATAAAAGGAAAAGCTTTGGGAATAATTACCAAAGCGGGAGATTTTGGTTTATAGATTTCACTATAAATTTAATATCTTTACAACCTAGAAAACCAGCTATGAAAACAGTGGCCGAAGAAGGAAAAACCCCAGCTATAGTTGCCTATCTCACGATTATTGGCACCATTATAGCCTATTTTATGAACAACGAAAATAAAAATCCGTTTGCTTCATTTCATATTAGGCAGGCTTTTGGCATCCACGTCACTTTCTATGTTTTAGGAGTGTTAGTAGGATTATTTGACAGCTGGTTAATTTCATCTGCCTTTTATATTTTTATTGCGGTTTTGGGTATTTATGGCCTGGTAACCGCAATTCAGGGCGAACAAAAAGAAGTGCCAATTTTAGGCGCATATTTTCAAAAATGGTTTAGTACAATAAATTAAATGAATACCAAAGAACTTTCTCTACACCACCTTATAAGAAAACCGAAAACCCAAACTGAAAAGACACCGTTGCTTATTATGCTTCACGGCTACGGAAGCGATGAAAATGACCTTTTCTCTTTTGCCGAAGAATTACCCGATGAATTATTCGTGATTTCGGTAAAAGCACCTTACGCAATGCAACCTTATGGAAATGCGTGGTATGCAATTCACTGGGATAACCAGGATGGCAAATTTAGTGACGATGCGCAGGCCAAAGAATCAAGAGATCTAATTGCCAAATTTATTGATGAAGCGATTGAAGCCTATAATTTAGATGCTGAAAATGTAACGCTTTTAGGTTTTAGCCAGGGAAGCATTTTAAGTTATGCAGTAGCCCTCTCCTATCCCAAAAAAGTTAAAAACATCGTGGCGCTTAGTGGTTATATAAATAAAGAAATTATAACTCCGGGATTTGAGAAAAACGATTTCTCTAAACTATCGTTTTATTGTTCGCACGGTTCTCAAGACCAGGTGATTCCGGTAGAATGGGCCAGGAAAACCAAACCGGTATTGGATGAGTTGAATATTGAAAACAGCTATTCAGAATTTCCTGTGGGCCACGGTGTAGCTCCACAGAATTTCTATGAATTAAGAGAATGGCTTAAAAAACGTATTTAATTAGCTGCCGGGTAAATAAAAGACTTTTCGACAATTAGTTCGGGTTTCCCGTTTTCATCAATAAAATAGGTGAAAAATACTTCGCCCCAATAGGTACCATCGGTAAAATCGGCAACAACCCATTTATGATTTAGAACTTTAATTTTATTAATGTGCATATCGCCTTCCATCCCATCAAAAGGCACATAAGAATTATCTTCGTTTACCTTATTCTGGTTCATTAATTCATTTTCTATAGCCTCACGAACATCTTTGGCTTCAATGCCTTTATTTTCAAAATAAGTCATTGCATCTTCGTTATCCATCAAAGAAAAATAACTTTCATTTTGGTTTAAAGCAGCGGCAGATTCATTCTCTAATTCCAGACGTTCAACTTCGGCTTTTAATTTTTGAATTTCAGCATCGCGGGCATCAAGAATCTTTTTATCGTTCACATAAATAAAAATGGTAAACAAAAGTGAAAAGATAAAAAGGTAAAGTAATAAATTTTTACGCATCTTAAATGGTGATTTTTAGGTTATCGTAGGCCACGAATACATTTTCGGGAAGTTGTTGCTGCACTTCATCATGAAAGCCCAGTAAATGACTAATATGGGTTAAATAGGCTCTTTCGGGCTTAACTCTTGCTATAAATTCTAAGGCTTCCTCGAGGTTTAAGTGAGAATGGTGCGGCTCTATTCTTAAAGCGGTAACTACCAGCACCTTTACGCTATCCAGTTTTTGAACTTCTTCTTCTTCAATAGATTTAAGATCTGTAAGATAAGCGAAATCTTTAAGTCTAAATCCAAAAACCTGTAAGCGGTTATGCATATAATTTATAGGAGTAATTTTTAAATCTTTGAAGTAAAAAGCTTCATTTACAATTTCGTTCTCCTGTACCCCTGGTGCTCCGGGATATTTATTTGTTGAAGTAAATATATACCCAAATCGCTTTCTAAGCGAATCCAGCACTCTTTTATGTGCAAAAACCGGGATATCTCCCTGGCGGAAGAAAAATGGCCTAATATCGTCTAAACCCGCAGTATGGTCGTTATGCTCGTGGGTGTACAAAATGGCGTCAAGGCTTTCTACAGGGTTAGCCAACATTTGCATCCTAAAATCGGGACCACAATCTATAAGGATATTATATTCCTCCCATTTTACTAAAACCGATACCCGCAAGCGTTTATCTTTGGGATTATCACTAAGGCAAACCGGGTGTTTACTGCCTATAATAGGGATTCCCTGTGAGGTGCCTGTACCTAAAAATATTACTTCCAAGAATTCTATGTTTTAGGCAAAAGTAAAGATATTTTTTTTCAATACCTTACCGATTTTAGTACCTTTGGATTAAGCAAAAAAGAAACCACACATAAAAGAAAAATTATGCCAATTACAATAATGGGCGATAAGGAATTTGAAAATGTTCCTTCAATAAAAAGCAAAGCACTTCGCATTAATTTAAACGAAAATATCTACGGAACTTTTTCTGAAATTGGTGCCGGCCAGGAAACGGTAAGAAATTTTTTTAGAGCCGGTGGCGCCTCCGGTACTATCGCAAAAGCTATGAGTGCTTATGATAAAGACTTTAGTGATGCTATTTACGGAGTGGAAAATGACAGGAGATATGTAACCGAGGCACGGTTAAAGAAGATGCTTTCCCATGAAATTGGCTTAATAGAGCAACGAATTTCCCGGGAAAAACACCCAAATAAACTTTTTTTTAGTTACGCCAATACCGTTGCTACTATAGATTTTGCAAAAAAATATAAAGGCCACGGTTGGGTAGGAATTAGATATCAGGTAAGTCCGGAAGAAGATTATAACGAGATTAGCCTGCACGTAAGATTTCATGAAAACGATGCCCGCCACCAGCAAAATACCCTTGGAATACTGGGCGTAAACCTAATTTATGGAGCTTATTATAAATATGATAATCCCAAGAAACTTTTACGTTACCTCTACGATCATATAGATAAAGATCAAATAGAAATTGATACCATAAATTTTAGCGGACCCCGATTTAAAGGTGTAGACAACCGTTTAATGAGCTTACAGCTGGTTAAAAACGGAATGACAGATGCCGTAATGTTTGCTCCAGATGGTAATAACGTACTTCCTGCCAAAATACTATATAAAAAGAATATCCTTGCGCTACGCGGAAGTTTTAGACCCGTAACTAAGGTAAATATGGATATGTACGAGCGTTCGCTTGAATTATTCCTGAAAGAAAGCAAGGTAGAAAAAGAAAATACCGAAGTTATTTTTGAAATCACCCTTTCTAACCTAAGGGCCGAAGGTGAAATTGATGAACGCGATTTTATGGACCGGGCAAAACTTTTATGCTCCCTGGGACAAACCGTAATGATTTCCAATTTCCAGGAATATTATCGTGTAGTTGAATACTTCTCAAGATATTCTAAGCAAAGAATGGGCTTAACTATGGGTGTAAATAACCTGGTAGATGTGTTTGATGAGAAATATTACAGGCATCTAAGTGGTGGTATTCTGGAAGCTTTTGGTAAATTATTCTTTAAAGACCTTAAGGTTTACCTCTACCCGCTTAAAGATCCAGAAACCGGAGAAATTACTACCAGCGATAACTTAAAAGTTCATCCTAGAATGAAAGAATTGTATAAATTCTTTAAGTATAATGGTAGAGTTGAAGATATTGAGAATTATAATCCTGAAATTCTGGATGTTTATTCAAGAGAAGTTTTACAAATGATTAGTGAAGGAAAAGAAGGTTGGGAAGATATGCTTCCAGAAAAAACAACTAAAATGATTAAAGAACATAATCTTTTCCATTATAAAGAGAACAAGAAAAAAGCTGAAACCGAAGTTTAGTTTCAGAAAAATTCTAACAAAAAAATCCAGATGAATTAATCATCTGGATTTTTTATTTATTAGTCATCCTGAATTTATTTCAGAATCCAGGGTTTTTCTTTGCAAAAGCTTTAAGCTACGCGCTCTATTTTAGCGCCAAGTGCTTTAAGACGTTCATCTATATTTTCGTAACCTCTGTCTATTTGTTCAATATTGTGTATGGTAGAAGTTCCTTTTGCTGAAAGTGCAGCAATTAATAAGGAAATTCCCGCTCTAATATCTGGAGAAGTCATTGTGGTAGCTTTTAACTGCGACTGGAAATCGTGCCCAATTACCGTAGCCCGGTGCGGATCACAAAGAATAATTTTAGCTCCCATATCTATCAGTTTATCCACAAAGAATAATCTACTTTCAAACATTTTTTGGTGGATAAGTACACTTCCGCGAGCCTGGGTAGCAACCACCAGAATAATACTCAATAAGTCTGGCGTAAAACCTGGCCAGGGAGCATCGCTAATATTCATTATAGAACCATCTATAAAACTCTGAACCTCGTAGCCATTGGTGTGCGCAGGAATAAAAATATCGTCTCCCTTGCGTTCTATGGTGATTCCTAATTTTCTAAAAGTTGTTGGAATAATTCCCAACTTGTCCCAGTTTACATTTTTAATGGTAAGTTCACTCTTGGTCATCGCCGCCATACCAATCCAGGAACCGATTTCAACCATGTCTGGAAGAATTCTATGCTCGCAACCTTTTAGGGAATCCACACCTTCAATAGTTAAAAGGTTAGAACCTACGCCACTAATATTTGCGCCCATTGAATTCAGCATATTGCAAAGTTGCTGTAAATAAGGTTCGCAAGCGGCGTTATAAATGGTAGTGGTTCCTTCAGCAAGAACAGCTGCCATTACAATATTTGCAGTACCCGTTACCGAAGCTTCTTCCAAAAGCATATAACTGCCTTTCAATCCATTTGGAGCTTCTACGCCGTAAAAACGTTCTTCTTTATTGTATCTAAATTTGGCACCTAGTTTAATAAAACCTTCAAAATGTGTATCCAGCCTTCTTCTACCAATTTTATCTCCGCCTGGTTTTGGAACAAATCCCTTACCGAATCTTGCCAGTAATGGTCCCACGATCATAATTGATCCTCGCAAACCACTACCGTCTTTTTTAAACTGGTTACTGCTTAGATAATCTAAATCGAGATCGTCGCTTTTAAAAGAATAACTTCCTTTTCCAAGTTTTTTGATTTTTACTCCAAGATTTTCAAGAAGCCGAATTAATTTATTCACATCCAGGATATCTGGAATATTATTAATCACAACTTCATCTGAAGTTAATAATACGGCACATAGAATTTGCAGGGCTTCGTTTTTGGCTCCCTGTGGTTGAATTTCGCCACTAAGTTGCTGCCCGCCTTCAATTTGGAAAGTTCCCATGAAAGTAAAATATTATTTAGTAGCGCTTGCGGCCACCTCCACTTTTGCGGTTGGATTTTTTAGGATTATTGTTTTTACCGGTGTGCTTCTTCTTATTTCTAATAAGGCTTGAAGCATCACTAAGATCTTCATCGGCGTTTTTTAAATTAATTTTACCGCCGCTAAGTTCCCGAAGATGTTCAAAAATTATCTCATCTTCTACAGTATCACGATTCCAATTAAGGTAAGACTTCTTCATATGGTTGGCTATCGTTAAAACCAAACCTTCTTTTAAAGGACCTTCTTCCCAATCTTTAACTTCATTAATCATTCGGTTAATATTATTTCCGTAGAAACGATATTTTGGAAAGTTTTGAGGATAACCCAACATTTCAGGACGCTCTTCCAGCATTTCCCGGGTTGGTTTAGGAAAAGGTGATTCTACATCAAGCTTAAAATCACTAATTATAAATAATTGATCCCATAGTTTATGTTGAAAATCGGGTACATCGCGAAGATGCGGTTGCATATTACCCATTACGGCAATAATAGACTTTGCTACCTGGTTTCGTTCTTTATCATCTTCAATTTCAATGGCTTCTTCTACCATTTTTTGAAGATGTCTCCCGTATTCGGGAATAATTAAGTGTCTCCTTTCGGAGTTATATTCTAATGCGTGTGTCAAAATTGAAATTTATAAGATGATACTTTACTCGATAATCGAGACTTAAATACTTTGAGGCCAGGCTCAAAATCAAAAAAATCTTCCCTTTAATGCCTCATAGGCTTCCCCCAGAGGTAATTTACTGTAGAAGTTATTCGCTGCAAAATACTAAATATTATCGGGATAGATAAAATTTTTGAAAAATTAAAAAATCTACAGTTTTTAGAAAGGTAATTCGGAAAATAATTTTTTACAATCTGCGGTCAGCTTTTTTGTTAATTACCCCCTTTTGAAAGGATTAAAGAGAGATAACACCCTCAACTTTTTCTGCCACTTCTTTGTATTTTTCAATTACAGCATCGGGATTCTTCATTCGCACATTTACCGATGTACTTATATAAGTTCCTTTTTTAGACTTCCTGGTAGTAATCACAGCTCCCATATTATTGAAGATCTCCTCAATAATTTTCACCTGATTGGACTTTGCAGGAACTATAAATTTATATAAATATTCAGATGGCCAAAGAGATGTATCCTGTAATTGCGCTCTTAATTTGTTATAAAACTCTTCCTGATCTTTCGCTCCACTCATAATTTTCTAACTTAATTTTAGGCTGCAAAGATACATGGATTGCATACATTTTTATAATCAATTTCAAATGTCGAAATTTGCAGCGTGAAAAAACAGAAAATAGTAATTACCGGTGGCCCCGGTACAGGGAAATCTTCAATAATTCGCCAACTGGAAAAACACGGGCACGAATGTCTTCATGAGATTTCCCGGCAGGTAACCTTAGAAGCACAAAAGCAGGGAATTGCTCAGTTATTCCTCGAAAAACCTGTGCTCTTTAGCGAAAAGCTATTGGAAGGCCGAAAAATTCAACATAGGGAAGCCGATATGATTCCTACTTCCACTATATTTATAGATCGCGGCATCCCAGATGTTTTGGCATATATGGATTATTTTAAAACAGAGTATTCCACATATTTTACTGATGCCTGTACAGCATATGCTTATGACAAGATATTCTTTTTACCGCCCTGGGAGGAAATTTATCAGAGCGATAACGAACGTTACGAATCTTTTAAAGAAGCCAGTCTAATTTCAAAATATCTTTTTGAAACGTATAAAACTTACGGTTACAAGCCCATTGAAGTCCCTAAAACCTCAATTATTGAAAGAACTCAGTTTATTTTAAATCAAATTGAATAAGCTATTTGCAGGACGCACATCACATACTAAAAAAATACTGGGGACATTCGTCCTTTAGGCCGCTGCAGGAACCCATAATAGAAAAGCTCCTGGAGCAAAAAAATGTGCTCGCCTTAATGCCTACCGGTGGTGGAAAATCGCTTTGTTTCCAAATCCCTGCGTTAATGCAGGAAGGAATCTGTATTGTAATCTCCCCTCTTGTGGCTTTAATGGAAGACCAGGTGAACGCGCTTCAGCAAAAAGGTATCAAAGCGATGGCCTTAACCGGCGGTATGGCCTATCGCGATCTTGATGCTGCTCTTGATAATTGCATCTACGGAAATTATAAATTTCTCTATTTATCTCCTGAAAGGCTTCAACAGGATCTGGTGCAGGAACGCATTAAGTTGATGAATGTTAATCTTATTGCTGTAGACGAAGCGCACTGTATTTCGCAATGGGGCCACGATTTTAGACCTGCTTATCGCAATATTTCTCAGTTAAAAGACTTAAAACCTGGCACACCTTTTATTGCGCTAACCGCGACCGCAACCCCGGCCGTAGTTAAAGATATTGTGAAAGAGTTGGAACTGGAAAATATAGAAGTTCTAAAAGACTCGTTCTACCGGGCCAATTTAGCCTATAATGTACTAAAAGCTGAAGATAAGTATTATCGTCTGGATCAACTATTGAATAACAAGAATGAACCTGCGATAATTTATGTAAGGAGCCGAAAAGCCAGCCTTGAAATTGCTGATCTATTAAATAAAAAAGGCTTTAAAGCTGATGCCTTTCACGGCGGATTGCAGCCAAAGGAAAAGACCAAAAGACTTAGCGACTGGCTGGAAAATAAACACCAGATAATGGTGGCCACCACCGCATTTGGAATGGGCATAGACAAAGCGGATGTGCGGCAGGTTATTCATTTAAATCTTCCGGAATCTTTAGAAAGTTATTTCCAGGAAGCCGGCCGCGCCGGGAGAGATGGGAAAAAAGCGATCGCCACTATTTTAACCAATAAGAGCGATATTCCTATTTTAAAAAATCAGTTCCTGGCAAATTTACCGCAATTGGAAGATGTAAAACTGGTTTATAAAAAACTAAACACCTATTTCAGGATCGCCTATGGCGAAGGGAAACAAACCGAACATAATTTTAGTTTTTCAAAATTTTGTGCCCAATACGAACTTCCATTTTCTAAAACTTACGAGGTGCTTCAGCTTTTAGATAGATGCAGCATTCTAAAACTATCAAAGGAATTTCATAAAAGAACCAGCATTCATTTTATAATTTCTGGAAAACAGCTTCAATATTATCTAGAGCAAAATCAGAAATACGAAAGTTTTGTAAAAGCGCTTTTAAGAACCTACGGTGGCATCCTGGAGAATAAAACTACGATAGACCTGGCTTCTATTTGTAAAAAATCTAATATAGAGCAAGACAAAGCTCTAAAATTTCTTCAGGAGCTGGAAAAAGACCAGGTGCTGGAATACGTTTTTGCAGAACACGATGCAACCGTTTTATTTTTGGTTCCACGGGAAGACGATTTGGTTATTTTTCCGTTGGCGCCATATATAAAGCAACATAACAAGTCTAAAAAAGAAAAAATAGATTCGGTTTTAGCTTACCTGGAGAATGATAAGATTTGCCGAAGCAAGCAATTACTTGCATATTTTGGAGAGAAAAAAGTAGAAAACTGCGGAATTTGTTCGGTTTGCCAAAAACAAAATGCGCCTTTAACCAGGGAGCTTAAAAATGCGATTTATAAAGAAATAATAAACATTTTAAAAACCTCTAACGCTTCTTCCCGGCAGCTCACCGAAGCCATTAATTATCCTGAAGATCAGGTTTTAGAAGTTTTACGATTATTAATAAACAAAGAATTAATTTCCCGAAAAAACGGAAATATTTACCAAATAAATAGATGATGAGATCATTAAGAATAGTTTTTATGGGCACACCAGATTTTGCCGTGGCCAGCCTGGAAAGTATATTAAACGCCAATTATAATGTAGTTGGCGTAATAACAGCCCCCGATAAACCCGCCGGAAGAGGAAGAAAATTACAGGAAAGTCCGGTGAAAAAATTTGCGGTGAGCAAAGGTTTAAAGGTTTTGCAACCTACTAATTTAAAAGATCAAGCTTTTATTGAAGAATTAAAAGCTCTTGAACCAAATGTACAGGTAGTTGTGGCTTTTAGAATGTTACCAAAAGTTGTTTGGGACTTGCCTAAATTTGGAACCTTCAATCTTCATGCTTCCCTCCTGCCCCAATATCGTGGTGCCGCTCCTATAAACTGGGCTATAATTAATAATGAAACAAAAACCGGGGTTTCAACATTTTTTCTTGATGAAAAGATTGATACCGGTGCGATGATACTTCAGAAGGAAATTGATATTGCTCCCGAAGAAAGTGTTGGTGAATTGCACGATAAATTAATGGAACTTGGCTCGGGTTTGGTGGTAGAAACACTTGAACTTATAGAAAATGGCAACCTCACTCCCACTCCACAACCTTTTGATGAACTATTAAAAGACGCCCCAAAATTAAACAGGGAGAACACAAAAATTAATTGGGACGATTCTTTAGATCAAATTTATAACTTAATTCGGGGCTTAAACCCTTACCCGGCCGCATGGTCTATTTTGTTTAACGATAATAAAGAAGAAAAAGTAAAGATCTACCATTGTAAAAAAGAAATTGCCAGTCATTCTTTAGAAAATGGCTGTATTTTGGTTGAAGATAAAAAGCTGAAGGTAGCAACAGAGGGCGGTTACCTTATAATTGAAGAATTACAACTTCCCGGAAAGCGAAAAATGGATGTGAAATCACTTTTAAACGGATATGATTTTACGGAAGGGTCAAAATTCCGCTAAGGCCTTATGGTTACTGAAACGGATAAAAATCAACTAAATTTATACTTGTTTATTAACAAAATGGCCGACTTATTAACAATATCCTGCATTTCCCTTGATATTACTTGCACGGCCGAGAATTCCATATAAATTTGTAAAGCAATTTAACAGAATGTTTAACCAACAATTTATTTAAAATTCAAATTATGAACAAAACAGATTTAATTGATGCAATGGCTGAAAACGCTGGAATCTCAAAAGCAGCAGCAAAAAAAGCCTTAGAATCTTTCCTGGAAAACGTAGAAAAGTCTCTTAAAAAAGGAGATCGTGTTTCTTTAGTAGGATTTGGATCTTGGTCAGTTTCTAAAAGAGCTGCCCGTGAAGGAAGAAACCCACAAACCGGAAAAACCATTAAAATTGCTGCTAAAAATGTAGTGAAATTTAAGGCCGGTGCAGATTTACAAAAAGCTGTAAACTAATAATTTATATTAGTAAAACATTGAAAGCCTCTCTTATGAGAGGCTTTTTTAATGAAAATAATTTAAGTTTTAATTTGATTTTTTTTCAAATTAATAGTAGATTAGATAAAAACATGCTAAAATGATCGCTTTAAAACCAACCAAAGGCCATCTATTGGTAGCAGAACCATCAATAATTGGAGATGTGGCATTTAACCGCTCTGTGGTTTTGCTTGCCGATCATTCTGAAGCGGGTTCTGTAGGTTTTATACTTAATAAGGCATTAGATTTTACTTTAAAAGACCTTGTACCTGACCTTTCTTCTAATTTTAAAATCTACAACGGTGGCCCGGTAGAACAGGACAATCTTTACTTTATTCATAAAATACCAGATCTTATTCCCCAAAGTGTAGAAATTGCCAATGGCATTTACTGGGGCGGTAATTTTGATGTGGTTACAGAACTAATTAATCAAAATTTAATTAGTGAAAAAGAGATACGGTTCTTTTTAGGATATTCGGGTTGGGATGCCAATCAGTTAGATGAAGAATTAAGTTCACACGCCTGGATTGTAACTACCAACGAAAATCCTAAAGACATTATAGAACGTCCTTACCATTCTTTTTGGAAAGATAAAATGATGCAACTTGGCGGGGAATATATTTTATGGTCTAACGCACCAGAAAACCCCAGTTATAACTAGCCCAGTCTTGCTTTTACATTTAATTTTGAAAGCAGGTCTTTAGCGACTTTATTTCCAAACTTCTTTTTACGATATTTTGTTACCGGCTGGATTCCTGTAATTACATTAGTTATAAACAACTCATCAGCTTTTTGAAGTTCAAAAGGAGAAATTGAAGTTTCTTCTAAAGTTAAATCGGGAAGGGTTTTAATAATTTCCAGTAATTTCTTCCGGGTAATTCCATTTAAAGCACCATCGGTAAGTGGTGGCGTTTTTATTTTATCTCCTTTTACAAGGAATAAATTACCATTTAAGGCTTCAACCACATTCTTTTTTTCATTGATCAAAAAACAGTTTTCATAGCCATTTTCTGAAGCAAAAATACTTCCAAGCACATTTATGGCGCGATTATTCGATTTTATTGTAGAAAATAAACCGCTGGTTACGTAGTGATCTTTAAAAAGTTCTACTTCATAATCGTCTTCATTCAGTAAATAAAATGCGTCAGAAAGTTCTTTAGCAGTGATAATGAATCCTATTTCCCGCGTTGCCGGTTTATAATAACCTCCTTCTTTGCGGTACGCTGAAAATTTTACACGCGCTGCTGTAGTATCTAAACCATTTTCTTTTACCAGGTCAAGAATCTCTTCTTCAAGAAATTCAGGAGAAAAATTAGCGGGAATTTCCATACGCATAATGCGCATAGAGGCCATAAGCCTAAAGTAATGGTCTTCCCAAAACATTATTTTTCCGCTAATTACGCGAATGGTTTCAAACACCGCATCACCATAGGCAAAGCCGCGATTGGTTACCGAAATTGATGCCTGCTTATCTTTTACTAAATTTCCGTCTAGATTTATCATAAAAAAGCCCCGTTTTAGAACGGGGCAAAGGTAATATTTATCTTAAGATTATTAAGCAGATCCCAACACCTGTTTAAGGTTAGAGATCATATTTTCCCAAAGCATTTTGCCTTCTTCAATTTCATCTTCATCTTCGGCAAAATCGGTAATCATTATAGAAACATCTTTAGTAATTTCGTCTACCTGGATTCTTATTTCAAAAAAATAAGGAGTGTCTTCATCGTCAAGCCACTTAAATTTTACGCGCTCGTCACTCTTTTTGCTTACCAATTTGGCTTTCTCTTCACTTCCTTCCCAAATAAAAGTAAACAATTCGCCCCGTGAATTCACATTATCTGCATACCATTCACTTAGTCCTGAGGGGGTTGATATATATTGGTATAACAATGAAGGAGAAGCCTGAATGGGAAATTCCATTTCGTACTTTATCTTATCTTCCATTTTTAGGTTTAATTAGTTTCGGGCAATATAGATATTAATTGGAAAGATAAAAAGAAAACAAATTAAATATTTTAGAAAATAATGTTTGTGTCAATACAAAATGTTTATATATTTGCACCCGCATTCACAACCAGCAAGAATGCTTGTAAAGTCAGGCCAACAGGCAGTTTACATAAAATTACGGCGAGGTAGCTCAGTTGGTTAGAGCGTCGGATTCATAACCCGGAGGTCCCGAGTTCAAATCTCGGTCTCGCTACAGTAATAACAAGGCTTCACAGAGATGTGAGGCTTTTTATTTTTGTACCTAGTACAGAATAAGTACAGAATTTGATCTATTTTCAATAATTCATTAGGAGTCATTTGAAATATTACCAACTGATAGCAATTGAAACTGAATTTTAGGTTTATTCTGGAAAATCTAATTTAGAAGGCAATCTTTTTCAATATAACTATGGGTTTACCAGGAGAAAACTTGTACCACCAAACAGTTTCGCGATGTAACCTATAGTCGTTATTGAATATACCCAAGATCATTATTTCCCACTCCCCCACCATGCAACGGTAAATTCTCCTACTTCTAAGCACATTTTTCTAAAATCAAAAAGGTAAGATTTTAATTATGGCAGGCTGAATAATATCTTCTTCTCTTTTTTCTTATCCACTAAAAAACATATATAAACTATTTAGTAAAATTATTATATTTATCCTAAGTTGAAGATAGCGGTTAAGGAGTGGCCAACACCTGGCAGATGACGGGGGCAACTTTCGGCTGATAAGGACGGCGCTATCTGATATTAATCTACAGTTAAGTCCCGTGTTAAGTGCGAGCTTAAATTTATGTGGCGCGGAGGCGAAAGCCTCCAAGCCGCTCCTTTTTCTAAACGAGGATTAAATTACCTCCAAAAAAGAAGATTTTACACTGATGCCTTTTTTGTTTGGAGCGGCAGTTAAAATTTTAAGTCTTATATTCAGCCTCCAATGGTATTTCCCTGGTGATGGTATAAGACTTATTATATAAGCCTTAAATGCGACTTAGGATTGCAGTTCCTTACGCGACGGTTTAAGGTTTAAAAAAGCAGCTTTAGATAGTTTGTAGATTTTCAAAAATCAAATCTTTCTGATGAGCTGCTTTTTTCCATTACCAAACTATTTCAGGGTAATTATCATAACTTATTTCGTGCACCTCACATTTTAAAGCCTTAGCACTACTTTCCATATCAGACTTCCACATCTTATAGGCTGGCGAAAATTGGGAATAAGCAATTAACAAATCTGGTATTCCGCGAAATCTTCTTTTTCCCGGTGTCTTGCTGAAATATTCTATATTAATACCCTGCAGAACTAAAAAAACCAGGTCATTATGTATATCTATTCTTTGCCCTATGAAATTTTGAATTTTTTGTGCGCCCTGGGGATCATAATCAAATAAGGCTTTCTTACAATTAAATTCGAGGATATAAAGGTTCGCCTGATCCAGGGCATCCAACACTACATAACCTGCATTGTAACGAAGAACAGAAATCAAATAAAGTAAGTTGTCCATAGGTATCTAAAGCCTAAATATTCAACCTTATTCTCCGAATCAAAAACAAAATTTTCTTTCAACCTGGAATGCTGGAAAGTCTTTCGAACCTCATAAGCAAAGCCCATTATTATATCTGATTGCCCCTTCTCTTCTTTCTTATATTCATTTAAACGCTCTCCTATTTTGTGAATCGTTTCATACAGGCTTGTTAAGTCACCGTAATCACCCCATAATTCTATTCCTGTCCCTTTCCTGGTTGGGTTACTTTGAAGCATAAAAAAGTATTCTAATTATGTATTCTTTTTCAAATATCACCATTTAAATCAATGTAGTTTATTTAGTAATCACCAAATTTTCAATAATTATGGAAGAGCAGGGAGCATTTAAAGAAGTACAATTTCACGATGAATTCAGGAAAGAGGTCATTGACAAATTACTTGAATTACACCGTCAATTAGTTTTACTCGAACATCTTGAAAGGGGATCAAGAATGCCATTTTTGAGAAAGATAGCGATTCTTCGTGATTTTTTTTGGGATTCAGATATTGAAGAATATTTATACGATAATGAAGATCTTGGGTACATATATAATAACCTGGAGAGGTTCATGGAAAAACTTAAAATTTATGAACCATTCCCTGAATGGTCTTATCGAAAGCCAAAGTAATACAAATTCAAAAACTTTTTATAACGTATTTTTACTATTTAAGCGGTTAAATATTTACACCGTTAGTGCCAGGCCTTAAAATTTAGGAATTCCTCTAGGCTGGTCTATTCTTCTTAAAATTTTCAGCCTGTTCAAAGATTTCTTCATAGACCTCGTCTCGTTCCACCGGGGGATAACCGTGCTCATCGAGTAATAGGATAAGCCCGACTTTTAAAGCAGATTTAATGTCGTTTCTTTTGCTCCAGTCCGGGAATTTTGCCTGTTCATCCACCAAATCCTTTACTGCTTTCGAAAGCTCGATAAGCTTATCTTCCGGATATTGAAAGTCATACTTTATACATAGTTCTTTTAAAATGTCGTAGAAAGCTTTTTCCTCAAAATCAATTCCCAGCATTTCCCCGGCCGAAAACTCTTTTTGTACCTGCCAAATAAGATCGGTAAGCTGTTCCGCCATTTCTTCATAAACTTCACTGCGTAACACATCTCCTTTTCGTTCATTGTACCTGGAGACCAGGCCCTCCATTTTTCTGGAAAAATCAACTCCTTTTACCTTGTTCACCTTCTTTATCTCATCAATGGCCCTGGCCAGTAATTGCTGTAAAAGTTTGATTTTTGTATTAGGCAGTTTGATCTTATCGATCTTTGCCAGATAATCTTCATCAAAAATGTCCTGCTGGCTATTGGTTTGGTCACCCATTTTAAAGATCTCCTCTACGCCTTCACTAGCCAAGGCATTTTTGATCATTTCCCTTACTTTGGCGTTCATTTGGGCGGTATCCGGTGCGTTCCCTTTTGTAAGCTTAAAGACTATAGACTTTACAGCTAAATAAAAATGAGTATAATCCCGTTCTTCCTGAGTTAACTTTTCACTTCCAGCGCAAATATCATAGGCGGCTTTCAGGCGTTTTACCAAATTCATAAAGCGCGTTTCCAACTCTTTGGTTTGTTGTACGTATTCAACGGCTTTGTTTAGGTTGTTAAACTGGCTCAAAGGGTCGCCCCGGAAATAATCGGTGCTGTCAAATTTGTGGAAAATCCTTCCCAATAAATCCAGGTGGTCCCTTACTATTTTCAGGGACTTTGCAATATCTTCAAAATTTTGCCGCTCCCCCTTATTATACTTGGCAAGTGCTAAATTCATTTGTTTTTTAATGCCAATATAATCTACTACCAGTCCTTTGTTTTTACCCTGGAACTTCCGGTTTACCCGGGAAATCGTCTGGATTAGGTTATGCTGCTGGATGGGCTTATCGATATAGATGCTATCTAAAAACGGAACATCGAAACCGGTGAGCCACATATCGACTACAATGGCAATTTTAAAATTCGATTTCTCATTTTTAAACTGACGATCCAGCTCTTTCCGGTACTCTTTTGTACCTAAAAGATCATACATTTCTTTGGGATCGTCTTTTCCTCTAGTCATGATCATTTTTATGCGCTCAATAGGCTTAAGCTGCTTCCTGTCTTTTTCGGTTAATTCGGCACCTTCTTCTGCTTTTCTGATCTTTGCCCACTCCGGCCTTAGTTCGATGATGTTCTTATAAAGCTCGTAAGCTATCTCCCGGCTACTACTTACAAAAATTGCTTTTCCTTTTACGGTAGCGCCTTCCTTCAGCCTTTTCTCATAATGCTGGATAAAATCTTCTGCTATGGCCTGTAAACGATCGGGATCACCCAGAATTGCGTTCATGTTGGCCGACTGCTTTTTGCTCTCTTCCACTTGGTACTCATTGGCACCTTCTTCCTCAGCTACTCTATAATAATCTTCAATTTTTTGCAATTCCCGGTTTTCCAGGGCCACTCTGGCCGATCTTCCTTCATAGACTATGCGAACGGTAATCTCGTCTTTTACAGATTCCGTCATAGTGTATTCATCTACTACTTTTCCAAAAACATTTAAAGTAGCGTCGATTGGCGTTCCGGTAAAACCTACAAAAGTAGCATTAGGTAAAGAATCGTGAAGGTACTTGGCAAAGCCGAAAGTTTTCTGAACCCCTTTTTCGGTAATCTTTATTTTCTGGTCAAGATTGGTCTGGCTCCGGTGAGCCTCATCAGATATACAAATTACGTTGCTTCTATTGGTAAGCAATTCTGTGTCTTCCGTAAACTTGTGAATGGTGGTAAGGAATACGCCGCCGCTTTCCCTTCCTCTTATGCGTTTCCGAAGATCTACACGACTTTCCACACTGGCGATAGCATCATCGCCAATAAATGATTTTGCATTGGTAAACTGTCCTGCAAGTTGATCATCCAGATCAGTTCGATCTGTAATTAGAATAATAGTGGGACTTTCAAAGTGGTCGCTTTTCATTAAAAGCCTTGTCAGAAAAAGCATGGTAAAACTTTTACCGGAACCGGTGGCTCCAAAATAGGTGCCTCCTTTTCCGTTTCCGGCCGGTTTTTGAGCTTTCTGAATATTTTCAAATAGAGCCCGCGCCGCATAATATTGAGGATAACGGCATACTATTTTTTCATCCTTTTTGGAGCTGTCCGGTAAATAAATAAAGTTTTTAATGATGTCCCGAAGCCTGTTTTGATGCAACATCCCCTGGATAAGGATGAACATGCTATCAATGCCATCAACCTCTTTTACCAGCCCTGCGATTCTGCGCCAGGCATAGAAGAATTCATAAGGGGCAAAAAAGGAACCTGCTTTGGTATTTACGCCATCGCTGATCACGCAAAACGCGTTATACTTAAAAAGTTCGGGTATATCCCTTTGGTAACGAACGGTTAATTGTTTGTAAGCATCATAAATTGTGGTGTTTTCCTGAATGGCGGTTTTAAATTCGAAAACAACCACCGGAATTCCGTTGATATAAAGTATCCCGTCAGGAATACGTTTTTGGGTTCCGGTAATTTCCAGCTGGTTGACGAATTTATAAGTGTTGCGGTTCTCTACTGAATAATCAATTAAATAGATCCAGATATCTTTTTGGGAACGGTCTTCCCGCTTTAGCGAAAAACCATCAGAAAGCATTTGCATAAATCCTTTATTGCTTTCATAAAGGTCTGAAGCCGGAAGGGTTTTGAGCCTGAGAATGATGGATTCTACTTCATTTTTGGTGATCCCGTTTTCCCGGTACCTTGACATCAGAAATTCCCGAAGGTCACTTTCAATAAGAACTTCATCTTCCTTTCGGGATATGCTGCCTCCTAACTGATGCTGATAACCTTCCTGTTCCAGCTGTGTGGCAAAAACGCTTTCCAGTTGTGCTTCGGTAAACTTTTTACTCATTCCTGGTTTATTGCAATTTTTTCTGTGCTATACGTTCGCGCGCTGCGACCATCGCAGTATTTATTTTTATTCCGGTTTTTTTATTAGATGTTCCAAAGCTATTCCCGTAGCGCTTTTTCAATTGTGACGACACTGTTGTCACAATGTTTTTGCCATAATCTGCCCGTACATATTGCAGTATTTCTTTATTTATACGTTTACCTACTTCCCAAAACACTAAAGTCATGGTACTGTTTACCTGTACCGCGATTTGATGTTTTCCCTGTTCTATAAGCTGGCTTAACTCCTTTACCAGGTTATTATGTAGGCCGTTTTTCATGTTGTATTTAATCTTGTGCTATGGGAAAGCGTATCAAAAATTACTTTGCTAATCCTTTTTCACCTTATTCTTAATCTTCTTTCCAGATTTCCGGAAAGTTTTCGTTTATATTCTATACGGTTGGTTTCGGGCATCATTTATTTTCTAAATGTTGTAACTTGGATATGGTCTTTTTTTTCTTTGATTTTAGATATTTTATCTTCTTGTTTTAAATATTGAAAAAAACTGAGCAAAAGGGCAGAGTTTTTAAAGTACGGCATAGGACCTTTTGCATTTAATTGCTTATAATCTCCCCCTAACGAATTCAAAAACGGTTTTATAAATTCCTTATCAAAGGAAGTAAGATTGTTCATAAAAAGCTCAATTTTCTCATTAGTCTTTAAAGCAGATTTTAATAGAATTGAAGAAATATTTGAATCAGACAATTTTAGTTCTTTGTGTTTTAAGGCCATTTTTCCTATTAAAGAAAGTGCCTTCTGATCCGAAATAGCGTTATCAGCTTCGAATTTTTCTATTAATTTTATTTTATGAGAATCAGATAACATAGAATTTTCCAGGATTTCCGCCAAATCTGATTCTGATAGAACTATTTCTGAAAATATTTTAAAAAACTCTGAAATATTCAGGATAATAAAGATGAGATGTGTGGGAGAAAAACTTGATCTTAGTTTGGTATGATTTTCTTGATTAAATGATAATTTTAGCTCATTTACTAATCCTTCTACTTTTTTAAACGATAAATCTTCAAAGTTTAAATCTTTGAATGCTAGCGGTACTGTTTTTAGATAAGAGTTGTACAATTCATCTTGAATCTTATTGTTTAACAAGAAATCACGTCTAAAACTTACTAATTCCTTATCTGTTGGTATAGATTCTTTTACTAGGACTTCAGCAATTTTTGGATTATTTAAATAACCAGTTAGTGTTTCCGAAAATTTATTTTCATTTTCTTGATAGTTGAAAATAACATTTTTCCAGGTTGGTTCTATCTTTAAATTCTTAAGCAAAAAATCACTCAATTCCTTAGAATCTTCTAATTCAGAAATAGAAGGCAACAGAGTTTCAGTTTGAGATATTATATCTTCTTTGCTAGTTTTTTTGATGTTTGAATTGTTTAGTAGCTTAAGTAGATATTCCTGTTTTTCATTGAAGTTATCTTTGAGTTTTAAATATACCGAACTGATATACTTCTCTATGTTCTTTTCTATATACTCAATTAATTTATCACAGCCAGACGAATGAATGGCTGCATAATTACTCCGATTAAAATCATCCTCCCTATATTCTCCAAATTCCTTGATCATTCTTTTCAACATGTATGTATTGATCGCATAGTTATTCATAGAATATATATATTCCTTTATTTCCTCAGAGGATTCATCCAAATTTAAGGATGTAAATTTCAGGTCAAATTGGTCGATGATTTGGATCTGTTTCTTTGGATCATTGACTATTGATAAAAAATCTGCCTTTTGGTTTAAAACTGCCTCTAATTGGGAGGTAGAAGCTATTTTTTCTATATCTTCAATTTCTGCGTTGTTAAGAAGGAGAGAGAGATAATTTGATTTATCATCCTCTGAAAGCGAGCTATCTTCTTCAATAAACTTCCAAATGTCTATCCAACTTTTACATAAAGCTTTTATGAACAATCCGGAATTTTTACCTTCTTTGATATAAGAGTAAATAAATTTGACAGAATCATTTGATTCGTTTGACAGCTGCTTCAAAAATAATTCCTTTTTCAAGGGAAATTTTTTACTCTTTAAAAACTGGTCTAGAAGACTATAATTTAAAACAAATCTCCTTTCAAATTCTGATTCACTTATTTTTTTGATAACATTTTCTACTTCATCCAGCTTATAATCAAATTTACTATCCATTTCATTCCTTACATTCATCAAAAACCAGTGATCTCTTTCAGTAATACTTCCCGGATAGAAATAGGAAATATAATTAAGATAATCTTCAGCTATATAGCCATTACGAATTAATAAAATTATTAACTGTTCCTGTTTGGAGGGCTCTGAAGACAATGCAATTTTTTTGTCCTTTAAAAGATATTTTATCTTTGCATTTTTTATTCTTCTATTTTCTTCTTCATTCTTCTTTAATTTATCTCTAATATCTTTTACCCTCCCGGTATTTTTGCTTTCAATTTCAGTTTTTCTTTCCAAGTAAGACTTTTCCGGATCAAGACGAGATTCTACATCAGAAAATTTAAAGTTGAACGGTCTGGTATATTGACTTTCTCGATAGCTTATAGATCCACTTTTTAATTTTTCAAAATTTTCCTCTTCAAGCATTTGCTGAACAGTATAATTTTTATTTTGAATTTTAAAATACATGAGATTTGGAACCTTTTGTATGTATTCAAAAAGATAAATGCGTTTTAATTCCTCTAAATTTCTAGGTAAAGATTCTTCTAGCGTTTTTAATTCTATTTTTAAGCTAGAATTGTCTTCTTCAATCTTTTCTATTGCACTATTCACCCAATCCAACTTATTCTCTACAAGGTTTTTATAAAGAATGCCTTGATTTTTTCCTAGCATAACAAAATCTTCAGGATAAATATTTTTATAAACGATTATTGCAAAAAGTTTATTCTGATATTTTTCACCTTTAAATTTTTGAAAGTAAATATGGAATTCGTTTACAATATTATACAGAAGCCGCATATCATCTACATAAAATGCGACCTGATCTATCAATTCTGTGGATAAAGAATAATCAAATTTTTCTAATGCCCGGGTTAATTGTTCATTGGAATTAGAGTAGTTGATAACTGGTATAACGGGGATTATAAAATCGAAAAATTTAGTCCGGTCTTTGTCCTTAAACATTTCATCGCGAATAGCATAAATAAATGTTACGGTACGATTAATCGATTTTGAATTATTAATTAGAAGGTTTATTTCTCTAAGCTTGGTGAAAATTTCTGTTTGCTCAAAACGGTCCAGATCTTCAATGATTACAACATTATAATCTGTTACCTCAAAAAAATACAAAATTTCATCCAGATGATTATTCAGGATAGATTTGTCTATTTTATCAGCTAAATGGATTTCAAGATTCTGAAAATTTAATTTACTAATCGTAAGTTTTTGAGAAAATCCTACCACAGCACGTAGGAAGTAAAATGAAAGAACTAAACCTCCAATAGCCAATAAGCCCTGTACAATATATGCGAACCATAATTTTGGTTCTGGCAAATTAATTAGGGTTCTAAGGAAATGGAAATTAAAAAAAGTGTATAATACAAAGATAAGTCCGAATACTAACCAAGTAGTTTCCTGAACTTCCTTGGGATTCAAACTTCTTATTTTCTTGAACCTGGAATCAGGTATATTATCATATTCTTCGTGATAAAAGATTTGTTGAAGAATGCTTAATTCTACTAATCGAAGCTGATCATTTTTTGAAAGTTTGTCACTATTTATGTTTTCACTTCTTAAATGTGCATATTTATCAGTGTCATTCCTTTTCTCTTCTTTAAAAGTCGCCAATGAAACATTTAAAAATTTTAAACTTTCATTTTTATTGGTTTTCTGAAAAGTTTTTAAAATGCTGCTTTTGCCGGAACCATAGGTTCCAGATAGCGCGATATTTTTTATATCTTTTTCTTTCCGATTAGACAGAGCCCATTCTAAAGAATCACAGTAAAATTTATGCTTTTCTGGATCACTAACTGGAGAAAGGGAGTTAAAAGGGATATTTTGTTTCTTATCCTTAATTTCCTGATTCTTTTGTAAATTTTCACTCATAGGCAAGAGATATTTTTTCTTGTTTTACCCTTGCAATTCTGGAAAGCAGAAGATTTTGAAGTTGATTTAAATATCTAATTTGCAAATTTTTATCATCTATTGAATTTTGCAATGGAGTGACTTTTGAATTAAAATTTTCTGTTAGATTGTTTTGGTTTCCAGGCATTGGAAATTTCATCCTTTTAATGTCTGTTATCGGCAATTGTGGCTGAGCAGATCCAGATAAATGATTTATAATAAGATCTTTCATTTCCGCACTTTTCATTTTTGTATATAAAAAGAATGAAATCCTGGGATTTCTTAAAATCACCATTCCCGAATTAATCCTGACATTTTCAAAATCTAATTTATCATTGTAGTAACCTATATTCCCAACCGTACCTCTAGTGGTCATTACGACATCTTTTCTTTTTAATTTTCCTTTTCGCAGTAATTCATCCTTTTCTTTAGTCACAAAACTATTATTACTAAAATCAAAACCTGATTTTGTTACATTTCCGGCATTTAGAAATAGGCAATAACCATCATTTGAGAATTCTTCTTTTTTGGGGTAATTTTTCCCTCTATCTCCATCTTCGATGTCACAAATTTCATCAATGCTACCAGCGATCCACCCTTCTGGAATTTCCTTATCCAACTCTTCATTATAAACCATTTCTCCACCGGAAGATTTATAAGGCTTACCTTTTTTATTAGGAAATTCAAAATCAACAAACCAATGTTTATAAAGGGCCTGGGCAGTTTCTTCCAGCTTCTGGTTTATTTCTTCATTTAATTTTATACGGTTTTTAACCACATTATATTCCTTTACAATTTCCCGCTGTTTTTCTATGGAAGGAACGGGAAGTTCAAAAGCTAAAAAATCTTCCCATTCCAAGCTCCCCCTAACACCTCCAACTGCGTGAAATGTTGCTTGTCTGTCAAATTCAGAACGGGAAAACCACATCATTAGATATTGGGGGAGTAAAACCTCCGTATCTATTATTTCAAACACAGGATAAGCTTGAGAAATAATGGCTTCTTCAATATCTTCAAGTAATGCCACGGGCATTTTACCATCTCTCCTAACCTGCATAATACTACAGGCAAATTGATTTTCACGAATAATTTTATAGTTGCGCATATTTGTTCCTACCGTATTGGCCACGGAAGGAATAAACTCTTTGGATATGCTTAGGCCTAAAAGTGTAGTGACTTTTAACTCCTTATTACGTTCATCAACCAATTGTATATAATCGCCTATAGGCCTATAGTTTGATGGCATACCCCAGCTCTTTAAAAACGTCCAACAATTCTTTTTTAGATTGCTCTTCCTGTTGTAGTAAGTCTGTAAGTTCGGTTTGTAAACCTGCCATCTTGGTATCAAAATCGATGTTTTCATCCCGGTTTACAAATTCAATATATTTGCTGGGCACCAGGGAGAAATCTTTCTTTTCAATATTGGCTTTAGTGGCACTGTAGCAATATTCCGGGATATCTTTATAATCCGTGTCTTCCTGTTGCCAATCGTGGTAAGTCCTGGCAATATCTTTAATTTGCGTTCCACTAAACTGGATAAATTTCTTTTCAAATGGCTCTCCAATTTGCCGCAAATCCATAAACAACACCTCCTCTTCCCGATTGCGGTAGTGGCGGACTTCGTCTCCAATGGAACGGGTATGGGCAGTTTTATTTTTATTCAGGATCCAAACAGTTACGCTTATATTCGTGGTATAAAACATATTTTGTGGCAGGATAATAATGGCTTCCACCAGGTTATTCTCCACTAGTTTTTTCCGTATTTTATATTCCTCACCACCACCCGAAAGCGATCCGTTAGCCAGAATAAATCCGGCAACCCCATCATCTGATAATTTGGAAACCATATTTAAGATCCAACCATAGTTCGCATTACTTTTTGGAGGCACTTCATAGCCCTGCCAGCGAGGATCATCGATTAATTCCTGTGGTCCGCGCCAGTCTTTTTGATTAAATGGCGGGTTGGCCATAATATAATCTGCTTTCAGATCCTTATGCTGGTCGTTGCTAAACGTATCGGCAGCTTTATCCCCCAGGTTTGCCGATATTCCCCGAATGGCCAGGTTCATTTTGGCCAGTTTGTAAGTAGTATTTGTGTATTCCTGGCCGTAAATGGAAATTTCCCGTTTGCTGCCGTGGTGGCTTTCTATAAACTTGATAGACTGCACAAACATACCACCAGAGCCACAAGCCGGGTCATAAATAATCCCTTTATAGGGTTCGATCATTTCGGCAATAAGGTTTACAATACTTTTTGGCGTGTAAAACTCTCCCTTTCCTTTTCCTTCCGCCAAGGCGAATTTGGATAAGAAATATTCATATACACGCCCCACAATATCCTGGGATTTGTCTTTTTGGGTATCGATTTTATTAATGGTGTCCAACAGGGAAGCCAGCTTACTTTTATCCAGTCCCAAACGGGAAAAATAATTATCCGGCAATGCACCTTTTAAAGAAGGATTGTTCTTTTCTATCCGGTTTAAGGCAGTATCAATCTTCAAGGCAATATCGTCCTGTTTTGCATTTTTAATAAGATAATTCCACCGGGAAGTCTCAGCTAAGAAAAAGACATTCTTCATATTGTAGAAGTCTTTCATCTCGAGGTACTTTTCTTTGCCTTCGGCAATAAGCTCCTCGCGGCGGACCTCAAATTTGTCACTAGCAAATTTCAGGAAGATAAGCCCGAGTACTACGTGCTTGTATTCTGAAGGTTCAATGGAGCCACGAAGTTTATTGGCAGCATCCCACAGACTTTCCTCAATCGATTTTTCTTTGCTCGTTTTCTTTTTGGCCATTATTAAAATTCGGGTCTTACAAGTAAATATTTCAATAGCTTCATGAAGTAGGGTAAGAAGCCGCAGCAATTTAGGAAAAATCTTTCTAATGTTAAAGGATTCTAAAGATTGAGCAGATTCTTGCCTGAATTGCCGGTCATTGCTTGGTCGGCACACTATCGCAAGTTGGCGGAGTAGGGAAGCGGATTTGCCGACTTACCGTTTTTGTTTCCTGGTTTTCTAAATTACGCTTTTTCGACAACACCCGTCTTTATTTGCGATGAACCGACTTGTTGTGCAACGTATTTTTACTATAAATCTAAAATACCGAAAGCTTCTGTGTGAGGTACATCAATGGAAATAATCGAAAATTTTGGAGTCACCCTTCTTTTTAATAGTGCGAGAGTGTTTTTTGATCGCACATCAGACGTCACAAAATGGGATATTGTTTTATCTAAATCGGCTTGCGCAAATAACTTTGAATCGTTTGGAATTATAGCCCTAGGAGTTAATTTTTCAGTTTCAATTTTATTTTCACTAAAAATGATTTTGGCAAATTCGCCAGTTCTTTCTCCTTCTTTTAAATTGAATGGAATAATTTGAAGGTCTTTTAAGGGTAAATCTTCTAATTTGCCTAAAACGCAATATTCTGCAACTGAAATTGTTGAAATTTTCAAGGTTACATCGTTCTCCAAGAAATATTTGTAATAACCTACTGCATTTCTATGAAGGGGATCTTCGTCATTTAGTAATCGAATAAAAAAACTAGTGTCTAATAAAACGCTATGCTTCATAACCTCCCCGCATATTTAACAACCAATCATCTGCATTTATTCCTCTCCAATTATTTTTTGCTTTATTAATTAATGTATTCAGATAATCGTTATCAAATTTTGGATTGTAATCTATTAATTCTAGTAATTTCAAAGATTTTGTGTCAATTTCTCCAGTTTCCACATTCTGTTTTCCAGATGCTCTAACACCGAATTTTTTATATAAAAGGTTTTCTTCTCTTTCTTTCAAAAATTCTTCTCCAGTTTCTATTGATAAGTAACCGTAATCTTTTGTATCTAGATGTATGTTAGCCTTACTTTTTCCTCCTGCATCTTTTAAAACACCATAGAAATAAAATTCTGCATCCGACCAGATATTTTCTGTACGAAAGAATTTTGTGGAGGGATTAATCTTTAATTCATAGTCCTTTTCTAAAGAAGTCTTAATTTGAAATTCATAATTCTTTTGACGAGACATTTTTTGAATTTCCTCTAAGGCCCTTGCAGTTTTTAATTCTAAAAAATCAATATTGTTTTGCGCTTGAACTTGAGAAAGTAAAGCACTAAATCCAATAACCGCTTGAATAGAAGTTTTAAAAATGTGGCGAACCGATCCTTCTTCTATATCATAGGTAATAATCGGTCTATCTTTTTTATTATTTGGATACAACAAATCCTCGACATTTTGCAAAATGGATGCAATCTGCTTAATATCATAGTTGTCTGGACTTAATTCAAGATTTCCAGACTTTCCTACGACTCTAATTTCTATGTCACCAATTTTTTCCACAAATCAAAAATACAATTATTTTATATTGAAGTTGAATTTTCATTAAATATGTTGCACAACTCCCCACCTAAAATACCCTTTTAATTAAAAAAAATACCAGGATAAACCCAGTTTTACTAAATATAAAACCTTAAAATAATAGAAGAATACGGAAAACCGTAAAGAAAAGAGTTGTGAGTATAGTTAGAGAATAAGCAATCAGTTGGAACTATAGACTTTTCAATTTGAAGTTGAGGTATACCAGAATTATTTCTACAAAAACAATTAGACCAGTTAGTGAAGCTTATTTTTTCGAAATTGAATAATTATTTCCCCAATTTCTTGAAAAAATTATGAAGGGTAATTCCTTGACCATCACAAATTTTTTCGAGAGTTTCCACCGGAATACGATATTCTGCTTTTCCTCTAATTTTTCTTATGATTCCTTCTTCTACGTTACATTTATCAGCGAAAGAACGTTGCGATCGTTTCTGATCAAGCCATGGCTTTATCCACTCCCTATTTATAAAATCACAAATAATAAAATTTATACCAGCCATATAACAAAAGAAGAGGAACTTTGAAAAATAATTGCGCACGATCGTACGCACTTAAAAATTTTTATATATATTTGAGTGATATTATATTTGCGTTTACTTCTAAAAATATAGAAGCATACGCTTTGAATCTCGTATAGGAAAACTGGCGTTTTAATATTACCACGGGATGATAAGTGATCATGCTCACGCTCATAAAACGGCGTGGGCTCACTTATTTGTGGTAAAGGTACCGCCAGTACCTCCTATACAATAAGTTGAGTTCCACGTCTATTTTTTAGTTCGAACTACGTCATTTCTCTTCTTAATTTTCAAAGTGATTTTCTACAATTTTTTAAGTCTCGCAACACCAAAACAACTGTTTTGGTTATCTAAAAGTATGTCTAATCTTAGGCTTGTTGCGGGACAGGCCAAAATTTTTACAATCCCGTGGGTGCTGTGATACCCTATTTTTTTTACAGCGTGGGTTGGGAAAAGCCTTAAAAGGGCTTGGGAACATTAGTAATAGGTTTGCAGTTTCGGCTATAGGGAGCCGGGATACCCTTGCTCCTCCATCGAGAGTAAAGGGACTATTTGAATTAAGCTCAAAGCCTTCCCTGAAGATTGGCGTCTGGAGGGGAAGGCCTAAGCTTAAGTAAAACAATGTTTCACTTAAAATCACACGTAAAATTATGAAAAATAATTACTCGCGCCTTAAATGGGTGGCGCTAATTATTATAGGCGGGATACTCTTCTTCCTTGCTAGTGCTGCTAATGCGGCAACCACTGCCCCACTGCCCTTGCAACAGCAAGAAATTTCAGGTGTAGTACAAGATCAAAACGGGATTCCTATACCTGGGGTGACCGTTACAGTTAAAAATACCAACAGAGGAACAATAACTAACCTGGATGGCGAGTACAACATCACTGCTCCTGCCAATGGCATTTTGGTCTTTTCCTATATAGGATATAAAACTGTAGAAATCCTGGTAGATAACAACGAAGAAATTAGCATTCAATTAGAGGAGGATGTTTCTGCCCTTGGCGAAGTAAAAATTAATGCTGGTTACTATAATACTACCAGGCGCGAGAGTACAGGTAATATTTCCAGGGTAACGGCCGAGGAAATAGAAAACCAGCCGGTGGTGAGCCCTATTCAGGCATTGCAGGGAAGAATGGCAGGTGTTGAGATAATTTCTGGAGGAGCAAATCCTGGGGGCGCTCCCACCATTAGGATACGGGGAACGAACAGTTTACGAAGCGAAGGAAACTATCCGCTTTACATTATAGATGGGGTTCCCGTAAGTTCTGTTCCTGTTGAGAGCAATTCGGTTTTATCGAATTCCGGTATAGATCCGTTAAATAATTTGAATCCTGCAAACATAGAAAGTGTTGAAGTTTTGAAGGATGCAGATGCAACAGCAATTTACGGTTCACGGGGGGCAAACGGGGTGGTATTAATTACCACTAAGAATGGCAGCAACCGAGGGCTGGAAGCGCGTATTTATACCGGTAGTTCTTCTATAGCAGAGAAGCTTGATTTATTGAATACCCCGCAGTATTTGCAGGTACGGCGGGAGGCTTTCCAGAATGATGGTGTGGAGCCAGATAATTTCAATGCCTACGATCTGGTCTTATGGGATCAGGAAAGATATACAGACTGGCAGGAATTTTTTTTTGGCGGTCAGGCCGAAGTGACCAATGCTAGCCTGGCAATTTCAGGTGGGGAAGGCAATACCACGTACCGCATAGGAGGTTCTGTATTCTCACAGGGAACGATATACCCGGGAGATTATGATTATCGCAAAGGTACCAGTAACCTAGCCCTAAATCACCTATCAAAAGATAACCTGTTTGAGGTAAAACTCCATGTGAATTACGGAATTGACCAAAACAATTTAACAGGTACAAACGGCCTTAACCCTGCCAACATCTTGTTACCTCCAAATGCTCCATCAGTTTTTAATGATGATGGAAGTCTTAATTGGGAGGACTGGAGTGAGGCCGGGCTATCTAATCCGATGGAGGGATATTTCAACACGACCTCTACCCAAACCAGGAACCTGAACGCTAACCTGGTACTTTCTTATGAAATAGTATCAGGTTTACGCTTGAAATCCAGTTTTGGCTATGCTAATTTTACCAGTGACGAATTATGGAAACTACCCATTCGATCATATGCCCCGGCATCCAACCCGGTTAACAGGTCGTCTCATCTTTCAACTAATAGAAAATCATGGATTATTGAGCCGCAATTGACCTATGATCAAAACTTCGGAAAACTGGAAACACATTTTTTAATTGGAGGAACCTTGCAAAAAAATGGATCTGACCGAAGTTCTTTCCAGGGGCAGGGCTATGCTTCGGAATCATTAATAGGAGATTTAGGTTCAGCGGAGAGTATAATCAATGCTAGCAGTGGTCAGGCTGAATATAAGTATGTCGCCCTTTTTTCCAGAATCGGTCTAAATTGGGATCAAAAGTATTTTTTAAACCTTACCGGTCGCAGGGATGGCTCCTCCCGGTTTGGTACTAATAACCGGTTTGCCAGTTTCGGGGCAATAGGCGCTGCCTGGATTCTTTCTGAAGAGTCTTTTTTTGGAAAGGTAGATAGCTTTCTATCTTTTGCAAAGCTACGAGGTAGCTATGGAAGCACGGGGAACGACCAAATAGGAGATTATGGTTATCTGGATGCCTACCAGGCAACCGTAGGTCCCGGAGGCCTTTATCCTGTCGCACTGGCCAATCCTGACTATTCCTGGGAAGTCAATAAAAAACTGGAACTGGCCACAGAGCTCGGATTCTTGAAAGATAAGTTGAATATTGGAGTAAGTTGGTATCGTAACCGATCCTCCAACCAGCTGGTTGGGTATTCGCTACCTTACATCGCTGGATTCAATTCCGTACAGGCTAACCTGCCGGCCACGGTTCAAAATAAAGGTCTGGAGATTGAACTCGCAACTATCAATTTCAGTAATGACAGGTTTAGCTGGAGAACAAATCTGAATCTTAGTTTTCCGGAAAATAAATTACTACGATATCCGGATATCGATCAATCCTCTTATTCAAATACTTACCGCGTAGGTGAGCCCCTAAATATTGCACTATTATATGATTATACTGGCCTGGATCCTGAAACAGGTTTGTATACGGTAAGGGATGTAAATGACGACGGAAACCTGAGTTTTGAAGATCAGATTATTACTAAAAATCTGAATAGAGAGTTCTTTGGCGGCCTGAGCAATTCTTTACGTTATGGAAATTTCAATCTCGAATTTCTTTTACAATACGTGAAACAGGAAGGAAGGCTATCCGAATTCCAGGCCGGAACGAACAGCAATGTTCTTGATGTGGCTTTGGGTAATGAAGATTTTCAGAGATATTCTGCGTCCTACGAAGCATCAATTGCTTTTATAGATGCGGTAAACAGTGATTTTTCTTTTACTGACGCTTCTTTTCTACGCCTCAAAACACTTTCCATGGGCTATAATTTACCAATGAGATGGACAAAAAGACTGCATGCCGACCAGATCCGGTTATTTATTCATGGGCAAAACCTGCTAACATGGACGCCTTATGAAGGTCTAGATCCGGAACTACCTACCTCAGCAATATCTATGGGAAATCTTAGATCTGTTACAGCAGGACTACAGCTTAATTTTTAACACATTATCATGAAAAAATATTCTTATACATACCAGTTCATTATTTTATTAGTGGCTTGCCTATTTTACTCCTGTGAAGAGATGGTAGATCTCGATCCTCCTGCAAACCAATTGGTAAGGCAAGAGGTATTCAAAAGCGAGGCCACGGTGGAAAGTGCCATGACAGGAATCTATTACCAATTATTTCAGTTGGAATATTCTAATGGGGGAAGAAGCAGTATCACCACTATGGCAGGCTTATCAGCGGATAATATTCAAACCATTAGTACAGGAAATGTTTCCAGGATGCAATTCCAGGAACATGAAATTGATCCCGATAATATAGAAAATCTAAGTATCTGGTCCAGTGCCTACAATATGATTTATGCCGTGAACTCTTTTCTGGAAGGTTTGCAAAATGCGGATAATCTGGAACAGTCATTCAAAAATCAAATGGAAGGTCAGGCGAGGTTTGTCCGTGCATTTACTTATTTCTACCTGACTAATCTTTACGGGGATGTTCCGCTTATACTGAAGACAGATTATCGCGAGAACCAATTGGCTTCAAGAACTTCCCAAATTGACATTTATGATCAGATTCTCGCCGATTTAATAATGGCCGAAGAACAGGTTCCTGAAGAATATTGGAATACCGAGAGAACAAGTATCAATAAACAAGTGGTTAGGGCCTTTCTGTCTCGTGTTTACCTATATTCCGAGAACTGGCAGGAAGCTGAAAAATTTAGCAGTCTGGTGATAAATGATACTGGCAACTACGGATTATTAGAGGACTTAGACGAGGTTTTTCTGGCCAATAGTGCTGAGGCAATCTGGCAAATTTCTCCGATAGGAGCTGGGGGTTTGTCGACACAAACTAACGAAGGGAATTTTCAAATCATTGATCCAATCTTTTCATTTTTTGCGGCTATTAAATTGGAGGAACCATTCATAGCTGAATTTGATTCCATCGATAAAAGGTTTCAAAACTGGGTGGGGTATAACGAAGCACTGGATGCTCATTACGTGCATAAATATAAAGTGCGCCTTAGCAACCAATTCCCAATAGAAGAATATTCTATGGTTCTTCGGCTAGGCGAACAATACCTCATTCGTGCGGAATCACGTTTGGAGCAGGGTGATTTAGCTGGTGCTTTGCAGGATGTTGATGAGATCCGATTAAGATCAGGACTGCAACCATTTGCGGAAATTAAACCCGAAATATCAGAGATGGAGCTTTTTGAAGAAATCTTATTACAACGAAGAAAGGAACTTTTTTCGGAATGGAGTCATCGTTGGTTTGATCTAAAGCGAACCGGCCAGGCTGGACAGGTTCTAGGGGAAGATCCATCATGGAATACAACTGATTTGCTTTATCCAATACCGGAATCCGAGAGAAAAAAGAATCCGAATCTGACACAAAATGAAGGGTACTAAAATGAAAAATTATATATTTCTTTCAATACTTTTCTTAGTACTAGGAAACCAGCTGTTCGCTCAGCAAGTTAAAGCTTTGACTGAAAAAAATCTTGATACGACTGTAAGATATGGCAAATTGAAAAACGGGTTTACTTATTATATAAAGAAAAACGAGGTTCCTCCCGGACAAATTCAAATGCTATTAGCAGTGAAGGCGGGTTATTATCAACAAAAACAAAATCAGAAAGAATATGCTCATCTTCTTGAGCATATTGGCGCCGTTCATACGGTAAAATATCCGCAACTTCTAAAGGTTGCTGATTCTGCCAGTCTTATTCTTGCGGCCAGAACCGGTTATGATTTTACAGAGTACCAACTTACATTTTCTTCAGACCGCCCGGAAAAATTGAACCTTGCTTTGGAATTTCTATATGAATGGTCGGGGAATATGATAATAAGAGAGAATGATGTAGCGGTGGAAAGCGGTTCGGTGATCGGCGAAGGCCGATCTAAGTCTTATTATAGAGATTGGTATCTAGATACGATTTCCAATATCGTCCTATCAAATACGAATTTTGGGCTACAGGATAAAGCAGGCTCAGAAGCTAGTATGAGAAATGTGAATATTGAAGCTTTAAAAGAATTCCATAATAAATGGTATCGACCGGACCTAGAAGCTGCCATCATAGTTGGAGACATCAACCCCGACAGCCTCGAAAAGGTAATAATTAATCGTTTTAACGATTTAAAGTCCGGCTACGATTCGGAAAGCCCTGAGAGGTACAATGAGCAATTTAAAATTATCCTTCCTGGTAAAAACCAGTACCAGTCGCTTAAAGATTCCATTAATGAGTCATCCAGGATAGTAATTACCAGTAAGCGTAAAAATGATGAAAAGTTCGTGCGTTCGCGAGAAGATCTGCGAAAAATGTTGCTGCAAAAGCTAACTAGCATGATGTATGATAAAATCGGAAAAAAATTAAAAGATCAATACGATCCTCCGTTTGAAAACTATACTAGCTCTTTTAGTAGCAATTCTTTAGCGAACGGTCAACTACAGATAAATTATTGGATGGTGGATACTGATAATGATTTAGATATCAAGTCAAATATGATGCAATTATTTACAGCGGATGAATTAGTGAAAGGGACTATTGATAAAGAAATGTTAGAAAAGTCAAAACAAGTTTTATATGATGATCTCGTAACAAAAAATTCAGAATCAAGGGATATATCTATCAGTTTACTGAATCATTTTGTTTTAGGAAATAGAGCAGTTATTGGCGAAAGATACGAGAGGGAGTTAAGACAGGTATTGGAGGATATTGGAATATCGGAGATCAAGAATTACATCAATACCGGTTGGCAACTTTCTGAAAATACCGATTATACCTTTATTAATATTCCGGTTTCATCCATACCAAAGCATCAGAATGTGATGAAATGGTATCAGGAAGCGAAAGTAAAAGCCCGAAAAAAATCCAAATTAATTTTCCGGGAAATTGACACTATTTCAAACGTTTTTCAACCTTTAAAAAATGTTGATCTATCCATGGTAAAGGAAAATGAAATTGGAGTAAGCTCATTAATATTGCCAAATGGAATAAAGCTGATCTTTAAGCCTTCAGAACCCTGGATGGAACGCTATAAGAATCAAGTTTCAATCTACGGATACAAAGAAGTTCCAATTTCTATTAGAAATAAAAAAGAATATATAACTGCGACTACAGCACCTGATTTGATGTTCTACGGAGATGTTGAAGATTACTCAAAATTTGAATTAAAGCAGTTCATGCTGGATCATCAGATGAGATTGAATTATTATCATATTCAAAATCAGTTTATTATTGACGGAGTTTTTCAAAAAAACGATATACAGTCTTTTTTTAATGTATTACATCGCTATTTGCTCAATCCTAAATACAATCAACAGGCATTTGAAAATTGGAAAGAAGATCAAATATTGAAGTTCAGCCAAACCTTAGATCATAATCTGATGATTCGTGAAACGGTTGAAAGGACATTATTTACCAAGGTCCCGCAAATAAGTAAAAAAGATATTGCCGCCCTCACATTTCAAGATTATTATGAAGGCTATAATAAATTTACAAATTTATATGGCTACACCTTTATTATCACCGGAGATTTTAACTCAGAAGAATTAATACCAGAGGTTCAAAATTACCTGTCTGAATTTCCAACGGTTATAGAGAATAATATGTTCCAGAATCAATTCACCTATAATTTTAAGACCATTTCAGAAACGGTTGAATACGAAGATGTCAATAATGCCGTAGTCGAACTATACTTCCCGGTGCAAATAGATTATAGTTCTAAAACACAGGTAGTGCTGGATCTTTTATGGAAAAGGTTAGACGAGGCGATTTTTGACCGCTTAAGAAGTGGCTCCTATATGCCTCATGCCTATGGTAAGTGGATGGATTTTGAAAAAGGGATCTATGCTTTTATTATAAGTTTTGATAGTGACCTTGGAAATCAGGACAAAATGATTAAATCGGCTGTTGAAGAATTTAAACAACTCCGTGATAAAGGAGTTGCCCCAACCTGGTTGGAGACAGCCATTCCGTTGAGAATAGATAGGTACGAACCAAGGCTGGATAGGTTCTACCTTGTAAATTTTTGGCCGGATTTTCTAAAAAGATATGAGAACAGTGAAAGAAGTGCTACAGAAGAAGTTTTACAGTATTCCTCCTTACTAAAACATTTCATCGATTTGGAAGATGTCAACGAGGCCGCAAAAAAATACCTGTCTCTGGATAAACGACAGGAAATAATAATAATACCCAAGAATAAATAGAATTCTTTTATAACAAGTATCCCGGACAAATCCGGGATACTTAAATTAAATGATTATGGATTAATCAATTTTGGTGGTCTGGTAGGGCTCTCTTTGAGTGTATTGACATTCATTTCATCATACACATCATAAGCCTGTCCATTCTCACTGAATTTCACCTGGCAATGATATTGTCCACCTGAACAATCCTGTTCAGCAATTGGTTGCCAGTTCCCACTAATCAAGACATAATCGTTGACCAGGGTCGCCGGCTCATTGTCGGTTTCACCTCCTACATTTGTAAAGGACATGCCTAAAACAACAAGAAGCGCCATTGCTGGAATTAAAAATAGCTTTTTCATAATATAAAGATTAAAAATATACCTACTCTTTGAAGGATTTTCGGCTTCTCCTACTTTCTGCGCAAAAAGATTTGTAACTTTTCTTTTATGGTGTAAATATTCCAGTACAATACTGAAATTTGAAAGTAGTATAAGCTTAAGGCTACTATCATTTACAATAGTAAATTTCATCAAATAACCTCAAAAAAAATGGTCGCTAAAGCCGAAAAACTATTCTGTTATAAAATGGACCAGGCATTTTCCATTCTATACTGCGAAGGCGTCTGACCATATTGAAGTTTGAAATTTTTAGAAAAATGTGAATGATCCTTAAAACCGCATTTCTGCATAATTATGGAAATAGGCAATTCCGTACTTCGAATTAAAAGGGCACCTTTTTCAAGTCTTTTTTTCATATGGAACCGGGGTATGGTAGTGCCATACATTTTCTTAAATCCTTCTTTGAGTTTAGTTTTGTTCGTACGGTGAATAAGTCCTAATTCCTTAAGGGATGGCAGTTCAGTATGCAGATTCCGGAGAATATAAAGACGTACTTGCTTTAGCAGTATTTTTGTTGCGGCACTCTCCTTCCTTCCTGATTTTGAAGACCTGGCTGGGTTACTATCTTTCTCGTCCTCCTCAATCCTATTTTCGAAACGAAAAGCGGTAATTACATATGAACAGTCTGAATTAATACCTGTCATCTTCTGAATAGTGCAGGGAGTCCTATATAGACTTTTATTTTCAGTTAGAAAGTCTAAAGTAATTAATCGCTGATAAGGTTTTCCATCATTTAATTCCAGTTCCTTTTTTAAAACAGTTACGGAATTATTGGAAAGAATTTCTGAAATTGGTCTATCAATTTTTTTCTCATCCCATTTCAGGATCTTGGGAGTTTGGGTAGTATATGAAGTTATATGGTAGCTATTATCCAGGAATATTGAAAAATGATATTCCGTATGTTCCTCCTGCTGCTGGGATTTAAAACAGGAATTATAAATTTCTTCGGACATCATATTTAGTAATACGCCAATAGTATCTAGTGGGTCTCGGCGACCTGACGGTTCCTGGCGAAACATAAAATTACCACAGGCAATCTCGATGATTTGTTGGTACAAAGAATTGAACCTCATTTTCTCCTCGTTGCTGATTTCCTTTTCCATAATTATTATTTTATTAATGGTTACTTTTATAGTCCTGCAAGAACGAAAGCGCCTTTTCCTTATTAGTAAATACCCGGGTAGGATAAGCCGGGTTATTTATTTTAATATACATCTGGGTGATTACCTCGGCGTGCTCATCTTTAACCAGGAGTGCGAGTGCCGTTGTCATATATGCACCTTCAATAGCCAAATAGTCCCTGGCTTGTTTTTGAGCAAGGGTGACAGCCCTTAGATCACAAAATATAGGATATGAATTTTCATTTTGCAGCTGTAATCGCTGGCTTACGATTTGTTTGGCCATACTCCTATTAATCTCATAAATTTCTTTATAGATAAAATAAAGGATCCCCTTGGAAATCCACATTTTTGCATAAGTACCATCCACAACCATCCCGTAATAATTTGGATATCACTAATATAAAACAAAATCCCAATACGTCTTACCAGAACATTTTTCTTGAATTATATATTATGTGATAAAGTTATTCTCATAAGTTTTAAAGCTATTTGAACGAAAAGCCGAATAACTGTTCTGAAAAGACTTTTTATTGTAACAGCCAGAATTGTAATAGATTTTTATCATAGCTTGAAAAGGAAATTTTCATATCAAAAGTTATGGCTAAAGTTAAACACAATAATTTCTTGGATACGGTTGATGAAGTAATCACCAATGCAACCAATGCTGGGGTAATCCATCTCCATGCAGAGGGCAATGAATTAAACGGGCGGCGTATAACCATTAACGGGAAACCTTCCTATCACTTCGGAACCACGGGTTACTTAGGACTTGAACAAGATAAAAGGTTAAAAAGAGCAGCAATAGATGCTATTGAAAAATACGGAACCCAGTTTCCACTATCCAAAACATATATTTCGCACCCGCTCTATGCTCCGCTGGAAGAAAAAATATTTGAAATGTACCAGCACCCCATACTCATTACTAAAAATAGTACACTTGGGCATTTAGCAGTCATTCCCACAGCTATAAGGGATGGTGATGCGGTGATCTTGGATCACCAGGTACATTGGAGTGTTCAAAGTGCCACGGAGGTTTTAAAATCAAAAGGAGTAACAGTAAGGATGATCAGGCATAGCAATATGGATATGCTGGAACATTATATCAAAGACTTAAGAAATAAGGCCAATAAAATTTGGTATATGGCAGACGGGGTTTATTCCATGTACGGGGATTTTGCCCCTTTACAGGACTTAATGGAGTTGTCCAAAAAGTACCCGCAATTACACCTCTATATAGATGATGTGCACGGAATGAGTTGGAAAGGAAAGCACGGTTCGGGTTATGTTATGTCTGTATTGAAAGAGCTTCCCCAGAATCTACTCTTAATCGGCACGTTGAGTAAAACTTTTGGGGCTAGTGGTGCAGTGCTAGTATGTCCTGATAAAAAATTGCATAAAAAAATTAAAAATTTCGGAGGACCCCTAACATTTTCAGCCCAATTGGAACCTGCTTCAGTTGCTGCTGCCACTGCTTCTGCGGAAATTCATCTCTCCCCTGAAATCTATGAGCTACAGTCAGGTTTAGCTGCTAAAATTGAATATTTTAATAAATTACTAGAGGCTTCAGATCTACCGCTGGTACATAAGAATACCTCCCCGGTATTTTATATTGGTACAGGGTTACCGGCTACAGGATATAATTTTGTACGCAAAATGATGAATGCCGGTTTTTTTGTTAATCTTGGTTTGTTTCCAGCAGTTCCGGTTAAAAATACCGGAGTTAGAATCACGATTTCTAGGCATAACGAATTGAAAGATATTCAGGCCCTAGTGGATGCGATGAATTATTACTTTCCCCTGGCTATGGAAGAAACCCATACTGATTTAACCAGGATTTACAAATCATTTGGAATTCAAACAACCGAAAAGAATAATCCTGTAACTACTCAAATGGAAGAGCTAAATCTGGAATATACCCAAACCATTCAACAAATAAATAAATCGGAATGGGATACCTGTTTTTTCGGAAAAGGTACATTTGATTGGGACGGTCTTGATTTTTTAGAGAAAGTGTTTACCAATAATAATTTAAAGGAGCATAATTGGGCCTTCCATTACATTACCATAAAAGACAAAATAGGGAAAATCATTTTGGCGGCACCCCTTACTAGTGCGCTTTTAAAAAATGATATGCTATCGGATGCAAAAACCTCGAAAGCCATTGAAGAAATACGTGAACAGGATCCCTATTATATGACCGATATGGTGCTATCCTTAGGATCAGTTTTTTCAGAGGGAGCCCATTTGTTTTTAGACGATGATCATCCTCTACATATTCAAGCCATGCGGTTATTTCTAGAGAAAATTGATGAAATAAAGTCTAACGTAGGGGCTAAACTCATCATTTTAAGGGATTTTGAAAAAACAAATACGTTGAACGCTTTTCTTCACAAGCAAGGTTTTATTTCCTTAGAAATGCCCGATTCCTGTGAAATTGCCAACCTCAATTGGCGAAATGAAGAACAACATATTTCCACGCTCAGTAAACGCTCCAGGAAACATTTTAAAAAGGACATTAAGGCATTTGAGAATTACTTTAACACCAGGATCGTAAGCTCCCCTACCCCAGCAGAAATTGACAAATATTACCAGTTATTTGAAGAGGTTTGGAATAACAATTTAGGAATTAACACTTTTAAATTTCCTAAAAAACTATTTTCTGAAATGGTTAAAAGTCCGAAGTGGGATTTTCTAACCTTATATCTTAAAGCAGATAATCACGACGCATCGGATAAGATCGTTGGCGTGATGTTTATAACGCGATCCGGGAAAACTTTCATACCCGCTTTTGTAGGCATGGATTATGAATATAATGAAAAATTCAATGTCTATCGCCAGCTTTTATTCCAGGCAATAAAAATAGCCGGGATTTTCAAATTCGAAAAAATTAATTTTGGCCTTAGCGCCAGTTTTGAAAAAAAGAAATTGGGAGCCACTTTAATACCTAAAATAGCCTATGTTCAAGCAGATGATAACTTCAGTCTTGAAGCTTTGGATTGGCTACAAAAAGATTAACACCCCCTTTGAAGCATATTTTTAAATATTTACCCTTTAAAAAGCCGTATTGAAAATAGCACAGCAAAGGCATTATTTGTTTTCATTAAATACAAGTCTCATGTTCGAGAAAACAATGTCTATATTCAGCGAAAATGTCGAAAGCTTAATTCAGTCAGATAAACCTGATTTGAAGAAAGCTGAAGATGGCATTAGTTTATGTATTAAAATTCTTTCCAAATTACAAAAGCAAGTAGATAAGGATGATTTTGAAGATACTCAAGCCGAAATAGAGTTTTTTAAAAATATAAAACCTTTCCCTATGAGCTATCTTATTTATTTTACCGAAGTCAGGACTTGTGAATTAAAGCTCCCAAAGGTCGGAAACTCTCATAAAGTTCGTTACTTGGAGAAAGAGATTAAAAAGATCAATAGATTTTTTTCTGAAAATAACAGTTTTGTCAACTATATGGAGCAAAACCACAATTACCTGGATCCACAATTTTTCAGTCGCAGTGGTAAGATGGATTTCTCCTTTAGCCCAACCATTAACTATTATCAAAATCCCGAATTTTCGACCAGTCACGATATGCTATGGTCAAAAGTACAGGCGCTTTACCGCTATATACATTATATTAGGGAGAAGTTGGAACTGATTCAACCGGGAAGTAGCGGAGATTTCCGAGAACGCCAACCAAACCTTCTACTATGGTCAGGCTCTAAAACTTCTTTAGTAGAAGTAATCTATAGTTTATACTTAAAAGGGGATATCAACCACGGGACTGCAGATCTAAAAACGCTTATTTCTGCCTTTGAGGATTTTTTTAATATTAAGCTCGATAATTATCATAAGACATATAGTGAGATGAGAGCCAGAAAAGATCCAAGAGCCAAATACCTATACCAGATCGCTGTTAACCTAGAAGCAAAAATGCGACGGGATGATGAAAAGTGAATTTTTCGTAGTAAGTCGTAACTACGAAAATCAGCTCTCCATAATTTTTACAAAGAATTTCTACCTCTTCCCTCCTACCTGAACAGCAAATTATATCAATTTTCATCGTTTTCTATTAAACGTTAATTTTTTTCGTACTACGAAAAACCTAGGGAATAATTTCCTGAAAACAATTTCAATTTTATAGAACAGTTATAAACCAGGTCAGGAACAAACAAATGAAATGTTCCGAGCCATAAAATTTGTTCTATTATGCCAACATCAATTATTACTACGGACGATCTTCAGGATTTCAAAATGGAGTTACTCGAAGACATTAAACAACTGCTGAACCAGCAGAAATCAGGTAAAATAAAAAAATACCTGAAATCTGCAGAAGTAATGGATTATTTACAAATAAGTCCGGGAACACTTCAGAACCTACGAATAAATGGCACGCTACCCTTCACTAAGATTGGCGGTATTATCTATTACGATGCAGCGGAAATCCAGAAAGTCATGGAAGAGAACCGTGTACATCATTTAGAATATTAAGCAATGAATTATATTAAGCTTTTAAACGCCGCTTTTGAAAAATTCTATTTTGATGATCGTCTTAATCCAACGCATATCAGCTTGTATATGGCTTTATTCCAGGAATGGAATAGTAGCAGGTTTGCGTTGGATTTTTTCGTGAACCGAAGGGATTTAATGAATGCTTCAAAGATAGGTTCCAAATCTACCTATCACAGATGTATAACCGATCTGAATGCCTGGAGTTACCTGGAATACTTTCCTTCCAATAACCCATACAAAGGCAGTAAAATCAAGATGTCCATTATTGGGACAAGTGATGAACCGGAGGAAGCCCATTACGATCCCAAATTAGAACAACTTGCGGAACGCTACCATCCCATAAAGGAACAAGTAGTAGACCAGCAGCGTCCCGTCAGTGGACAAGTATTGGTATCTACAATAAACAATACTAAACCAATAAAACATAATAAACATCCAAACAGTTTGAAGGTGGTACTGGATTTTTTTAGTAATAAAAATTTTAATCCGGAATATGCAAAAGAGTTCTACGAGTACTATGAAGACAGGCAGTGGCAAACAAGCGATGGTTCTGAGGTGAGAGATTGGAGAGCTTTAGCAAAATATTGGGTCCATCAAAAAGCGCTTATGAAAGAAAAAAATAAGTTAAATAAAAAGCAAGCATCCCATTTCAAGGACAACCTGCGAACCACTAAAAATAAAGATTATGGACAACCCCTCTAAAATAACTGAAGGTGGCGTTGAGTATTCTCTGGGCAAATTTGATGGAACTTGTGTACATTACGACTTCCCAAAAATCTTGATTTATCTTAATGCAAAAGGAAAGCTGCTATTCGGTAAACATTTTAAAATTTATAAAAAAGATAAAGCTGTTCTATTAAAACTCACATCGTACTTCATACGGGATGAAGCTACTTGTAAAAAATTTGATATTGACATCAATAAGGGAATCTTACTTTCAGGGCCCGTGGGTTGCGGTAAAACCTCTTTAATGAAATTATTAAGGCATCTGGTTCCGGCTCAACGCCCTTACGAAATGATTCCTTGCCGAAATGTAACCTTTAGCTTTAATCATTTAGGATATAAAACTATCGAAGACTACGGTAATTCAAAATATTTTTGTTTTGACGATCTAGGTGTAGAGCCCCCGGGAAGATTTTATGGGAAAGACTTAAATGTTATGGGTGAAGTCTTACTCTCAAGGTATGAACTTTTTACAGAAACCCGTCAAAAACTAAAAACCCATGCCACTACCAATTTGAATGCTGAAGAATTGGAAGAACGTTACGGTAATCGTGTTCGCAGCCGGATGCGTGAGCTATTTAATCTGATTGCTTTTGAAAAACAAAGTAGAGATAAGCGATTATAATTCATGAGAATTTACAAATTATGGTAAATCATAAGTTTTTTGTTTAACATATTATTATATTTATGTTTTAAAGTAAAAGGATTTATTAAAGAGCCAATGAATTATCATTGGCCTTTTTTTGTTTTACATTAGTAATATCATAAGAATTTTATAATGCATATAAGTTCATTATCCCTAAGAAATTTTAGAAATTTCTATAAATCTAAATTCCTATTTAAAAAAGGAACTAATACTATAATTGGAGAAAATGGTTCAGGTAAAACTAACCTATTTTTTGCCTTACGGGTTTTAATTGATGATAAACTTCCAAGATATATAAGATTTTATGAGTCTGACTTTAATAGAAGCTTAGGAAAATGGGCTGGGCATTGGATGATTCTATCAGTAACTTTTGAAGAATTAGATGCAAGTGAAGAAGCCCAAGTGCTTGCCGTTCAATCTTCAGGAGATATGGAAGGAGGCAAAAAAACTGGAAGTTATGCGGTCTATTTTAGACCAAAATATCAATTTAGAAAAGAACTTTACGATTACTCGCAATCCCCTGATAAGAGTGTAGAAGGGCTTCAACTTTATCTCGATAAGCTCACTATCGATGATTATGAAACATCGTATCTATGTAGAGGTATGGGAGATTTTAGCGATGATGAAATTTACAAAAAATATGTTGGAGATTTTGAAACAGTTGAATTCCCCAATCCAGATTATAAAGAAGAACTAATATTTGGAACATTTTTACCAAGAGAAATTAGCGTACACAATGAAGTTTCTTGCACGTTTATCAAGGCACTTCGTGATGTTGAAAGCGACTTACGTTCCTATTCAACCAATCCCCTAATAAACTTGCTAAGAGGAAAAGAAAAAACTGTTGAAGTTTCAAAACAAACGGATATAATTGATAGCATTGACAAACTCAACGAGCAGATTAGTTCTCTTAAAGAAGTGAAAGAAGTTAAAGACGGAATTGATAAAAGTATTAAGGAGGCCGTGGGCACAACGTATGGGCCAAATATAGATGTAAAATCCGAGCTTCCGAATAACATGGAAAAGCTATTACAATCACTGAAATTATGGGTTGGAGACCCAGATGAAGAGGGTTATATGGGTAAAATATGGGAGCTTAGTCTAGGTGGTGCAAATATGATTTACCTATCACTCAAATTACTGGAGTATGAAAAAATTAGGACAGATAGAATCGCAAATTTTCTGCTGATTGAAGAACCTGAAGCACATATTCATACACATATACAAAAAACACTATTTGATAACGTGCAAACAAATAAAACCCAGGTTATCATTTCAACTCACTCAACACATATTTCGTCCGTTAGTCGCATAAGTTCAGTAAATATTTTGAGTAGAGGGAATAAGCAGACATTGGTATATCAGCCTGCAAACAATCTTGATGATGAATACATTACAAGAGCCGAACGATATTTAGATGCTATTAGAAGTAATTTACTTTTTGCAAAAGGGATTGTTCTAGTTGAAGGCGATGCAGAACAAATACTCATACCTCAAATGTTTAAAAAAGTCTTTGGGATTTCACTCGATGAAATTGGAGTTAGTCTTGTAAACATTGGGAGTACTGGCTTTAAAAATGTGGCGAGACTTTTTCACAATGATAGAATTAAAAAAAAATGTGCTATCCTTACTGATTTAGATGCTAGCATAGTTGACTTACCAGCCAATGAAGAAGATGATTCTACCTATCAGAAACATTGCAGGGCATCTCAAGTTAGTGGGGCAGAAAGAAAAGTAAAATTAGATAAGTTTTGCAAGAACAACGATTTTTTAAACCCTTTCTATTCAGATTATACATTTGAGGTCGATTTTCTTATGAATGGTAATAGTTACGAATTCGTAGAATCGCTTGATGAAATTTTCAAGCAACAGGCAGCTATCGATTCATCAAAGAAAAAATTGCAAGACAAATCAGTTTCAGTTGCTGGCGTAGAAGTTTTAAGATTGGCTGATAAGAAAGGTAAGGGATGGTTAGCTTTGGTGGTTGCTGATAATTTAGTGTATAATACCTATATTCCAGAATACATCTTAAGAGCAGTAGCTTTTGCTTCTTCACATTTAAATAATGCTTCTAAAGTTAAAACTGCTAAATACAGATTACGTAAAATTAGCCGTAGCAAAACCAATGAGTATTTTGAATTAGCAAAGAAAACGAGCTTTAAGGGTAAGGAAGACCAAGAGATTATTGATGAATATGTAGCTAGTTTTCCCAATGACCAATTTACCAAATTCTTATCGTATTTATGATTTTAGATACTTTAAGTACCCAGCAAAAGGATGCCGTTGTTAAGGATGGTAATGTACTTCTAACCGCTTGTCCAGGTAGTGGAAAAACTCGGGTAATTATACATAAGCTTGCCTATGCTTTAAAAAACATTGATGAAGACAGTAAACAAAGAATAGTCGCGCTTACTTTTACCGTGAGGGCCTCTGAAGAAATATATCGCAGATTAAATGCAATGGGCATCAACAGCAAGCGGGTTTGGTCTGGTACTTTGCATTCATTTTGCCTTGAGTGGATTATTAAACCCTATTCCTGTTATTTGCCGGAACTTGAAAATGGATTTTTAATTGCAGACGAAACTTATGCCTCGGATATTATAAGTGAGCTTAAAGAAAAACATAAATTAAAACCTATTGACCCGATTGATTTCAGATTCAATAGGGAAGGCACATTTGCCGAGCCAAAAACAATTCAGAAAAGAGTTCTTAAAGAGTATCACGCAAGGCTCCAAGCAGAGAAGTTAATTGATTTTGAACTTCTACTTTATTACTCTTATAAGCTCTTAACCAAACATCCCAAAATAAAAAAAACACTAGCTAATATTTTCAGCCTTATATGTGTTGACGAATATCAAGATACACAAGATTTGCTTTACGCAATTATTTCTTCTATTGTAACGGCTGGAGAAGGTAGTACAGACCTTTTTTTAGTTGGAGATACTGACCAGGCAATCTATGCTTCTTTGGGAGGTATTGCCAAGAGTCTGGAAGAAATACAAGATGAGTTGAATACTTTACCCATCGAACAACTTACGCTGTCTGGAAATTATAGGTCAACCCAAAAAATTATTGACTTTTATTCCATTTTTCAGACAAATCCTATTGACATCATAGCAATTGGTAAAAACAATAAAGCTGAAAGCACAATAACTTACAACCAAACCGTTGACAAAGGACATTTGGTTGATGAGATTGCACGACTTATAGAGCATAGCTTGGATAATGAAATTCCCGAGGATGAAATTTGCGTATTGGTACCACAATGGTGGTTAATAACCACAATCACAAAACAGCTAAGGGCAAAACTACCAGATGTAAACTTTGATGCTTCTGGTTTGGCACCAATGTCAAAAAATCGAAATAATATTTGGTATAAATTATCAAGGTTATTCTTGACACAACCAAAACCAAAAATATATTCATTGCGATACAAATGGTGTACTGAAGTAATCGAAAACTTCAAAGAACATACGAATACAGATTTCAAAGAAGAGTATCAAACAGAAAGGAACGTCTTAAGACTGATTAATTCGATTACATCTGATGAAACCGAAGGCATAGATTATCTAAAGGATTGTTTTGACAAATTTCTTGATGCTGTTGGCATTGACCAAAACATTTACGAGCAACTTCTTATAAATCGTAAGACCTTTTTCGATGTAATTAAGAGCCGCCTAGAGGACCCAACATTTCAAGTACCTAGTGATATAAAGTCCTTTATGAGTTTTTACAGAGAAATGTCAGGTGTTGTCATTAACACTTGTGTCGGTGTAAAAGGAGAAGAGTTTGAAACTGTGATTGCGTATGGATTACTCAATGGTTATGTTCCTCATTGGAATGACATTTTTAATGCAGACCCTGTGGCAGCTTCAAAAAAACTGCTTTATGTTATTTGCTCAAGGGCAAAGACCAACTTGCATTTAATTTCAGAAACTGGCAGACAAACTAGAGCTGGAAATCCTTTAGAGATTACACCAGAATTAAAAGGGTTAGATTTTGAATTTGATGAACTCTAAGCAATGATGAAAATTGATGTCTAACAGAAATCACTAGAGATTCAGAAGCTAATCTCTAGATATTCAAAAGAGAGTTTCGTATGCTTTTTTGCTGATTTTATCCGGCATCATCCAGAAAGAGGTAATATGGGTTTCGCAAAAAAAATTAAATCGAAATTAAAAGACTCTTTATACCTGATTATGCTAAGGCTCTCAACTCCTACTGAAGGGAATGAAGAGCTTTATTACTCTAAAGAAAATGATTTGGTTCTTCAAGAAGTAGCAGGTATTCTTTCGCAGATAGTTAGCTTTTATTTATCCGAAAATTATCCTGCCGGTTTCTTCAATGATATCTCTGATAAGAGAAAACAACTAGTTGTTCATGAAATGGCATTCAAAAATTACTTTCAAAATGGGATTTTAAATTATAGGGAACAGGAGATAAATAAGTTAATTAGATTATTCAAGCCCTATCAAGATAAAATCAAAAAAAGATTAGAAATAGACTTTAAAACTTTGATTGATCTGTGTAATTATTCGGAATCATTTTATCGTGAAAAATCAATTAAGTCCAAGTCGTTTATATTGGATAAAAACTTTGATAAATTAACTCGATTATCTGCCAACGGATTAATAGATGAGCATAAATTCAAAGAAAAATTCTCAGAACTACCAAGTGATACTCTAGAGACTTTTTGGAGTTTTGTAGAAAAACCTCACCAAAGTTTACTTTTCAAAAAAGCAGACTATTATCCTTCTTTTCAAAAAGAAGATATTGACACTTATTGTCGTTTATTTTCCATTGATATCAAAGATGTTCACGACAACTTATTTTATTCTGAAGGAAATCCTTTAGAACAAAAACCTATTATTAAGATTAATAATGATGAATATTTAAACGTGCATCAAAAACAATTACCATCAGCTTTTTATGATTTACTCTACGATACCCTCACTAAGACAAACAAAGAAAAAGAACAACTAAACCTTCGAAGAGGTAAAGTTGTATTGGAGAACCATACTTTAGCTATATTTAAAAAAATTTTTAAGAAATCCAAGAAGATAAAAATTTTCACTAATTATTTCGTAAACAACCTACCTGAGGAAAAGGATATATTAGTTTTGGTAAATGGCAATGCTTATATTATTGAATGTAAATCATCTAGATACAGAGAACCAAGAAGAGTTACTGAACAAGCATATCCAAGAATCAAATCGGATTTTAAAGAATGTATTCAAAAAGGTTATGACCAATGCTATCAGGTGGAACAGGAGTTATTGAACAATGATATTGTATCTATAAGTTACAAAAAGGAACACGAAGTAATTTATACATATAGTATTAATGAGATTTTTTCAATCGTAGTTACTTCCGAAAGGTTTGCTTCCATACAAACAGATTTAGGATTATTGCTTAACAAAGAAAATGATGAAGACCCCTATCCGTGGTCTATATATGTTGATGATTTAGAAACATTTCTAAAAGTCCTAAATTATAAATTTAATAATCCCGCTAGAAAATTTTTTGAATTTTTAAAGTATAGAGAATTATTGCACGGTAGATTAATAACTAATGATGAATTGGATTTGTGTGCTATGTTTTTGAAAACACCAAAACATTTCAAGGAATTATGTAAAAGTGATTATACGGTTATAACAGATCCGACACTACAAAATTTTTTTGACGAGCTATACTTCAGTGAAAAATTAAAATTCAATCTTGAAGTTTTTTAACTCTTATGAAATACTTCATTGAATAAAAACACCAAAATCTACTAAAAACACTAATATTTATTTCAATAATATCGATCTCTTTATCATCCAAGCCTAAAGCAATCACTATTCTTTTCTTATTTCAGTTTCTTGTCCAAAAATGATGTACATATTCAGGAACAAAATCACAAAACTGACGTCTTTGTACCCTTCTCCCCTTTCCACATTTCAAGTTATCAACACCTCATTTTCAGAATTTCATAGAATTTAATGCTAAATGAAAGCATTGAAAATCAATTTAATATAAAAAATATTTTATTCACAATTCATTGATTTTCAATTATTTAAGTGATTAAATTTCTAATTTTCTCATAACGAAAACGAGCCAAAATTTAAAATTATTCGTTATGAAAAAATCTATCTCTCTGGCAACTTTTTTCTCGTTGCTATCCACGTCACTTTTTGCGCAAATCGGTGGGATCGAAGATTCCGTAGCCGATATTTCCGATACTATAAGGAATATATTTCCAATCATCCTTGGAGTCATCTTTTTAGTCGGCTTTCTTTTTAATGCCGGCCACTTCTTTGGGGAAAACTCCGATTTGAAAAAAGGAATAACCCGGGTGTTGGTCTTTGTTCTTATCGCAGGCGCTGTGGTAGGCATCTTCACCTATTTGATCACCATTGTAGTCTAGATCGGAAGCTAAGCCAGATTTAAAAATACACAAAGGAACAATTATGAAAAAGTATGAACCTTATAGGAATATTCGAAAAGGTGCGGTAATCTTTGGGCTTCCCCTTACCCTATTCGCGCTAATGATGCTTTCGATAATCGCGTCCCTACTGGTGATCATTTTCTCCTTCAGTCTGGGTGTGATTATTAGCGCCCTGCTCTTTAATGCATTCTTGTATATCGGGTTAAACCGTATCAGTAGGCTCCTGGAATTTCTACAAATGACCGGGGCATTTCCAAAAATGATTAGTAATAAAAGAAACTCAGGTATCGATTATGAAGAAGATTAATCTTTCCTCCCACTGGCCAATTGCTGATATCCGGGATAATATTATTTTCGCCAAGAATGGTAATGTTGTGCTGTGTTATCAGCTGGACCTACCTGAAATCTATTCTTTATCGGAAAAAGATTTTGAAGACCTGCACGCCACCTGGTTCCAGGCGCTTAAGTCCCTACCGGTAGGTACAGTAGTGCATAAGCAGGATATTTATGAGAAAAAGGCATTCACTGCAACGTCACTTCCAAACAAAACCTTTTTGGAAAAGGCCACCCAGAATCATTTTAAGGATCGGGAGTTTATTGAACACCGCTCTTTATTATTCTTTACCCTGACTCGAAATAAGACTTTACAGCATCCGAAATACCTAAACCCTTTTCGAAAAGTCTCCAAAGAAATTGTAAGGGAACTGGATGCCAACCTTAAAAGCTTTATCGGATCAGTAAACGATTGTGTTTCCTTTATTGCTAACAGCCGAAAGGTTTCTATAAAAGCATTACCACCAGAAGAAATCACCAAACTCACTACGGAATATTTCAATGGTTTCAATGATGGTTTCGATACTGATATGCTACTGGAAAAACAACATATTCAAACGGGGAACAATTATTTTGATGCTCTGGCTATCAATAGCGAGCTGTGCTTTGGCGAAAGGGTACAGTCAAGCAAGACCAATGAGAAATTCACATCTGATGACTTTGTATTTCACCAGGGGTTTATTGATGGGCTGGGGCTTCATTTAAGAGAAAACCATATAGTCAACCAGGTACTCTACCTGGATGATAAACACAAATGGCGCAAGCTACTGGATAAAAAAGTAGAAGAGCTCAGCAAGAGTTCCAACTTTGGCTCTCAAAACAAAGTCATTTTAGGAAAGATCCAGGAAATCCTGGAGAAAATTAATAGCGATGATAATGCGCGGATTATCCGTGGCCATTTCAATGTAATCTTTTGGGATCGCGATCCTCGTAATTTGGAAGGCATTGCCTCTAAAATTAAGGCTGAGTTCAAGGAACTCGATATTACCCCTTACGCTCCACGGGGTGAGGAACGAAAAAATTACCTGCTAAACAGCTACTGCTGCTTCTCTTCCAATTTTTCCGATGAAGATCTCTATGTCACCGATTTGAAACATGCCTTGTGCCTTTTTATCAATAACAGCAATTATAAATCGGATCCTAACGGTATCATTTTTAATGACCGTGAACATAATATTCCCGTAATAAAAGATGTTTGGGATGAGGGAAAGAAACGCATTAAGGCGCGAAACTTTTCCATCTTCGCCCCTACCGGGGAAGGGAAATCCTTTCTGGCCAATAACATCCTTCGTCAATATTTTGAAAACGGGGTGCGCCTGGTTATTATCGATCTTGGAGGTTCTTATACCAAGTTCGCTAAGCTCTATCCTGATAAGTACACTGTTTTGCGCTACGAGAGCGGAAAAAGTCTAGGTATTAATCCTTTCTACATATCCAATACCAATGATGTAAGCCCGGATCGGCTGGAGGATCTTTCGGTGTTCCTATTGGAACTCATTGCTGCAGATGACAAGGTTACTAAAGCACAATCCGTAGCCATAAAAAAGATCCTCCGTTACTATTACAAAAACACCACGGGAAACCATTCCTTAGATAGTTTTTACCGTTTTATCGAGCAGCGAAAAGATGAGCTGCTGGAGACCCTTAAAATCCATCCCGACTACTTCAATATTACCAACTTTTTGCACGTGCTCTCGGAGTATGTCGGCGATGGTCTATACAGCTTCTTATTTGAAGTTAGCGAAGATCAAACTTACAAGATCGAAGATAAGCGGCTGATTGTCTTTGAACTCGATGAAGTCAAGGACAATAAAGAGATCCTCTCGGTGATGCTCAAACTAATCAAGTCAGCGATCCAACGTACGATCTGGAAAAACAGAGAAGAAAAGGGAATCATTCTTTTTGATGAATTCGCCAAGCAACTCAAATTTGAAAATGTCCTTGAAAGCGTGGAATTCTACTACCAGGCCATCCGTAAACAGAACGGGGCCATTGGAATTATCTTACAATCCATAAATCAGCTTCCTAATAATGCAACTTCCTCAAGCATCCTGGAAAACACCCAAGTGATTTACAGCCTAAATAATGAAAAAGGTTATGAAGAACTGGCCAGGCGCTTGAGCCTCTCCAGTCACGATCTCAACCAGTTGAAATCGATCAGGAATAATTTGACCGGCAAGCGCAAGTACACCGAGATCTTCATCAAGATCGGTAAACAAAGTAACATTTTCCGCCTTGAAGTACCACCCGAAGTTTATGCTGCCTATCTCACCGACGGAACCGAAAACGAGGCCATAATGGCCATTTATAAAAAGACCAAAAATATGGAAAAGGCTATCAAGGAATTTATCAAACAGCCCTAAGCGCACATCACAATTTAAAACACTTTGATTTGAAAAATAAACACAAAACTTTAGTATTTACAATAGCCCTTGCTTTATGCTTGCCTGCAGGCGCTGCCTGCCAGGGGATGCCGGTGTATGATAATACGAACTTTGTCAGCCTGGTTAAATCCCTGGTTGAATCGGCCAAGCAAACCGCTAATCTTGTCAAGACCGTCAACTTTTTAAAGGCACAGAAAGAGCGTATTGAGAAGGTCAATAGCGTAGTGCAGGATTTAAAGGCCGTTCGTGAGATAGGTCGTAACAACCAACGCCTTATTGCGGTGATGCAGGATGACCTTCGGGATATTTTGAATTCCCCTTACATCAAACCAGAAGAAGTAAGTAGGGTCACCGAATCTTTCAGTGCCGTCGTAGAAAACTCCCTGGAGACCGCAAGCTTTATCGATGAAATCTTATCAAGTGATCATTTAAAAATGAGTGATGCCGAGCGGGCCGAAGTTTTAAAACAAAAAGAACTCGAGTCTAAAGAAATGGTCACAGATGTGCGGCTGAAGACCAAGCGTTACCGCGAGATCATTTCTTTTCGGGAAATGCAGGATAAGATCAATAACCGGGAAACGGGCTTTTAATGATGGAAGGAATGATCATATTGGCCGTAGGTGTCGAATATATCGACAGCGTTTTCCAAACCATCCAGGAGAGCGAATTTTCTCAGTATACAATCGTAGGTATGAAAACTCTGGCGGTGCTCTTCTTTTTGGTTAATATCCTTAAAAAGTATAATGAAGGGGTAGCCGATAGGCAGGGCTATACCTGGGGGCTTTCCCCCGGTGATTTGGCGAAAAACTTTGCGGTAGTTCTGCTGGTTATTTTTTCAACGCAGATCCTGGGATTCTTTGACAATATTCTTGTGGCCATTGAAAACCAATATCGCGATACTGCCCCTGCCCTATTGCCACTCCAAATGCAAGAGATTCCTATAGAAGAAGATGTCTCCCCTATGGGAGCAATGCGTAAAGCTATGGCTTTACTCTATGAGGCCTTAGTCACACCACTATATGGCTTTAAAACCTTTGCATTTTTAATTAGCCTGTTTCTATGGATTCTGGATTTATTCATTTATCCCTTGTTCCTGGCGGAACGTTATTTCCTCTTGGGTATTATGCAGGCTTTTTTTCCGCTGGTACTAAGCCTGGCGGTATTTGAAAAGTTTCGCTCGATGGCCTATGGTTTTTTCAGGCTGTATGCCGCAGTATATATGCTGGTGCCTGCATTCTTCCTGGTTAATGTATTTATCAATGCCCTTTATACGGAAATCAACACCAATTTTTGGGAAAACCTATTCGGGACGGATTACGGGAGTGGTTTTTTTGCACCGGTTGTAGAAATGGGTTCGATAGTTTTTATCGTGTTTTTAAAATTCAAACTCTACCGGCGGGCCATTTCATTTACCCTGAGACTGTTCACCACTTGAGGCATAAAAGCCATTTAACCTGGATCTCTTAATAAGCTTCGTTATAACCAATTTAGTCATAAAAATTAGTTCAAAATGAAAACACCATATAAAGATATCTATTCGATATTAAAGCTCAACCGCTTTATCGTGCTGGCTGTAGTGCTCTGCTCGATGCTTTGCAGTGTCTTTGCCATTTGGATGGCCATCTCCACACGGAATAATGCGCTAAATAGCGCTTTTGCAATCAATACCGATGGCAGTATAATTCCATTAAAACTGGTTACTCAAAAAGAAAACTTCCAGGTGGAGGCCCTTGCCCACCTGGAGCTGTTTCACACCTACTTCTATAATATTGATGCCAATAGCTTTAAGAAAAACCTGGAAAAAGCATTATGGCTTGGCAATAGTTCGGTAGACAACCTATACAGGCAGAAAAAGGCCGAAGGGGTTTACAACCGCTTATTGCAGTACTCGCTGGTTCAAAAGGTATTAACGATCGATTCACAGCTTGAAGAAAAGGAAGGTTCCTATGGTTTTAAAACCACTGTTATTTTTGAAATCAACCGCGGCAGCATTGTCGATACCTACCAACTGGTTAGCACGGGAAAACTGCTCATCGTAGATCGTCACTTCCCTCATAATCCACACGGACTTCTCATCACGGATTATTTCGAAAACAGTTTAAGAAAAGTACCCTCACAAAATTAAAATTTAAGCGGATGAAAATTGAAAAGAACAAAATCGTATTCATTAGCGTCCTGGTGGTCATTGTGATTTTTCTTGTCACCTATACCATAATGATCACCGGGGAGGATGAAGAGCAACAGGAAAACCTCAGGCAAACGGAAATCCCAGCCCTTGAAGAAGAAAGCCAGCAAACCTATGATTCTAAACTGGAGGCTATTGATAACCTCAAAGAAGTTCGGGATAAGAATGCACCAAGTATTTATGATGAAACGTTTTTGGACTCTTTAGGCTATTACGACACCGAGCTTTTGGAAAAAGAAAAAGAGCGCAAGATCGATAGTATTTATGAATTGGGAAAAGCCCGGCAAGCACAAATTGCAAACCTTACACAAACCCGGCTAACCAGCCCTCCGGAGAATAGCAGCCCGAGCCTAATAAAAACAGTACCAAAAGTAGATACTGCGGAAATTGAAGAAAAGCGAGAAATCGAAGCCAAAGAAATGGGTTTGGAACATCAATTATTCTTTGCATCTGCTCCCAAAGAAGCTAAGGATCGTATAACAAGTACTACCGATAAGGAAATTAAAGTGGTGATCGATGGCACCCAGGTAGTCAAAGCCAATTCCAGGCTTCGAATGCGGCTTGCCCAGCCTGCCAGTATTGGTGACAAATTTATCCCCAAAAACACCCCGGTTTTCGGCTTTGTGAGTTTTCAGCCTAATCGTGTCCTGATTGAGATTGAAAATATCAATAAGCATCAAACTAGCCTAAAAGCCTTTGACCTTGAAGATGGTAGCGAAGGTATCTACATCGAGAATAATTTCCGGGCGGAAGTAACTACGGAAGTCCTGGATGATGTAATCGGTGATATTAATATCCCAAGTGTACCCCAGGTCACCGGGATAAGCAAAGTATTTCGCCGAAATAACCGCAACGTAAAAGTGACCATTCTAAATAATTACAAATTAATTCTCAAAGCCAGCAGACCTGAATCAAACTGGGGAATGGCTAACCAATAAAACAATCATTATGAAAAAGTATATTTTAACCAAGGCTGCTCTACTGGTTTTTATTTTCACCAGTGCACAAACCCAGGAAAAACTGGACACTATCTACGCCAACGATCATAAAAATGTTGCGCTATTTTTTCCCGAAGCGATTAGCCAGGGGCTTACTGGAGCAGCGCATTTTGTTTTTACCTATAACCGGGATAAGCAGCAGCACTTTGGGCTCCTGCAGGCCAAACCCGGCAAGGAAAGTAACTTATTGGTTATCGGAGCCGATGGAGCTGTCTTCTCCTATATTTTGAAGTATAAAGAACAACTTTCCAGGCTGAACTATTTTATCCCTGAAGCGGAAAGTATTGGAAAGGAAAAGCCAGTTGTCAAGGATTCAGTTAGGGACAAAAAACCGCAAAAGAACTTAAACAAGAAGGAAGATCATTACCGCAGATTCTGCAGCTACCTGCTGAGTAAAAAGCAACGCATAGGCCGCATAAAAAAACGCAAGACGGGTATTATTTTAAGTGTTGAGAATATTGTTTTTAATAAGAAGCAGCTCTATTTTGTGATCGAAATTGAGAATAGATCCAGCCTGGATTATGATCTTAACTTTTTAAAATTGGCCATTGAAATGCGCAAAAAGGGAAAGAAGAAATCCCTGCAGCGTTTATACCAGGATCCGGTTTTTAAATACAATGTGCCGGCCAAGATTGGAAAAAATCAAACTGTAAGAATGGTTTATGTACTGCCAAAATTTTCCTTGTCTAAAGAAAGGAGGGCGATATTAGAGCTTAATGAAAAAGACGGAGAACGGAATTTGAAATTAAAGATTTCCCATCGGTTTATTAATGATCCTAATTGATAATATTGAAAAATTCCGACTTTAAAATTTTAAATTTTTGTGGCTTTTGCACCCCTGACAGTCAGCCTATAACCCTGTTTACTACTTTGTGGTTTCTCGGGAATGGTCATTTCAATCCTTCGGCAAGGGCAAGTTGCAAATAAATTTTTCTAAATTTTTCTCTATCGGAAAGTCCTTAATGGTATTGAAACTCACTTCTGCTATCTTCACCATTAATTACATTTAAGAGATCCTGAACATGCGGGGTGACTTGCGGGGTCTCTTGCAGGGTAATTTGGTTACCGGATTAGCACATAGGTTGTTAATTTAAATATTAACTAGTTGTTGGCTTGTTTGAACGGAGGTAGTTTTAAATTTCCCATTTCACTTCCTTTAGCCTTACGGAAATCCTCATCATGGATTTTAATACCTTCCCCTCTTCAGGAAGATCTCCGGTTAGCAGCTCCCTAAATGAACCAGAATAGGTTTTGCTCAAGGATTTCCAAACCATCTCTGTTTGACTAAAGAACAGGGACTGGGACGGATGTTTCAGTAACCACTCCTTATCCTTGGGAATGGCCTTATCATCATCTTTACCTACTTGCAGCAGCATTTTTTCAAAATCATCAGATTGCAAAAACGAAGAGATTTTATCTTGTTGCAGCAGTTGATGCAAATCATAAGTATGGCGAACCTTATCTTTTAAATCTTCCAGAGGGTCTTCGGTATAGGAAAACCGGACCAGGCTTATTATTTTTTCACAAAAGGTACGTTCTATACTTAATACCGTAACCTTAAAAGGTTCAAGGTGGTACGCATTGATAAGATCTACATTATTAGTCGTGGCAATAAAGGCCGTAATCATAGAATGGACACTGACTATTTCTGAAGGATGGGATTTCCCAAAACTTGAAGCTTCCACTACAATATGATCCCGGATCTGGCCGAAGGCACCCTCCACGCCTACTTTATCATAACCATAAACCACTTTTCTAATTTTGCCTCGTTTGTTTTCTAAAGGATGGTCGGGAATAACAGTCATAACCGGTTCCAGTGCAGCAGTGACTTTTTTGAGTTTTCGTTTTAGGGAATTATCGGTTTCCCCCTCCTCTTTTATAACGACCAAATCGATATCTTCGGAAAAGCGCTCAATAATCCTGAAGCATTTAGAAAGGGATGTTCCACCTTTAAAAACGGCAAGCTCCCTGGTTGATTTATTGGTAAAAATCTCTTTAAGTGCTAAAGTAACCCAATAGTCCTTTTCTACATAGATTTCAGAAATCCCAAAGTGTTGGGCAGTAGCAACAATAGCTCCCTGAAATGCAGTTTTATAATTATGTAAATTCATCAGGAGATCTTCCAGTTTGAAATGGTGGACAATATATTTTCGGATATTCCGAATTCATAACTACTTAAATAATTAATAGTGTTTTTAAGCGGTTCCCCCACCTCGTTAAATGAGAGTGCTTCAAGAAGAGCTCCTAAAAATGCCCTCACCTTGGGAGGATAGGATTTAGCAAGATCAACTAGTTGCATTCTCTCCGTGTTAGAAAGCCCTTTGATTTTTTTCTTTAAAAAATCAACCCCTTTCTTTATATCCAGATCCGGAATTTTCTTAAAATCTTTCATTACGTCAAGTAATTGCAAGAAAGGAATATTTCCTTTGGAAACAGGTGCATAACTTTTAGCAGGCTTTACAACAAGGTTTCCAATCTTGGTTTTTATCATCTTATCCCAACTGGCGACTCTTAGCGTTGTAGGGATTTGAGTAGTAAGGCCAAGTTCATTATATAACCGAGTGCCTGTTATGTATGCAATTGGCTCACCATTTTCAAAAAGATAACTTTTAAGTAATTCTTCCTCACTTGGTTTTATTTCCCCAAAAATAGTTTGTTTGGGCTTATAATACATCCCTTTTTTATATCTTTTAATCACACCCCTGGCAGCCATCCTACTTAAAGCTTTTGCAGCAGCAGAGAATTCATTCTGGGAAATGGATAGGCTATCATAGGTAAATACCTTCCCGGTATTTATACGATCTACTTGAAACTTTATGGATGTCGCAATATTCATAGTATGGCAAAGATAGTGAATTGATCTATAAATTGTCAAGTTTTTTACAGTATTTACTTGACATCTACCAAAAATGAAATGATAATTAATAACTATTTTCAGCTTACTCAAATATCGATTTGGCTTCCTTATACACCCTTTCAAAATTAGCTTTCAAATCAGCTTTAGAATAAGGTTTTTGATCATTAGCTGCAGGTAGATCGCGGTAAATCTTCTGCAATTTAAACTGTACTTTTTTATCCTTCCCGTCTGCATAGGTTATAAACTCTCCTTGTTTTAACCGAAAGAAAACATCGGCTCGGATTTTTGGGATTTCCTTCTCCCCGGTGGTTACCCTCGTATCAAAATCAAGGCTGTACCCACGGTTTACACTGGTCGTGGGCTTTTTCACAATTTCAAAAAAGCGCTCGTAATATTTGGCGGTGTCGGGGTCATTTACCTTTCCAAAGAACTGATAGGAAAGATTACTCAGGATTGCCTTACTGGCTTTATCCCCATACATCATATCGTTTTGGATCTTATCCTGCATTACATAAATAGTAGCGATATCATAACTCCTCAGCGTGGCAGGAATGCGGTGCATATTCAGCAAACGAAGTGTTGGCGCTTCTTCCATCAGCAGGAAAGAAGCTTTAGAGTTACGCACACTCATTTGTTTAGTGATGGTATGGATAATAGTGGCTATGACCGGGGAGTAGGAAGCTTCGTATTTGGGATTATTGACCACTGAAATAACCGAAGGGTTTTGCTCACTATTAATATGAAGCGGAACTTCATCTTTAGAAAGGACCATAAAGATCTGTTGGGTACTGATCCTTTTAAGGGCATTGGCCAGGGTACTTTTTACCCCGGCCGTTTGCCGCTCAGAATCTTTACCGCTGATAAAGGCATCGGCCATCGCTCGAGAGGTGGTATTGGTTTCCAAAAACTGGATAAGGCTATCGGTATCCAGGTATTGGTAGATGGCGATAAGGTGTGGAAGGGTACAAAACTTCGGATAATCCGCTTTTAATTTCCAGATCAGTCCTCCGATTAGCCCTTCCGCGGCATCATTAAAAAATTTTGTAGTCCCCGAGGTACCTGACTCTCGTTGTTCCAATAGGTTTTCCACCAGTACCCGGGAGACTTCATTGACGCTTTCCTCATTTTCCAGGTATGGTGGAGCGATGGGATTCACCCGATGGAGGATCTTATCAAAGGAAATAATCTTAAAGGGAATTTCCCGGTCTTTAAAAAGCGGGTAGGCCATTTCAGTGAGCTCAAAGTCCTTATAGTCGTGGATCACCCCACAAAAATTTTCCTGTTGAAAATGCTTTAAAAAGCCATACACTACGCTTTCGGTCTTCCCGCTTCCGGCAGAGCCAATAACGGAAGCACCCCGTTTAATATTTTCAAGTTTAAATTTTCCTTTGGTGGTTGCAAAACCGACCTGGTATTTTTTATCGATCTTTTTATTATCCTGACCTTTATGCAAAAAGACATACATCAGGGTATTGATCAGGAGCAACGGACAACCCAGGAATAACAAAGCCGGAATCCACTGGTTATCCTGGACCCCATAAATGCCAAGGGTCACTATCAGCAATAAATTCAAAATAAAAGCAAAGCGGTTGATCAGCCTAAAACATATATAGAACAAAATGCTTACCAGCCCGATGATCAGAAGCAGTCTAACAAGATTTTCTATGTCCATAATAATTAAAATTAAATACCGATTGAACTTGATTTAACGGCTACCTCCACCCCTTTCTTAAGCCTGTTAAAAATTTTGAGGGCAAGTTGTGCCTGGGAAGTTGGAATGCTGGGCATCATCGGGATACCCGATTCCCGGATAAGCTTAAAAGCAAGGGCTTTTTCGTTAGCCGGCAATCCTATTAGCGAGGTAAAATAGTGGTTCGGGTTTTTAATAAATTCCTTTCGAGCCGTATAGGTTTCCACAAAATTGCGCTGATAACCAAAGGTTTTATCAAAGGTCTTTTCTGCTTTTTCAAAAAAGCGGTCCCGGTCAAATCCGCGTTTAACGGTCTTACCATTAAAATTAACTTCCGAAGCTTTGTATTTACTTCCCGGTGATAAGCTAACCGAATTGGAAGCATCTTTTCTACTTACGATAATATGGATATGGCTTTGGTTGCCTGCTTTGGGCATTCCTTGTACGATTCGCTTACCATCTTGGCAGTGTGGCGCCTGTGCTTCCAGTTTCTCAATTTCTTTTTCCCGTTTTTGAATACTTCCTTGCATCAGTCCGGTTTCTATTTTTCGGATTTCACTTTTGAGTTGAAGAATTTTAGTAGCATAAGGCTGGTTTTCGCGAACCTGGCGATCTGTACCTTTAAAACTCCTGCTATGTTCAATTTTACCGTAATATTTAATATCATTGATATTAATTGGCCTTCCGTCTATCTCCCGGTTAAAACAGGCCACATAATCCTTCATCAGTTCCCGGGTATACCTTTTTAGATCCTTGCTACTATTTTGCAGGCGTTTTAATTCGTATTTGGAAGGGCTAACAGTAATGGAATAGAACTTCGGTTCTTTCTTTTTGAGCTTGGCGGTATTGTTATCAATTTCTTTTACGACTTCCTCCGGGGTGATGGCATCCTCATATTGATTAAAGAAATGTTCCTTTGCCACTTCTTCTACGCCTTCGTTTTCCTTTTCGAGATAGCTAACAAAACCGGCGGAACTTTGGGAGTAATTCCCCCCTAACTTTTGAGGTGTGATGGTGATATACATAGCAGGAAATTTTACAGGTTATTATCAGAAAAATTCTTTTCACCCAAACCATCTCGTTCCTGTTTGGGAATACCATCCTTTTTCTCCCGGAGGATTTTCTTTTCCAGGATGAGTGGTTTCTTTTGAGGTACTTCGGTTTGGAAAAGTGAAGCGATCATCGCCGCGGTAGGTTTTGTTTGGGTTTTCTCCATATCACGCATAATGGCAATAACCGCATTGATACGTTTTTTAAAAGAAGCTTCGATAGTCCTCCCGGTTGGGCCCAATCTTTCGTGTGGGGAGATTTCATTATAAAAGAAAAAGTCGAGCATTGTTTCCAGGGCTTCGGTGTGCGATTTGAAGTGTGTTCTTGAAAATTCCTGGAAACGTTTTGCCGTTTCCTTTTTAAACCTGATGCCGATAAATGAGTCCATAATTCGCCGATTTGTCGCAAATTCTTCCCTAAAAATGGGCGTTGGCAGGGCATTTGTCGCAAATTGCTTAAACTCAGGAATTTGAATAAATTTTAAACAACTGATTTACAGTTATTTAAAAACGAAAAGGAGTGCTTAACATCGCGTAGCGTGTTACCCTCTTGCTACTCCTTTTCGTCCCGCAGCGCGGGACAAAAATTCCGTACAATTTGGTCTGTTGGCTGTCTTAATAGACAGTCAAAAGCCACTTGCCAATTCCCGGAGAAAATTTCCGGATTAATAATTTATTGATGTGCAGGTTTATCGGCGAAAGTCAAAAATGGATAGCCCTGCGTAAATTTGAATGCTGAAGATCAGCTAAATAAAGATACATTTTTTTTATAAAATCAAGGCAAAGAATACTTAACGAATAATTTTTTTTCTATATTTATAATCATTTGAATTTTTCATTTAATGATAGAAAGGAAAATCCAGGTAACAGCGGATTTTCCTTTTTTTCTTAAGTTGAGAGTGAAATGCTCCTTATTTTTTGAGCACAACCAACTAAGCTATTTTTATAGTTCTGTTATAGAACTGCTTTGCTTAAAAGATTTATTAAGAAATATCTGAGCCTAAAAAAACACCTCTAAAAATAGAAGTGTTTTAAAATCTGTTTAAAAATTACTTTTTAAAAATTACAGAATTCCTTCATCCGCAAAACTGTAATAATTACCATCAGGAATAAGAATAATATGATCCAGTACTTTAACATCAAAAAATGATGCCGCATTTTTAATTTTTCTGGTCAGGCTTTTATCTGCTTCACTTGGTCTAAGGGTTCCGCTGGGGTGATTGTGCAATAAAATTATTGCCGTGGTTAAGGACTTTAATACTACTGCAAATAGGATTCGAACATCGACCAGGGTTCCGGTAATACCTCCATTGGAAACTTCATAAATTCCTTTAACCTTATTAGCATTATTGAGCAGTATAATTTTAAAAGTTTCCTGCAATTCAATATTATTTTTATTCCATTGCTCAAAGGCTAATTCTGCCGCACACCTGGAACTGGTTATTTTTGGAAGCAAATTTGTTTTTAAACTTCCGCTGTAGCTTATCGCTATTTCATTAACTTTGGATTTCATTATTAGCTTATTTAAAGGGTTAATAATTAAAAGAGGGCGCAACTTTCGAAGGGAACGCCCTCTTTGTTTTTTGGGTTCTTAATCAGTAATTTCTCTATTTCCAAGAAAGAGGATTTCACTTACTAAAATTTCGGTAACATATCGTTTCTCTCCGCTTTGGGTTTCATAGAATCTGGAAGTTAGTTTGCCACGGATAGCCACTTCTTTACCTTTATCAACATATTTCTCGATAAGCTGTGCCTGTTTTCCCCAGGCCACTACATTGTGCCAGTCGGTTTGTTGAATTTTCTCTCCTTCCTTGTGATAGTATTCATTGGTAGCCAGTGAAAAACTGCTTACTTTTTTACCACTTTCGAAGTTTTTAATTTCAGGGGCATTCCCCACGTTTCCGATTAACTGTACTTGATTTCTTAGATTACTCATAATTAAAAGATTTAGATACCTGCTTTTTTTTGCAGGTTGATTAAACATTGATTTACTTATTATATCCGGAGCGTTTTCCTTTTTTAATTTTTTTATTTCGCTTCCGGGTATGTTGTTTTGAAATGATTTCATAATTGTTATTTGTTGATTTACTTCCTATAGAGCCGTTTGCTGTTACCTTTTTTGATGCTGATACATTTTCAATATTTAGAATTAGGGAAGGTTTATAAAAAGGAGGGACGACTGGCTTATGCAACCTGTACTAACTTCTAAATATTGGTATTTTGCATTACAAAAAAGGTAGGGACAGCAACGGCCGGGAAGGAAATGGAAATACTGAAATTGAGAAACAACCGGAAGTGAAGTAAAAGCAAGAATGGAATTCCGATTTAGCGGGCGTCCTTTTTTACTTCGTTAAGTATAAAACTACACGAGGAGCGATAACTACTATATGTCAGATACATCTTAGGAAAATAAAAAGGATGCCCAAGATATTCTTAGGGAAGCTCTTTACCCGAAATGGAGCATTTCGCAGAATGAAGCGGTAATGTGCTGACCGATTTACAACCAGAAGGTCTTTGAAATTAGTGGTCATAATCTCTTAAATGTATGAAGCAGAATATTTATACTAACTATTATTTAAGAATTTGCTTAAATACGTATTTTATTATACTTTTGATCTCTAAATAATAGATTAACCATGGAAATTTCGTGTACAAGAGCTCAGGCTGATCATCAACAACTTCTTAATTGCAAAAACACTTTGGAAAGAATGGATGATAATTTTCAAGATATGACCAAACTACTATCGATTGCTGGTAGTGAAGTACGCTTAAAAATTTTATTCCTTTTGAATATGGAAGACGAATTATGCCCTTGTGATATTGCTGATATTTTAGAAATGAGTGTACCGGCAATATCCCAACACATCCGCAAAATTAAAGATGCAGGTTTTATCTCTTCAAGAAGAGATGGGCAAACGTTGTATTATTCATTAGTGAAGGATAAAACAGCGGTACTTGATGCTGTTTTCACTACAATTAAAATGGTTAAAAAAACTGCGTAAAATGAAATCATCCAATATGTCCAACAGCCCAGCTTTTGTTAGCTTGCTTACTGCAGTAACTGCTTCTGTATGTTGTATTACTCCCCTCCTGGCAATTTTAGCAGGTAGTAGTGGACTTGTCACCACATTTTCCTGGATAGAACCCTTTCGTCCTTATTTGATTGCGCTTACTATAGGAATTCTTGGTTTGGCCTGGTATTTAAAATTGAAACTTAAAACACAAGAAGAAATAGATTGTGCCTGTGATGAGGAAGAAAAACCATCTTTTTGGCAGTCCAAAAATTTTCTGTTCATGGTAACAGTATTTGCCGGATTGATGCTGGCTTTCCCTTATTATTCCAATATATTTTATACACAGCCCAGTAAAGATATAGTGTATGTTTCTCAATCAAACATAATAAAGCACACCTTTGAAGTTGAGGGAATGACCTGCGCAGGCTGTGAAGCCCACGTAGAAAGTGAGGTAAATAACCTAGATGGTATTTTATCAGTCAAGGCGAGTTACGCAAATACTAATACCGTGGTAGAATATGATAAAACTAAAGTCGATTTAACCGCAATCAGAAAAGCAATAAATACAACTGGTTATAAAGTAATCGATACAGAAAATAAAAAAGAGAAGTAGATGAAAAAATATGATGTATTTGTAATAGGTTCCGGGATGTCAGGTATGACTGTTGCTAATAAATGTGCCTCCAAAGGCCTTAAGGTGGGCATTACTGATGAACTTCCCTACGGTGGAACCTGTGCCCTAAGAGGCTGTGATCCTAAAAAGGTGATTATAGGAGCAACGGAAGTACGTGATTTTGCCCAAAGACTTAAAGGAAATGGAATAGATACTGTGCCTGAAGTCAATTGGGAAGATATTATGGCTTTTAAGCAATCTTTTGTCGATGCCATGCCTCCTAAAATTGAAAAAGGATATAAGAATAAAGACATAGACACCTATCACACTTCAGCTAAATTTTTATCTGATAACACCTTACAGTTAGGTGATAAAGTTATTGAAGCTGGGAAATTCGTGATCGCAACAGGTGCAAAACCCCGGGTACTGGATTTTGAAGGTGGAAAATTAGCACTTTCAAGTACAGATTTCCTTACCCTGAAAAAGCTACCTGAATCACTTTTATTTATTGGAGGAGGCTACATTGCCTTTGAATTTGCCCATATCGCTGCGCGGGCCGGTGCCGATGTAACCATATTACATCGTGGTGATCATCCATTGGAAAACTTTGACCATGACATTGTACAACATCTTGTGAATGCAACGCAAAACCTGGGAATTAAACTGGTTTTGGAAACTGAAGTCTCAAAAATTGAAAAGAAAGAAGATCATTTTGTAGTAACAGGAAAATCCAATGGAAAAGAGGTAACTTATAGGACTGACTCTGTCTTTAACTCGGCCGGTCGTCCTCCCGCTATTTTTGATTTAGATTTGGAAAAAGCAGGGATATCTTTTTCAAAAAAAGGAATCCTGGTCAACGAATACCTTCAAAGCACCTCTAACCCTAATATTTATGCAGCAGGAGATTCGGCAGATTCCAGAGGCTTGCCCCTTACACCGGTCGCGGTGATGGAAGGACATGTTGTAGCATCAAACATCATCAAAGGGAACAAGAAAAAAGTTAATTATCCACCAATGCCTTCCGTAGTTTTTACTTTACCTACCCTGGCATCAGTAGGATTGACCGAAGCAGAAGCCAAATCAAAACAGATAGAATATCAGGTCAATTATAACAATGCGGAAAGCTGGTTCAATGCAAAAAGACTGAATGTTAAAGAATATACTTATAAAACGATTATTGATAAAGAGAATCAGACTATTCTTGGGGCACATTTAATAGGTCCTAACACAGAGGAAACCATCAATTTATTCGCCATGGCAATAAAGACCAAAATGAAAATCAATGAGTTAAGGACGATGATCTTTGCGTATCCGACTTTGTCATCGGATATTCCTCATATGCTTTAAAAACAAATAGATTATGGAAATAGAACTAGTTTCTACCATTAAATGTCCTGGTTGCGGACACACAAAAGAAGAGGAAATGCCCACAACAGCCTGTCAGTTTTTTTACCAATGTGATAATTGTAAGCATTTATTAAAACCAAAAGAAGGTGATTGCTGTGTTTATTGTTCTTATGGTAATGTTGCCTGTCCACCCATTCAGGAAGGAACAAATTGCTGCTAAAAATTTAAAATACTTTTGGTGACCTCCCCCACTCCAGATGTATCTTGCTGAAAATTAAAAGTATGATTCCTAGAGATCTAAGTAAAGATATAAAAACTCGCTTGCAGAGCATCAGCGGCCAGCTTAACGGACTTATAAAAATGCTGGATGAAAATAAAGATCCAGAAAAGATTCTGATCCAGTTCAAAGCGGCGCAAAAAGGACTTGATAAGGCGCATTTTCTTCTTTTAGATGAAGTGTACCGCAAAGCGCTGGCGATCAAAATTTCAGAAACTGTGGAAGCCTGTCCCGGTAATTGCGGTAATGAAGAGCGAATTGAATTTATTCGCAAACAATTTCCCGACCTTGAGCTTAACAGCCTTACCGATAAAATGAAGGAGATTGATGAACTTAAACGAAGGCTGGAATCTTACATTTCCGAAAATAGATCAGAGTAAAACATTCAAAAATTTTCCATTTAATTTTAATACTAATAAAAATCTGTCGTAAAAAAGCAGGTTTTTTTATTTGGAGACCACCCCGGTTCCGCTCTTATCTTTGGATTGTTCTTTAATAAGAAGGATAAAACTGATTGTTAATTTAAATTCAAAAAAAAATGAAAAGACAAATAGAAATATTTACGGCAAATTGTCCGGTTTGTGATCCGGTTGTAAAAATGGTGAAAGAGTTGTCCTGCGATAGTTGCGAGATTACCACCTATAACCTGGTGGAACAATATGAGGATAAAACCTGTATAGACAAAGTGCAGGAGTACGGTGTAAAGAGAATTCCCTCGGTGGCGGTTGATGGAAAATTGCTTGAGTGCTGTACAAACAATGGTATAAGCAAAGAAAAACTTATCGAATCAGGAATAGGAAAAGCCAGTTAGCAAAACCATCGTACTGAAATTAAAATCTGAAACTTTTTATGGCAGCCATTTTTGGCTGCCTTTTTTTTTAATCAAATTAAAATGTTAAATCTTTATTAATCGGCTTGCCTATCCCCCGGGCTATGAGTCGATATTTGAAAAGAGGTTCGGCTCTTAATCTTTTATTTCTGATTTCCGAGCAAATCTGGAAGTAACTAAAACCATTTAAATTATGAAACCATTAAGTTCAGAAATGCAAAAATGTATCGATGATTGCAACGCCTGCATTACTGCGGCGAGAATTTGCCTTGACCAACATTTGGGGGAACCCGACATGAAACAATGCCACAAATTTTGTCTGGATTGTATTGCTTTATGCAGTGCGTGCGTCCAGCTATTAGCCAGCCAGTCTGATTACTCAAAACGTGTTTGCGGAATTTGTGCCGACTTATGTAAAGCCTGTGCTGATGAATGTGCAAAGTTTGACAGTGAAGTTTGCCAGCAATGCGCAGAAAAATGTCGAACCTGTGCCGAAAGCTGTAAAGAAATGGCAGCTTAAAAAAAATGTGAAATTTTTTTTAAAAGGAGCGGCTAAAAAGTTGCTCCTTTTTTATAAATGGGATTATAAAGTAGGGAAAAATACTATCCAATCTCTCATCCACAACCACCTATAAAAAAAAGCCTCTAGAAGTTTGGATACCACCCGGGCTTCCGGTGTACATTTAATCCCTTGTTTAAAAAAATAAAGATGTTTGCCAAAATAAAAGAAGATTTTGTAAGTATAGGATCGCTATTCACCTCCGTTTCCACACTCTTATGTTGCGCGTTACCATCATTATTGGTAGCTCTGGGAATGGGAGCTGTGGTGGCCGGCCTGGCTTCAGATATTCCCTGGTTGTTTAGCCTGAGCCGCTATAAAAGCTGGACTTTTTTGATTGCCGGGGTAATGATTGGCTTTAACTTTTGGCTTTTCTACGGAAGAAAACGGCAGCAGAGTTGTGAAATAGACGAAGACGGAAATGAAACGGCCTGTGATACAGCAGCTAAATGGAGCAAAGGGATCTTGTGGTTTTCCTTTGTGTTATATCTCTTTGGACTTTTTGCAGCCTATTTACTTTTTCCCATTCAAAAATTTTTAGAATTATAATATAATTAAAATGAAGACATATTTTTTGATCCTGGGTATAGGATTATTGACGTTGTATCAAGTAGAAGCCCAAGGACATGGCCCTATTTATGGTTTGCAGACGCCCACTCTGGCGAAAGGCGGTATAAACATGAGCGCTGCCGGAATGAGTATAGCGACCGAAGACGATGCCTCTTATATGCTTCGGTATACATTTTTCTATGGCATTACGGAAGATTTACAGGTTACCCTTACCACTCCTACTGTGATTGAGCGTCTGGAAAATGCTCCACGAACCCGTGGAAATAGTATGATGCCTTCCAATGGAGATATCGAGGCTGCTTTGTGGTATCGTTTTTTTTCAAATGCTTTTGGGGTAGGAAAGAGGTTTGAATCCACAGCAATTTTAGGTGTATCTGCCCCTACTGAGGATGTTCGCGGACAGGTGAATGTAGGGAACTCTATCCATGGGGCCATTTCTACGGGATATGCCTCACGTACCTGGTACGCCTGGTTAGGTGGCGGTTACCAATATTATTTTGAAAAGGACAACCAGCAATTAGGCGATTTACCCTATGCAAGCATGGTGATAGGTTATCGTCCCGATGTTTTTATGGGGGATTATCCTAAACCCGATTGGCGGGTTTTTATTGAATCATTAGTCGAGTTTCCAGGAGACAATAAATATACCGGTCAACAAAATTTTACAGACGAACGTAGCAAAAAAGTATTAGTGGGACCTTCATTCTTAGGACTTTACGGGGCTTGGGGTATTTCTTTCGGAGCGCTGTTTCCAGTGGTACAGGATTTAACCCCAAAGGCAATCAAAGAAAACTATCGGGTATCCATTAATTTAAGTTATTGGTTATAGTATAAATAAATTTAATAAAATAAACAGATGAAAAAAATAGTATTATTAATTGTAGTTGTTGTATTTGGAAGTTTTAGTTCCAATGCCCAGATTCAGAAAATAGATCAGGAAGTGTTTGGAATGGACTGTGCCCCCTGTGCTTATGGACTGGAGCGAGGTCTTGAAAAATTGGATGGCCTGGAAAAAGTGCAGGTTAGCCTGAATGACGGTAAAGCTTATCTTGATTTGGCAAATAACAATAACTTGAGCCTTAGGCAAATTCAGGAGGAAGTAAAAAAGAATGGTTTTTCAGCTAAGAATGCCGAAATAGTTATAAAGGGCAACTTCGTTGAGCAGGATGGCACTTATGCAATACAAACCGGGAAAGAAACTTTTAAGATAGCTGAAGCAACTTCTACCAACTTACGTTCCAGGTTAAAACCCGGAATTGTAAAAGTAAAAGGGATAGTTCAGGATGAAGAAGACGGTAATTTAACTAATAAGTGGAAATTAAATATCACCCAGGTTTATTAGCCGGAAAAAGGGAGTTTTAAAGAACATTAATTAATGGCGGACTCTACATCGAGCCCGCCAATTTTTTTTAAAATTTTAGAAATGAATTAATCTTCCCTCGTAACTAATTCATACACACAAGGTATCACAACCAGGTTTAGTACCGTTGCTGAGAGCAATCCTCCAAGTATCACCACCGCCATTGGGCTTTGAATCTCACTTCCCGGTTCGCCTCCTTTTAAAGCTAGCGGAATAAGTGCCAGTCCTGTGGTAAACGCGGTCATCAGAATTGGATTTAACCTGTCGAGCGCACCAGATTTAATGAGCTCATAACCCCTAAGGCCTTCCTTCCGCAGATCTTCATATCTCGAAACCAGCAGAATTCCGTTTCGTGTCGCGATCCCAAATAAACTGATAAAACCTATCGTGGAAGCTATACTTACAATTCCTGAAGTAAAGTATACGATTAAGATTCCACCAATCAAAGCCAGGGGTAAATTGATAAGCACAACAAAAGCGAGTTTCACATTGTTGAATTCAAAATACAACAGGAGGAAAATCACGAAGATTGCAATAATGGCAGTGATCAACAGCATTTGTGAAGCTCTGGATTCACTTTCAAATTGTCCGCTATATTGTACCCTGTAACCTTCGGGAATAGTCACTGAAGAATTCACGGTTACCTGGATCTCTTCCACCGCACTTCTTAAATCCCGACCCTGCACATTGGCAGCAACAACGATTTTCCTTTGCACATCTTCCCGGCTAATGGTATTAGGACTGCTTACAGAAGAAACACTAGCGAGCTGTTCCAATGGAACCTGTGAACCATTTGGCAATCCTATCAAGGCAGTTCTGATTTTTTCAATGCTGTTTCTAACATCCTCCTTATAACGCACCACCAGGTCAAAATACTTCTGACCTTCATAAATCTCACCAACTTCGTGACCGGCAAAGGCGATATCTACCTGCTCCATTAACTGTCCTACGGTCATTCCATAAGCTGAAAGGATCTGTCGTTTTGGGCTTATCTTGATCTGTGGTACTTCGATCTGCTGATCAACAGCTACATCGGCAAGCCCATCGATAGGAGTAATATTCTCCTCCACGTTTTTACCTATTTCATATAGCTGTTGAAGATCGGGTCCAAAGATCTTAATTGCGATATTGGCTCTCGTACCTGAAAGCATATGATCGATACGGTGAGCAATGGGCTGCCCCAGCGTAATATTAACCCCCGGAACGATACTTAATTTCTTCCGTACCTCTTCAAAAAACTCCTCCTTCGATTTATCTTCCAGGGTGAATGGTACATCGATCTCGGCGGCATTTACTCCCTGGGCATGCTCGTCCAGTTCAGCCCTACCAGTCCTTCTGGTAACCACATCCACTTCAGCCATTTCAAGCAATAATTGCTCTACCTGGTTTCCAGTCTTATTACTTTCTTCTAGCGACATGGATGGAGGCCCCACCACACTTATCACTAGTGATCCCTCGTTGAATTCAGGAAGAAAACTTCTTCCTAATTGCGTAAATAACGCAATACTCAGTAAAAAAGCAACCACTGTTACCGCGATCACGGTTTTAGGGATCTTTAAGGCACGATTTAGAATATCGGCGTAGGCCTTCTGTAACCATCTTTCCACTTTTGTTCCTTCGGACTGCTTTTTCAGCATTTTCTCCTTTTTCAGAAGATAGCTACACAGCACGGGAGTAACGGTTACCGCTACAATCAGCGACGTCAATACTGAAGTGATAAAAGCAATTCCCAGAGGTTTCAGCAATCGGCCTTCCATTCCGCCAAGGAAAAACAGCGGCACAAAAGAGACGATAATGATAAGGGTTGCTATGATGATGGAACTTCTAATTTCCACCGATGCATCCCTTACCACGGTGATCACCGACTGCCTTTCAGCTTTAGGTTTTCGAATATTCTCGCGCAGGCGTTTATAAACATTCTCCACATCAATAATAGCATCATCTACCAGTGCTCCAATTGCAATTGCCATTCCACCCAAACTCATGGTATTGATGGTATAGCCCAGCATTTTTAATACGATAATCGATACCAGTAACGAAATTGGGATCGCCAATAGCGAAATTAGGGTAGTACGCCAGTTCATCAGGAATATGAATAACACGATGACCACGAAAAAGGCACCTTCCAGCAGGGTCATATTCAGGTTACTGATGGAAGCATCAATAAAGTCTGCCTGTCGGAAGATCTGACTTTTGATCTCCACGCTTTCAGGGAGACTTGTTTCCAGTTTGGCAATGGCCTCATCCAGTCTTTCCGTGAGTTCCAGCGTATTGACATCGGGCTGCTTGGAAATTGTCAAAATAACCGCAGGTTCCGCATTCAGGGAGCCATCCCCGATCTTATCGGCAGCGCCTATCTGTACTTCCGCAATATCCTTTATTTTAATACTCTGACCGTTTACCTGTTTTACCACAGCTTCCTCCAGATCATCTATCGCATAAGCCCTACCACTTCCTTTGATGATGTATTGATTTCCGTATTGATTCAGAAAACCACCGGAAGCATTCGTATTTGCCTCTTTAACCTTCTCGGTTAATTCTTCGAGACTTACATCGTAATATTTCATTTTTCCGGGATCGGCAAAAACCTGGTATTGTTTATAATCTCCTCCAATCACCACCACGTTTGCAATCCCTCCGATGGCTTTGATCCGTGGACGTATCTGCCAGTCAGATAATGTTCTTAGTTCCATTGGGTTCAAACTATCTGAAGTGACTCCCAATAGCATTACTTCTCCCATAATCGAGGAAATGGGTGCCATAGTAGGAGCTCCTATTCCTGTGGGTAGGTTTTCACGAACCATTGGAATACGTTCACTTACGATCTGTCTTGCCTTGTAAATATCAGTACCCCAGTCGAATTCAACCCAAACGATGGAGATCCCGGCGGCTGAGGAAGAACGAATCCTTCTTGCATTCGGCGAACCGTTCATCGCGGTTTCGAGCTGATAGGTCACTAGTTTCTCTACCTCTTCACTTTCCATTCCGTGTGCTTCCGTTAGTATGGTCACGGTAGGCGCGGTAAGGTCTGGAAATACATCCACGTTCATACTACGTGCGAGGTAAAACCCGGTGACGCTCAGTACCACAGCCGCCAGAAGAACCAGAAGCCGGTTTTGAAGCGAAATCGATAATATTTTATTTAACATCTAATTTCTATTTCTTTATTAATGATCATGACCGTGTGCGGGTGTTTGTCCAGACATTGAAGCCATCTTAACCTGGTAATTCCCTGTTGTCACTACAACGTCTCCGGCCTCAAGTTCGCTAAGTACCTGGGCGTTCTGACCGTTTCGTTTGCCGATCTTTACAGGTCTTCTTTCAAAACTTTCCCCACCAGTTTGTACGATCACAGAAAAATTACCGTAATCTTCCAGTAATGCAGCTTCAGGCACTACAATTCCGGTTTCAGCTTCTCCAAGCGCAATTTGGACTTCAGTAAAACTACCTTCAGGCATTTCAACTACATCGTTCACTTTGATATACACGGGGATCATTGGTTTGCGATCTTCCACTTCCTTGCCTACGGAAACAATAGATCCTTCTTCTACTTCACTCCAGGTCCCTTCATCATTTTTGTACCAGACACTCGCAATAGCTTCTTTACTTGGATTATGAGAGGCACTTAATTGCGTTTTAAGCAAACGTGATCTGTCAGTTCCAATGCTAACAAGGTTAGCACCCTGTTCCACATAATCACCGTTCGAGGTGCTGATGGATTTAATGAATCCATCAAAAGGAGCTCTGATCTGCTTCCCGCCAGCTCCGTAATTGGAGGCAAGTGCACGGTAATTAGATTCGGCTACCCGAAAGTCGCTTTCCACCCTTTCAAATTCCGCTTTGGGCACAATTTTATCCTCATAAAGTTCCTTTTTTCTTTCATATTCAGCTTTCGCCTGATCGTACCTGGCTTTGGCCTGAGCGATTTCTGCCTGGATATTATTGGAAGAAAGTCCTTCGCTGCTCAAAGTCATCAACAGCTGACCTTTTTTCACCTCGGTACCTTCCGTTAAGTTATCTAAAGCAAAATTCACCATTCCATTGGCTCCTGCTGCAAGAGACTTATATGTTCCCGGAGCGGCTTGCCATACTCCTGATGTATGCACAATGTCATAAACTTCATCATCTGTAACAGGCTCGGTTTGAAAATCGATCTTCCAGGCCTGCTCCTTTAAAAAGCTAATGCCGGCATCTTCAGCTTCCGTTACATTTTCTGAAGCTCCCGCAGCCGAGGCATACACCTGAACATCTTCAATTACGATCCTGTCTGAATACTCAGGAGTTTTCAGATCAAAAACCAGGTCGTAAGTCCCCGTATCTTTTGGTTGCAAGGCTGGAGAAAAAATCCCAGGTGAAGAGGGTGAGTCCACCTTATGTCGAATTCCGCTATCTCCCTGAATAAGACTTACCGTAACCGAGCCCTTTCGAACCGGCTGGTGTTTATCCAGAACAGTAAAGTGAGCTGCAAATTTGCTGGTTTTCCCTGTCACTAAAGCTGGAAATTCAACGAAAAGCTCCGTCTGGTCTGTCCAGATGGTTTTGCTGATCGCAGGTACTTCTGAACCTACGTGGTTCCCTTCCGCATCGTGCGCATGGCCTTCCTCCTCGTTATTTCCGCAGGAAAATAGGAAAAGCGAGATGCATACTATATAAATATATTTCATGTCTACTATTGATTTTTAATGATCCTCATGCTCCGTTCCGTCATCATGCGTATGGTGGTCAGAATCCTCATGCATATCGAATGAATCTTCACCAACTTTGAATTCTTCCTGTTCCATATGATCTTCGTCCATATGACTACCATCTTCATTATGTGGATGACCATGCTCTTCTTCCTCATGGGCGTGAGCTTCCGCTCCTTCTTCATGTTCATGGCCGTGGTCTTCTTTTGCTGTATCTCTGCAAGCTGAAAAACCAAATACTAGTATTGCTGCGAAAATTAAATTCTTGAAATTCATATTATTTAATTTTAATTATAATTGATGTTTTAAAAGTGTTGCTTTAAGCTGAAGGAGTTCTTTCTCCATCTCCAGCATATTATTATAAGCCTGCCGGTAGAACTCCACTTCCCGGTAATAATCCAGAAATGAGAATTCCCCAAGTTCGTAGGCTTTAAATAAAAGTTCTTCGGAATTCAGATCCTGAAAAGTCTTCTGGTATTCCTGGTATTTTCTCTTTAATAATTGATATTGCTGAGAATTCTCCTGAAACCTGGTGTATAGTTCTGAAGTTTCAGCACCTGAGCTTGCTTGAGTGTATTCCAAATTTGCCTCTGCGGCTTTTACTTTATTCTTACTGTTCCAAAGAGGGATAGATAGTCCGCCCAGAAATCCTGAATAATTACTGGAATTCACTCCCTGGTAATTATAACCAATGCTTAGGTCTGGAAGAATTTTATTCTTTTCCAGTTTTACCTGCTGTTGGGCAAGATTCTCACGAGCTTTTAACTGCTGAATTTCGGCATCTTCGGAAAGCTTTTCTTCCCAAAGACTTTGTATGGAGGCAAGTTCAGGATTTTCAAAAATTTGGATCTGTTCTGCTTCAATTGCATTTCCACCGTTCAATTTCTGAAGTTCCAGCAATGTGTTCCTGATCATGATGTTGACCTGATCCAGTTCAAACTGCTCCTGTAACCAGGCTACTTTGGCTTTATTCAATTCCAGGATGCCGATTTGTTCTGCATCGAATAAACGCTGAATTTGGTCATATACCTGTTTGGCCTGCTCTACTCTTTTCTGCTCCAAGTCCTTTCGTTTTTGGAAAGCCTGCAATTCCAAAAGCTGTTTTTTGGCATTAAGTAATACTTCCTGACGTAGCGTTTCATATTCCAGTTCCAATAATTCCTTTTGCTTTTCAATTCGCTTGCTTCGGGCACCATAAACGGTAGGAAACTCAAATTGCTGAGAAACCTGATATTCTGTATAATCACCGGTTTGATGTTCGCCGAATGGAAGATAAAAGACTGAAATTTCAGGATCCTGCAAGTTATTCTCTGACTTATTAGCAAGATTCTGACTACCCATATAAGACTGATATGCCTTGAGTTGTCTGTTATTCTGGCTAATCTGCTCCAAAATGCCATTCATACCGGTATCTTGGGCAAATGAGCCCATAGATATTAGTATTCCGCATACAGCGGAAACTATATTTCTGTACATAAATTTTGATTTTAGTTTAATCTATACGATAAGGTCAGCCAGCTATTTTAAATAGTGGCCTGACTAGTTGATCAAACTAAGTCGGGAGGTCCCCGAAGTGAGAGTAAGGATAAATAAGGATTGAAGTATTCATTTGGAGGCTGATAAATTTCAAAATTTTCTGAATCCTGATCAGCTAAAATCCAATTCCCTAAATAGTTTTTGTTTGAAGTTTTCTTTTTGGCTTCTGTCTTTTGTGCCCTGACGTCCTCGGAATATTCCTTAACAACCGGAATTTCATTGGAAGTACTCGTATGAGAATGAATGGCCAGCAGATAAGACAAGAATCCGCCCTGCTTATTTTCCTGCTTCTTTTCGTGGTGATGATCTTCTCCGGAATGATGATGTGCAACCTCGTTCTTCTCCTCCTGATGTTCATGGTGTGCATGCGGTATGACCTGATGAAAAGACATCAGCATAAAAACGCCAAGAAGAAATAGGGACTTTATTTGATTTTTTGTTTGCACTAATTACAAAAGTAATAATTTATCACAGAGATTTGAGGAAAAATAGTATAAACCATAAGAACCTTAGCTCTTATGGTTTATACTTCAACTAATTAACTTACTGACTACTTAGAGTTCTATACTCAAATAACCTTTCTTCTGCAGCTGAAAATCATGCAGGATACCATTGTCCACAACTTCAAGTTCCTCTGGGATATCTTCTTTATTAACTTTAATTTTTTTTAAGGAGGACCCACATAACACAATTTTACGTGGACTTTTTCCTCTTTTTAAATATAGCTCTTCATCTCTTCTTTGTTTGTAAGTTCCTGTACGGTTTTATCACAGATAATTGAATATGTGGGAGACGGGTATAATTTTCTGGGATGAACGCTTAAAACTAAAGGCCTTACATAAACATATTTCCTAAGATTCTGATCCCGAATTTCAAGGATTTCAATTTCTTCTGTAAACTGATAATTGTTTGAACCGATCCTGGCCAGTTTCAATAGTTTTAATGGAGAAGAGGTTTCAAAATTGTCGCCATTTTTCTTAAGGTTATTATTTTTTTTCACACAGAGAATTTAACAGGATTATCTCATTATTATTCAATTTGAAACTATATAGATCAGAATCTACCGTGATAAGTTTTCCTGAAAAAATTATCACCAGAAATATCACTATCTATGGTTAAACCACCATAGATTTTTCAAAAATATACGAATTAAATACTACTCCATGTAACCTTTGTTACACTAGAAAATTCTTCGATTGTTTGTAACAATCGTTACGTTAAGAGTTTATATATATTCTTATCTTTATAAGTAATGATAAAACATCAGTTATGGAATATTATTTTAACAAGACTATTACGGGAGAATTTGAAGAAGTAATTGAAAAAGTTACGGATGAACTGGAAAAAGAAGGTTTTGGGGTGCTAACTGAAATAAATGTTACCGAAACCCTCAAGAAAAAACTGGATGTGGATTTTAAAAAGTATCGTATTCTTGGTGCCTGTAACGCCCCATATGCTTACGAAGCCTTGAAAGCAGAAGATAAGATTGGTACAATGTTACCTTGCAATGTAATTGTGCAGGAAATAGAAAAAGAAAAAATTGAAATCGCTGCAGTAAATCCAATGGCATCTATGCAGGCCGTAAAGAATAAAGACTTAGAAAAGATCGCGACAGAAATTGGAGATAAATTAAAGCAAATAGTATATAAGCTATAATTTTGCAATTACACAAAAATGGAAAAGAAGAATCCAGCCAATAAAGAAATAAAGAATCAGAACTATACTGAAAGTCAACATACTGTTTATTGTATAAGTCAGCGTTATGGTTCCCTTCCATATTCTGAAATTGTGGATAACGTAAAGGGAGCCTTAAAAAAAAGAGAGTTTGACATTCTGTTAGAATTAAATCTAAAAGACTACTTAAAAGGTCACTTAAAAGATATGCCCTCACACGTTATATTATCCGTTTGTAATCCAGAGACCGCTTCCCTTGCAATTTCAAAGGATCCTCAAACCGGTATCTTTCTGCCGTGTTCTGTAACTGTAAAGGAGGTTGCACAAGGTATGGTTGAAGTTTCTATTGAAGATATTAGTATTACTTGGTCCCCCTCTAAAGAACTAACCCAAATTGCAAAAAAAACTACTGAAACCTTACAGGCAATACTATCAGAAATTGAACAGCCCAGAATGAAATTATGAACAATTATTCTTATGGTAAATTTAAAGTATGGCGATAGTTTAATTCAATTACTGTGATCAGAAACCTAATTTTCTAAAAGCTATAGCTTAGGATTATAGCTACAAGAAATAGGTCCGTTTTATTCAAGTAAAAATTGATATGCGTATAACCTTGCACTGCACATTTGTTTAATTTTTGATTCAAAACTGAGGGTTACCATTATTGTCCTACACTGAGTACTGTATTCATTTTTAACTCAGGATCTCCCAATATTTACGTGTCATCATAATTTATAATTAAGGCATGATTATCTGGAGAGGCTTCACTCCGCTCCCTCTTCTGAAAACTGAACAAAAAATCTATACCCCATTCTCTTGGAAAAATAAACTGAACATGGGGAATTTTTTGTCATATCCTAAGAGATAGAAGATTTTTGGTACCAATTAGATTTTACTTTTACTCCTAGGATATCCAAAGAATTAGCTTGAAAGTAACGCAAAGAATCTATGGAATTACACCTTCACCAATCCTATTTTGATGCAACCATTCCATTTCAAGATTAACAATTTCAGTTATATAGATTTTTGGTTTTAAATAAAAAGAGTTATTTACATTGTCTATAAAATAATTCCAGGTTTCAATACTTTAGTTTTCTGTTATTTTAAAGTTCGCATTAGTAAAAAAAGAAAATCTGATTTAGTATTACCGGTATATTGAGCAGGATTCGGTCCAGTCCCTGCCCACGGCATACGTACCTATACTTTCTCCAATACATAAAATTTCCCGTAGACCTACGCGCCACCGCATTAAATATTCCTGCCCCGAAAAAGGTGTTATCACCAGCTTCAATTTGATAACGTAGCCCTTGGACTCGGAATCATTCTCGCAGATTCAGAGTTTACCAATGGCCTTTAATAAAAATATTCATTCGATAAGATCGTAATTGACCACTGAGTTTACTACGGCTTTTTCTTCTTTAACTTCCTGGAAAATTAAAACTTGTGGTATAAGTAAGCTATTAGTTTTGAAGAAGAAATAATTATTGTCATTTGCTTTTTGTTATACCGTATTCCAATTTGTAATATTTTATAATAGTTGGAAAGGGTCCGTTTTTATGTTGATCTGCTGAAAAATCGTCTGCCCAAGGGCCGTACGGGGTTGAAACTGGTTTTAATTTTAAATCTGGATAATCCTTCTCCAGATTACTTTTTCGAGGGCGCTCAAAACTATTGATGTATCCAGCCAAATGGTAGGCCTCTTCATCGGTTAATTTTGGATTATCCCATGTTGCCTGTCCGAATGGCATATTCCCCTTGATAAATTGGGCGGCGGTAATTACCCGATGCATCCCTGCACCATTATTATAACTGTCTGCCCCCCAAAGAGGTGGGTATTTATATCCCTTGGTAGAATCTGCAAAACGCTGCCCCTTTCCATTTTCTCCATGACAAACGGTACATTCTTTAGAAAATAATCTTTTCCTTTTTCCAGATCAACCGCCACTTCAGGAATGGAAATTTCAGGAAAACCTTTAAATTCTTTTTCTCTATCCTTTGGCAAACCTTCACCCAGCCATTCCATATAAGCTACAATCGATTTCATTTCCCTGGATAGAACAGGGAGTTTATCCCCATCCATACTACGTTCCATACATCCGTTGATCCTGTCTTCTATGGTTCCTTCACTATTTGATCTTCCCCTGAATTGTGGAAAACGATCCGTAACTCCTACCCATGATGCTGATCCCGCCTGTGTACCTGCTTTCAAATGGCAATTTATACAAGCCAAATTATTTCCCGCATAACGCATATCAGGATCTTCAGCCATAGGCCCCATATACTTTGGGGATTCTGCAATAAGCTGATAGCCATATTTTACCTCTGCAGGCATAAAACCTGAAGCTAATTCTACTTTAACATCTTTGGGTTTCCAGTCTTTCGCAGAAATTTCAGTTTTAATAAATAAAGAAGGATTAAATTCAAATAGTAATACGCCCGAGAACAATACAACTATAAGTACAATTAAGGAACAAAAAAAATAAGTAATGGATTTTATTAAAGATCTAAAATCCTTCATATTGAAATATTAAAATCACTCAATCTAAATTACTTTTGAGAATATTATGGTTTTCAAACATATAGTATACCATTAAAAACCTACGTAACAAATGTTGCATAAGTTTAGCCAAAGAGGTTTTATATTTGATAGTTTTAAGGAAATTTCAAATGAAAAAAATGTCACAACTTAAGTTATCTTTTCTCATATTAATATCATTTCCCCTTTTATTTAATAGTTGTAAAACAACTAATGATACAAGTACGATGAATGTTGAAAAGCCGGATCTAAACAAACGAGTTTCAGTATTGCACACTAATGATATACATGGCTCCTATATGCCTTTTCAAACAACTTTAGATAATGCTACCGCTCAAACCGGAGATTCCATTGATAACCCTATGAGGTTTAAAAAATTGGGCGAAATTGGAGGAATTGCGTGGATGGCAACAGCCGTCAAATCGATTAGACAGCAAAAAGGGACGGAAAATGTTATTCTACTTGATGGTGGGGATACATTTAGTGATGACCAATTAGGTAATATTACTAAAGGAGAAGCGATGATTCGTATGATGAACGAATTAGATTATGACCTTATGGTTTTGGGAAATCATGACTTTGACTATAGCCTGAAAAGAACCCGTGAGTTGGAGAAAATGGCTAATTTTCCTATGCGTGCAGCAAATATAATAGATCAAGAGACAGGGAATCCTATTTTTAGAGATCCTTACAAATTGTTCAAAAGAGATGGTTTGAATATAGGTGTCCTTCCAGTAGGATATCGAAATACTCCTTTAACTGGAAACCCAAAGAATATTCAAGGTCTGAAATTTACCAGCGGCCTAGAAGCCATTGAAAAATATCTCCCGGAGTTAAAAACAAAAGCAGATATTATTATTCTACTCTCTCATGAAGGTATGGCTGTAGATAAAATTATTGCTGAAAAAATAAATGGGATAGATATAATCATTGGAGCGCACAGTCATGATGTGATCGAACCTCCAATTAAAATAAACCAGACTTATTTAGTTCAGGCTTTATCTGATGCCGCTGTTTTGGGAGAAACTGAGTTATTAATTACAAATAAAAAATTAACGGGTATCAATACCCAATATCATTATTTATGGCATGACAAATATACCGCAGATCAGAATTTAGAACAATTGATTCAGCAACTACGGGAACCTCACGTGGTGAGGCTGGAAGAAAATATTAGTCGAACTGATACGGTGATTGGAAGGCAATACAAATCTGAAAGCCCTTTTGACAAAGTTGTAACTAATATAATGAAAGAAGAGTACAACACAGACGTGGCTTTTCTTCCTGGAGTTGGATATGGTATTTCTTTGAAAGAAGACATAACAAGTGAAAACATCTACAAGCTTCTCCCTCACCCTGCGAAGATTGTTACCCTGCAAATGACTGGATCGCAGATTCGAAAAACTTTAGAACAAACTGCAACTAATTTAAAGCCAGAGAATAAAATAGAGGTTGTTGGAGGCCTTATACAGTCATCGGGTATACACTATCATATAGACTTATCAAAACCAATAGGAGATCGGGTGTCGGGAATTAAAATTAAAAATCAGCCTATTGTAGATAGCGAGATATATAATGTGTCCACACATTCTGGTATGCTCAGTGGGATTCATAATTATGTTGAATTTGCTAAGGGTACTAATATTCATAAAACTAAGGTTGTCCTTACTGAGTTTATTTTAGAAGAATTCAGAGAAATGACAAAAATTGAATATCCTGAAAACATGGGAGAAGTTACTGTGGTCAAATAATCACTCTTGTTAATGAAGATTTAGATGAAAAATATATTCATACTCCTAGGGACGCTTACTATCAGTTTTCAATTGAATGCTCAAGAATGGCAAACACCTGCGATAGAAGGTTATGGACAAATCCAATATTATGAAGAGGTTGCCCAATTACCGGATACTTCCCTTACGTATAAAATGATTTTTAATATTGAAAATGAAAAGGAGAAAGAAGGTGTTAATGTAGGGCTATGGAAAATCGCGCGAACTCTCAATTTATTAAAAGCAGGAAATGTAGTTCATAAAAAGATAGATATTGTTGGGGTTATACATGGAGAGGCGACTTATGCTATCCTATCCCATGAAGAATACAAAAAGAGATTTAAAACACAGAACCCTAATATGGAATTATTAAAGCTTTTAAAAGAAAACGGGGTAACAGTTTTTGTTTGTGGCCAGGCCATGGCTTCGAGAAAGATAAAAAAAGAAGATATGAATGCCTATACTGAAATGGCACTATCCGCTTTAACTGTATTGCCTCATTATCAATTGAAAGGTTATGCACTCATCCCTTAATTTCATAGAATCTTGACCAAGAAAGATTGTTTATATTTTTCCATTTATAAGGTGTATTTCAGAGTAGTCTCTAAAATATTATTAGATGTTTGAGAATCTTTTAGACTATCAAAACTATAACTGTATAAGTACCCGGAGGAGAACGTTAATTTTTCGGATATTTGAATATCATAACCCAGAAACAAACGATTTTCATCTATAGTTTTTGGAATAAAACTTTTATTGGTTTTCATCAAAATTTCTTCCTTAAATCGCAATGCTATATATTCAAATATTTTTTCGTTTCCCACAGGGATTTTAATTGTAAACCGATATCTAAGACGGTTTTTGTAATTATACCCCTTCACCAGATAACTTCCCCCATCTTCAATAATATTTTCCTTAAACCGTTCTTCCAACCTAAACCGGTGAAAAATCATAAAATTTTCGAATCCCTGCTTAAATAGGATTTGCTGCCATATATTTTTCTCTGAATTATCTATGGGAACATCTAATTCCAATGATTGATAATTTTTACTGTAGGTTACTCCCAACCCAAGCTGAATATCCGGCTTAATACTATATAATATTGCTGGCCGGATAAGAAATTGTTGCCAGGTTTCTATAAAATTCGTTCTACGAAATTTAATTTCGTTTTTTAGCGATAAATTCTTCTCTAGTTCTAGATTTATATTAATATTATTCCATGAACTGAAATGAACCTTATTTTCTTGTGCAGCTAAAAGGTTCGAGGATAAGCAGAACTTCAAAAAAATTAAAAGAGATATTGCTCTATTAAAAGTCGAGTTTTTGTAAAAGAAAAAAGAAAGGGTCATTGAAACACAATATTTAAACTTAAAAATTTGTTTTACAGTGAATTATAAAAATACTTATGTAAATAAAATTAGTATTCTAAAGGTGTTTGAGGTTTGTTTTGATGTAACTATTGATTATACTAATCTGAAGCTTTCTTTATTACCTGGTGCAAAATTTGAATTTTCCTTTAGATAGTCCTTCATCGCCTCCACAGCATTTATATCGTACTTTTTTCGATTCTTACCATACTTACTAGCTACACCCTGAGTTGTAACGAAGCTGACCTTATAGGTTTTTTCAAAATCAATATGTCTTCCTTTATAGTATATTTCCTGTATACGATGTCCTTTAGGATTTTCAATTCGAAGATTTACTTGTAGCCCTAAACAACGTTTTACATATCCTCCCATTTGACCTAAGGGATTACAGGAAAAGCTACGTTCCAGATTTTCTTCTAACATCTCTTTTATTTCTCCTCCTGTAAGTTCTACAGTTGAAACAGGAGGGTTCATTGGGGCAATATTATATAGGTGATCCTCAGTGATGTTTCCTTTTGGAATGGGTGCTCCATAACGCCAGCCATTAGAAAATGCAATTTCAGTGTCTGTACTACTGGCAATTGCCCTGAGGAGTAATTCATCCATGGTAGAGTTTGTAGTGCTGTATCTATGTAAAATCTTGCTGGTAGTACCAATAGCAACTGTCCTCATCTTAGTGTATGGTTTCAAAATATCCTGAACCATTCTATCCATTTCTGGATTTATTGGTAAAGAAGCATCAACCCTAACCAACTCATAATCAAAAGATTTAATTTCTTTATCCTCAACTTCGATGGTAAAATTACCTATAAATGCACCATGACATCCGCACTGTACTATTCTTGCTCCATTTATTTCAATTGGTGTGTAAATTCTGTTATGGGTATGGGCACTCAAACAGATATCTATACCTTCCACTTTTTGCAATAGTTCCACATCCTGTGGAAATCCATTATGGGAAAGCAGGATAATCATATCAGATCCTTTGGCTTTTAAATTTTTTATATGTTCTGGTATTTCATCCAAACCAGAAGTAAACTTCAGGCCTTTACTCATCTCAGTAGGCATTACTTTATCTACAATCATTGAGCAAATACCAATCACCCCAATTTTGAGATTCTCTTTCTCAAACAAGGCTGTGGGTTGCATGAAATTTGAGCCATCTTCAGAAAATACATTACAGCCGAAGACAGGAAAATTTAACTGACTATCTATTTCTTTTAAGACATCTGGGCCATAGGCAAAGTCCCAATGTCCGACAAGCGCATCAAGTTTTAAAGCGTTTAAAATGGGAACCATCACTTTGCCGCCGGAATCTACCACTGGTTTTGTACCGTGTAGGGAATCTCCGCCATCAAAGAACAATGTATTTGGATTTTCTTTACGCACCTGCTCAACAAAGCCGGCAATATGGGCATAGCCTCCAGCAGTTTCTACAACCTCTCCACATTCATTATAAAACAGCTCAGGATGTGGAGCGATGTAACCATGTACATCGTTTATAAATAAAATATTTAATTTCATGTTATTCACTTTTTAAAGAATCCAATATTTACGGATAATAGGTTGTTCAATATTTAAGGTTCTATTCATTCTGTCTCTGGATTATCCTGGAAGAAGCCATATTATTTCCTTGTCTTCCCTGGAATTCCTGTATACCATTGTCCAAAAATTCAACAAAATTTTCAACATTCAGATCATAACCTTTTGGTGCGCTTAATAAAGATCCTTTATTATCTACCAGTGTATAATATGGTTGGGCATTGGCATTGAGCTTTTGGATCATAAAATCCAAATTTTGTTTACCAATTGTTTTTTTAACTTTTTGATCATGTGCAGATACATACCACTCAGATTCCGGTAATTCTGTTTTCTCATCTACATACAAGGCCACTACTACATAATCATTCTTTAACCGTTTTAGTACTCTGGGATCGCTCCAAACAGTGGCTTCCATTTCACGACAGTTCACGCAACCATGTCCTGTAAAGTCAATAAATAAAGGTTTATTCTGTTTTTGAGCACATTCTAAAGCCTGTTCATAATCAAAATATCCCTGGATATTATGAGGTAATTCTAAAAGCTCATCATATTTAGGAGTTCCGCAATTTGCGATACTGTTATCACTTACATTCCCTATTTGGGAAACTGAAGCCTGCATTTCAAAATTCTGGCTGCTCATAGGTGGCAAGTATCCTGCTAATGGTTTTAATGGTGCTCCAAACAACCCGGGAATCAGGTAAACCACGAAGGTGAAAACCAAAATGGCTGAAATGACCCTGTATACCGAGGTATTTTCGGTTTTCTTTTCATGTGGAAATTTAATTTTACCTAATAAATAAAATCCGAGGAATGCGAAAATAACGATCCAAAGGGCTAAGTATATATCACGGTCAAGCAAATTCCAGTGATAAACCTGATCTACGATACTTAAAAACTTAAGAGCTAGGGCTAATTCTATAAAACCAAGTATCACCTTAACAGTATTAAGCCAGCCTCCACTTTTCGGCAATGATTTTAACCAATGGGGAAATATTGCGAATAATGTAAATGGAAGTGCAAATGCTAATGAGAAGCCTAGCATCCCAATAAGTGGTTTAAGGGTTTCCCCATTTGCAGCCTGCAAAAGAATGGTGCCCGCAATTGGGCCTGTGCAGCTAAAACCAACCAACACCAGAGTAAAAGCCATAAAGAAAATACCCAATACACCCCCCTTATTAGAGTGAGCATCCATTTTATTTACAAATGAATTGGGTAATCGAATCTCAAACAAGCCGAAAAAAGATAGCGCAAACAGCAGGAAGATAAAAAAGAAAAACAGATTAGGAATCCAGTGAGTACTTAAAAAATTTGCAAAATCGGCTCCAAACAACAGAGAGAAAACGGTCCCTATCAAGGTATAAATTAAGATAATTGAAAAACCGTATAGCAAAGCCTGGTTTATTCCATTGGCCCGGCTTGCATTGGATTTCGTAAAATACGTAACCGTCATTGGGATCATGGGGAATACACAAGGAGTCAGTAAAGCTGCCAGCCCAGCACCAAAAGAAATAAAAAAGAATACTAATAAAAACGAAAAACCTTCTTCAGATTTGGTGTTAGATTGAAATTCATTCTGAAAAGCTTCCATTTTAAATACCTCTCCATCGTTATTTTTTTCGGAAAGGGATTCTTTAAAACTCGTCACAGAAATCTCACTGGTAAATGGTATACATTGCCCATTTACATCAGAACATATCTGGTAAGAAGCTTCAGCATTTATGACCGGGTCTACGTTCTTAATTATGATTCTCTGTTCAAAAACGGCTTCATTGGTGAAATACGTGTATTCTCCTTCATAAAGCTCATCATACTTCCTTTTCGCCCCCACGGGATTAACTTCACCTACCACCTTAAATTCAGGTTTGTCTTCAAAATGAAACTCGGTGACAGTTGGCCCAAGGTTCTTACTAAAATCACTGGAATACATATACCAGTTTTCCGCTATTTTAGCCGTGAATCTGGCGGTGACGGTGTCACCTGGGATATAAGTATCTTCTAAAATCTCTGCATTCCACTCTGGCGCTTCCATAAGCTGACCATAGGTATTTGTACCCACAGCCAGCATTATAAAAGCTATTATAAATCTAAACATCGTCATGACCTCTTAATTACCTTCTGAATTTATTTTAAACTATTCAGAAATTTTTTGAATTCATCAGTATTATAATCGGCCATTCCTTTATGCGTAAGTGCCAAATTTCCTTCAGCATCGATTACAAAGGTTGTTGGCAAGGCTGAAGATTGATACATCGCCGGCAATGGTCCTGCCAATTCATAAATTGGCAGCCCGTAATCCTTTTTTTCTTTGAATGCCACCGCGGTATCGAAATTCTGATCCCTGGAGAGCATAACGAAGGCCACTTCATCTCCCATTTCTTCATGTAATTTATCAATGGCCGGCATCTCTGCTACACAAGGTGGGCACCAAGTAGCCCAAAAATTCATAAAAATCACTTTTCCTTTAAATTCAGATAAAGAAACTATATTTCCTTCCGGATCACGAAGCTGAACATTCATGTTTGCTTTCGGATCTTCGCTAATTTCTTCCATAGATTCGGGTCCAGATGTACTCGCTTGTGCCATTTCTCTTGTTTCCGTAACATCAGGATTCATCAATCCTGTTTCAAGTAAGCCTCTCTGCGCAAACCCGATAACCTCAGTATGTAAACCGGTGGCATATAATACAAGGGCTATAGCACCAAAAATGAGATACTCCAGCCATTTTTTATTTCTTTTATTTTTTGTCTTATTCATAATACTCTTTAATTAAATTTATATTCTGTACCTGGTACCGTGGAAAAAGAATATTTTCCTAAATATTCACAGTAAGCTCTTCCTTCCAGGCCAGGAGAAACAGGGGAATTTTCCTTTAGGTATTCCTCAACCACGTCATGAATGGTATAATCCATTATTTCAACATCTTTTACATTAGGCATTCGGCATAAATTATTCAATGGATCTCCCGGTCTCACACAGGCCGAAATCGTATAAAGTTTTTCATCCTGAATTGGTTCTCCATTAACAGTTATCTTTTGAATTCTATCTCCCTTATTGTTCTGGCTATTAAATTCTACCTTCATTCCTGAAAATCTTACCAGCCATCCTCCGAAACGTTCGGTAGGATTCTGTGAAAAAGCATTATGCATTTCAGTTTCCAGCCAGTTTTTTATCTGTTTACCAGAAGCTTTCCCTGTTTTTACTTTTTCGTTTACAGGGAGAAGATTCCAAAGATTTGCCCGGGTAATTGGAGCTGGCTCTCCGTTTTCAGGTACGATGGGATTCCCGAAACGGAAGCCATTGGAAATAGCTATATCTACCCCGGTTTTCCACCTGGCTGCATCTGTTATCATATTATCCATAGGATTCTCAACGGTTAAGTACCTGTACAATGGTTCAGTAGTGTATCCTATTACGGTTTCCAGATGTTCCCTGTAAGGTTCCTTTGCTTGATCCACCAGAGATTGTATCCTTTCATCTGCCGGAAATTTTTCAGGATCTACTTCTATAAGCTCGTACGAATCACTGACGAGCTTGTTATCAACAAAATTTAACTTTAGTTTACCCACAAAAGAGCCGAAAGCTCCGGGCTCCGTAACCTTAGCATATTTACCCTGAATGAGTTCCTGAACTCGCTCGTGAGTGTCATTCCCCAGAATATAATCTACAGGCTCTGCCAATGGATTATTTGCAAGTTCTACCTGCTTAAAAATCCCAATATGAGTTATAAGGAAAAGAACATCTACCTCTTTCTCCTTTTTTAATTTTTCAAGAGTATTGGTAAATTCCTCATCCATTCCGCTAAACTCAATCCCTTGACTAAAGATGGGATTTTGTCTTACCGGCACATCGGGATCGTTAAGTCCTACAAAACCAATTCTAACACCTTCGATTTCTTTTATCCAATAAGGAGGAAAGAGATCCTCCCCAGTTTCCTCGTGATGCATGTTATGTGCGATAACTTTTGTATTATAGTTTTTCATTACATCCAGCATCACTTCTTTGCCATAGACCACCTCCCAGTTACCGGGAATAATTACATCATAGCCCATATTTTTAATAATATCGGGGATTACTTTACCTTCTGATAAAGCCGCATAACCACTTCCCTGAATAAGGTCTCCCCCATCCACGATAAGTGTTTTACCCGGATTCATTTTACGTTCCCTTTCAAAAAGAGTCTTTATATTGGCCAGGCCACCTCTATTCTTAAAAACAATTTCTTCATTTTCCCAGAACAATTCTGGATGAGTATCCAATTGCCCATGTATATCGGCTGTTTGTAACACCGTAATACTTAAGGTGTCCTTGACCGTTTGATTACTGCTTTTGTGGGTTTTCTCGGTTTTAAAGGATATGATAATAATAAAGGTTCCTATTAAACCAAAAGTGATCAGTAATTTACTTCTGAATTTTTTCATACTTACAGACTTAAACTTTTATATCCTTTTTTTTGAAGTTGGAAATTGTACAGGATTCCGTTCTCCACAATTTTCATCTCCTTGGGGACTTCCTCTTTATTCACCTTGAACTTATTCAACGAAAAGCCGCAGGCTACAAGTTCAACCCCCAGGTTTTCAGCTCTGGCTATAAATTCTTCCATTTGGGCAGGGTCGGTTATATCACCTATTTCTTTTCCACAGATGATCACTTCAAATTTCCCAAAATGTTCTCCATCTTCTTTTTTCAAATTTTCAGCCGTAATAAGTATGGGCTGTAACTGTGGAACTTTTTTGGTGAGTACCACATAGTTATGTTTCATGTCCTGCTGTGCATTTACCTCAGTTCCTGCAAATAATGTAAGCATCAGTAAGATGCTGCTAAAAAATATCGTTTTCATTTTATTTCGTTTTAAAAAGTTTATCAGTATCATTTATTATAAAAAACAGAAGGCCACCCAGTATTGCTATGTTTTTAAAAAGAGGCCCCAGTGTGTTTATTTGTCCTACCTGTACCGATAGGGTTATGGGTAGTAATACAAGTATTAATACGATTGCCGCCCATCGGGTCTTATATCCAATAAGGAATAAAAAACCTGCTGCCAGCATTACGATTCCGGAGAGAATTACAAGCCATTCTGGTTCGCCAAATAAGTAAGCGATACCTTTGAAGCTGGCCTGTTCAAGCCGGCGGACCGTTTTCTCAGTGTTGAGCAGATGATTGCTGCCTGCCACCAGAAAAATGCCACTAACCAATATTCGTAATAACTGAATGGAACGACGACTTATAAAAATTTTGTTCGTCATTATGTATGTTATTGTAATTGATAATTTGGTCTGAAATGGTATAACTAACCATTGCAAGAAACTAAAATCTCAACTACACTAACTTTGGAGGTGGTGAATGACTATCCAGATACAGATAGCTTAATTTTGAAGAATAAATGGTATTTTTCTCGAAGAACACCTCCGATAATCTAGGCGTCCAGGAAAAAATATTAAAATTGAATTGAGGAGTACAAAAACTGCTAATCTCAACCATCAAATTCTGATTCTCTACATTTTGAACAAACTCATACGTCTTCTCCTTATCAGAACTCAAAGCTTTTTTTTCGCAGTAAGGATTTACAAAAGAAATTGTCCCCTTTGACAGCAGGTTGATAAGACTTGCATCTACAATCAATAACTTCCCTAAAAATAGAGGGATCAGAAATAATGATATAAGAGCTTTTGTACTCATTGAAACAAACTTACAAATTGCTTAGGATTTAAAAGGTAACAAATGTTACACATAGAAAAGATAATTATAAATCTAGTACCACTAAACTGTTTCTTCGTAATGAAATTTTGCCATCCATTTCGAGGGTTTTAAGCAATCTTGAAATCACCACTCGAGAAGTATGAAGGTCGTAAGCGATCTCCTGATGGGTTATTTGTTAGGTTTCATTTTGATTGATTTTAGCCTTATCCCGGAGGTAATGCAGTAATCTTTTATCCATCCTAAAGAATGCTACAGAGTCAATAGCGTCTAGCATTTCCTTAAGTCTTAAACTATAACTCTGAAAAACAAATGTTCTCCAGGATTTATATTTTACAATCCATTCCTCCATTTTTCCTACAGGAACCATAATTAATTTCGTATCCTTTTCGGTAACCGCTTTTATATCACTTTTGCTTCTATTTAAACAGCAGGTAAGAGTCACCGCACAAGTATCCCCTCTTTCTAGAAAATAAAGTAATAATTCATCTCCATCGCTATCTACCCTTGAAATTTTTATAGCCCCATTCAGTAACAATGGTATTGAGATTCAGGATAGGTGATTTCTGATTTTAATATAGTAGTTTCCATTAACTTTTTCTTTTGTCGGTTACCTTATAACGTGTTGTGTTATTTGTTTGCTAAATTTCCATATCGCTTGTTCCAGCAATTAGTGTCAAGACAGATATTCTGAGATACGGCGGGAACACTCATTTTAAGAATGTCAGCTATATCGCAAGGGCACAATTCATTCTCTATGTTCAACAGGAATAGGATTTTCAGTCGTACCCCGCTTTCCGCAAGAGACAGAATTTTGCTTATTGCCTTAAAGCCGTCCGAATTATTATATTGTTTCCTTGGAAGACGATATTTGCTTCTTGTCCCCTTCATTCCGTGGAGAAGTTATTTCTAGGCTCATCTTTTTTTACTCAAAGTAACAACAATTATATATTTATCGTATGATTTAACAAAATACTTGAATAATAATGCAAATAACTGTAAACTTTTAAACAATCCTTGGTTTTTAAAATCCTTTAATCAAATCTCATCCAATGACTTTCGGTGTTTGTCCACAGATTTCTTAAACTGCGTGGGTGCTATTCCCATTACTTTTTTGAACTGATTGCTTAAATAGGCAACGCTACTATAATCTAGTTTAAAAACTATCTCACTTAAAGTCAATTTATAATAATCAATGAATTCTTTAACACATTCAATTTTCTGGTTGATGATGTATAACTCAAATGCTATGCCTTCTACAGCAGAAAAAAAGAGCTAAGGTACTTATAGTTAAGATGTAATTTTTCACTTATAAATTCTGGCCATTTTATATCGAAAAACTTATTGGAGTGGTGAATTTTTTCCACTACCAGGCTTTTCATTTGTTCAATGAGTTGACTTTTTCGATCGGTTTTTAGACTAAAACCAGAATTCCGAAGTTCTTTTTTCAAAAGGTTTTTGTTTGTTCATTTAATTCTTATTCTAAATATACTTCACACAGTTTGATGACACTGTAAGAAATTTTCAACTTATCTAAGATAAACGCGACTGAGCTTATACAGCGTGCACACACCATATTTTTAATATAAAGAGTTGGAGTTATAAAGTCAATTACCGGGACCATAGAATATTCTTAGTCTGCCCAAAAATGCGCAAAGGAGCCACGAATCCACCAATAAATTGTAGAAAGTATTCGTGGATTGGTGGCAGAATATAATATAAATATGTCTTTAAGGTAAATTCATTAGGCCCAAACATCTTAAATTATTTAGAAGTACCAGCATTATTCTGGTCATTTAAAATGGAACTTAAATTGATAACTCGATAAAGAGTATTAATCATAATTTAGGTTTTAAATATATACTCTAAGCCATAAAAGCAAAAGAAATGGCAGCAAATAAGGCTGCAAAAAACAAAATAATTAAAGCAAGAATACCATAAATTTTATCTTTTTTGGAAACAGTATCTTTCTTGGATTTTGACTTTTTCCGGTTTTTATTTTTTCTTCTATCTCTTCTATTTGCACTCATTATATTATATTTATATGATTGGTAAAATTGTCCAGTTAAGAGTTATTTCTTATAATTAGCTAAGAATCAAAAGATATGATCGTCCTAATTTTATTAAGTAACCTCAGGCAAAAAACCGCCCTGAAATTACTTTAAACGCATATATGAAAGTGAAAGGAAAGAGTAGTTTTTAAGGACTGCGAAAGCACAAAATATTATAGATTAAGAGCATCAAACTGGCAATTGACCAGTTGCGACCTCAAAAACATTGAGGTAGTTTTCAAATAGGTTCAAAAACTAACATAGCCTGCTAAATCGTAAATAAAAACCCGGCCTAAACCGGGTCCCAGTTACAATTAAGCCAGATAAGCTTCACAAGCTTCTACACATTCTCTACAAGCCTGCGCACAATCCTTGCAGTGTTGATGATCATGCTTATCGCATTCATCTGCACAATCCTGACATACCTTTTTACAATATTCAACCAGGGCATTCACATCGCTATAACTCGTGGCTAAAATTTGATTTAAAGCAGCACAGGCTTCAGCACATACCCTGTCAATTCTAATGCAATCTTTCATCATCTTTACATTGTCTTCATCAAGACAGGCATCAGCACAATAATTGCAATGGTTAATACAATTTCCAAGTGCATTAATTAATTTTTCATTTCTCATAATATTGATTTTTAATGGTTTATGTCGAAATTATAAACTAAAAACCAAAGTGGGTTTTAAAATTATGCTAAGATCTTTCAATTTTAAAGGTATTTAACAAAGTCCTTAAAATTTTAAGGCTTTTTTTCTTCTAATTGTGTCCATTTCCAGCCATCCTGCAATAATAAGGTCTTGAAAAATCTACGTTTTTTCATAAATTTTTCTTCTATATCTTTTTGTTCTATAGTGGTAGACACCAAGCCGTGTTCCTGCAAAATTGCAACCGAAATTTTTGCAGTATTTTTTTCTTTAATATTGATATGGGTAACTTCAGATATAATTTTAAAATAATTTTCAAAAGCTACAATCAAAGGCCGAATATCTTCTAAGGGGGGCTGTTTTTCCTTTTTTATTTTATGGGTAAGGATAACTAATGCCTCGTATAGGCGCGCCAGTTGCAAAACTACATTGTTACTTTGATTTGGGTTGTGGAAATAATGAATAACCGGATATGTTCTATGATGCTGGCTGTATTTAATAATAGAGTCGGATATATCATCAATTTTATTCGTCAGTCTTGAAAAGTCTTTTTTATTCCAGGAATTAAGTACAATTTCTTGCGGTGTGCTTCCTAAGGTACTAAGTTTTATCCCCAATTTTTGTTGGTCTATAACTGCTGAAAGAACGGGAATAAAATAAGTTACCGACATAGTAAGAAGAATAAGACCTGTAAAGGAATAAATAGTGGTTAGTAGCCTCCAATAATTTCCTGCCGCTATAAAATCACCAACGCCCAGAGTGGAGAGGGTAAAACCGCTATAATATATTACCTCCCATAATCCTGCGGTGGTCTTGGTGGAACTTTGAATTATTGATCCAGGATTGGAATATAAAATCAACACCATACTACTCCACAGGGCAAAGACCCAAATTATTACAATTGCAATAAGCAGGATATAACCTGCATGACTTAAAAATTTTGAGCTTCCGTCTTTGCCAGAAATATTTAAAAATCCTTTCCAGAAAAAATGGGAAAACCGGCTGGTTAACCACCCCCCACCCTGCAAGGAAAGAGTTGTTTGAATAACATCTAACACAATTAATAGATAAATAATTATGCCTAAGATTGAAAGAATGTTCATATTTTATGCTTTATTTTATTTGACCTAAGTAGCCCCTTGAACAAGCTAACCCTGTTAAACTTCCATACCAAGGGAAACTTAGACCATATTTATACTTTTCCGGTCTTTTACTTGTAACTTCCTATAACCTGAAGGGGAAAGCCCAGTTGCCTTTTTAAATGAAGTTGAAAGATAGGCGGCTGTGGAATATCCAAGGTTATCTGCAATCATCGCGATACTCCAATCATCGTAATTTAAAAGTTCTTTTACGCGTTCAATTCGAACCGAGATGTAAAGCTGCTGAATACTCTGTCCCTCCCTATCTGTAAAGATGTGGGTTATATGTCTATAATCGAAGTGCAGGTGCGAGCTAGGCATAGTTGAAAATTTATCGTTTGCGGTGTCTTTTGAATAAACCTTTTTAGTAATTAAGGATTTTATCTAATTAATTTTTCATTACGGCTTTCAATGATCTCGAACCCTAATTTTTCAAATTCTGTTTATAGTTGCTCTTTCTCAACAGCAGAGAGCTTCCTTTCTTTAATGGCCTCACAAAGGTTTACCACGGAAAAAGGAATATTCAAATTATTAAAAATTTCTTTTACCACTATAAGCACCTCTAGCACACCACGTTTATTTATGCACCCTTTATTTACTTTGACCCAAAAACTTTTGAACAACCTACAAGGTGCGAAAACCAAGCAAGTTATTCTTACGCTTATTTGATTGTTTCTTGAACTCTACCACATTTCAACATTTTATTTCCGTAATATGGATTAAAAATATCTTTTGAATTTGAATACCAATAGTCTCCTTTTCCTTCAAAAGCCATGGGGCAGTATTGCTTATAGATTTCTCCAGAGGCTAATGCATTCCTTAAAACAGGTTCCATAGCTTCTGTAAGTTTAGAAAAAGCTTCCCGCTGCTTATTTATATTACCGCTTTCTGCAATTTCATTTGCAATAGCCACTATACCCTTCTTATTGGTTGCCGTTTCCGCAAGTTCTGCTGCTTTTGCACTAGCGGCTTGGGAATTGGTATTTACAAATGCGTCTTTAATAGCTACATACAGGTCATAGAGATCAGCAGTTTTTTCATCCTTAAATTCTGCTTGCAATCCTTCATCCTCATAGCCTTTTGCTTCAGCATTTTCATCAATGTTTGGCTGGTGCATTTCATTTTGCATAGGCTTTGGGGCATCCTTTGTGTTTTGGTCATTTTTACAGGAGAATATCGCTAAACTTCCAGCAATGAGACTTAAAACTGTTATGCTTCTAATTATTTTTTTCATTTTCCGATTTTATCGCTATTAATGTTCAAAATTAGGTTTATTTGAATTTTTTTTGAAATTTTCTTATTGATGGTGATGAAATATACCAGAGTAAAAAACCGCTCAAGACCGTTATAAGGCCCATAAGAGAAAAAATACGTAGTATAAGGTTATTAAAATCGTCCCTTCCTTCGTAATCCATGGTATGGGTCATCCAAAGAAAATCGAACCAACGCCAGTCGCGATAACGTACCGTTTTAAAACTTGCATCGGTAGCACCCACATAGGCTTTTAGGTTTTTAGGTTGGGCATAATTAATAACATAAGCCGGAAAAGATCCACTACGGTATTCATGATGATCCCCGACTTTGTTGATTTTTTCTACTGAAATTATTTTAAAATCATCTTTTACATATCGTTGCGCAATATTCTTGGCATCTTCTTCTGAAATTTCATCGATAACTTTGCCATCTTGTGCGTGTACCAGTTTTTCGTTGTTTACAAAATAGTAAGGCATTCCCGAAACTTCTTTTAAACTAATACTATGAATTTTCATTTCTGGAATGAGCGTGGAAATACCGGCAAGATTTTCAAAATTTGAAGTTTCAGGAGGCAATTTTTTAAAGTGATCTCCGTGAATTTCATCGATATCGGTCCAGCTAAAATACATCCCGCTAATAGTCCACATCAAGAACTGAATGCCTATAAAGATTCCCAGATATCGATGGGCTTTACGAATTTTCATCGCTGTTTTTCTCTTCACCATTTCTAATTAACTTCCATATATTAGATTATTCTTTTTACGTTTGCAATTATGTTTACGTTTACCTACGTAATCCATTACAAATTTACTTTTAGTCATTAAAGATCACTTATAAAGTTCACTATAGGATTTACTATCCGACTCACTAATTTTTCTTACAATACTGGTTTTGTTTATTCCATTTCTATCTGAGATACCCATTGATAGTAACAATTCCTTTAAACCCTGAATGGTGTTTTTATGATAATTAGCCACTTTGTGTTTCTTATCCTCAACTACCAAAGCCTTTACCCGCTTTGAATCCATAGTGGTTATTCCGGTAGGGCAGGTATTTAAATTGCATTTTAAAGATTGGACACACCCCAGGGCAAACATCATACCCCTGGCACTGTAACAAGCATCGGCCCCAACGGCTAATGCTTTATAAATATCGAAAGAAGAAATTATTTTTCCCGCAGCTATAACCTTAATATGTTTGCGCAGATTATATTTTTTTAAAGTTATATCCACAAAGTGGAGCGCCTCAATTAAAGGTGTTCCGCCCCAATGTAATCCATCCATGCTTGCAGCCCCAGAACCACCTTCTGCTCCATCTACCGCAATAAAATCTGGAAAATTATTTTCTTTATTTTTCGAAAATATTTCAATCATCTCATCAAATTCGAGTTTTAAACCAATACAGAGTTTAATCCCTATAGGTTTTGCAGAGGAAAGATCACGTAATTCTTTGATAAATTTAAGCAACTCGTTAGGGTTACTGAAAGCACTGTGGTGCGCCGGGGAATGAATCTCTGTATGTGCTTCAATATCCCTATATTCTGAAATCTCCCTGGTATTTTTACTGGCAGGAAGTATAGCACCAAAACCTGGCTTAGCTCCTTGTGAGATTTTAATCTCGATCATTTTTACGAGATCATTCTGGGCTATTTCAGTGAACTTTTCAGCATCAAAATTCCCTTCAGCATTTCGGCATCCAAAATATCCGGTGCCAAATTGAAAGATTAGATCTGCCCCGTATTTTTGATGATAAGGTGTAAGCCCCCCTTCACCAGTGTTTTGTGCAAATCCCGCTATTTTAGCCCCTCCATTAAAAGCCAGGGTAGCATTTTTACTAATAGAGCCATAACTCATTGCCCCTAAATTCAAAATACTTGAACTGTAGGGCTTAGTACAATTTGGACCTCCAATATTAATACGAAAATTATCGCGAAATTCCTTTGAGGGAAATGTAGAATGCAAAAACCATTCACGGCCAGTACTCTCATAAGATAACTGGGTGCCAAATGGCTGATTCATGTTTGCATTTGCGGCCCGCTTATATACAATTTCCTTTTGGATCCAATTGAAGGGCATACCTTCGGCGCGGTTGAGAAACAAAGCTTCTTGCAAAACGTGACGTTGTTCTTCTAATAAATTGGTAAGCCTACCAAATAAAGGATAATTACGCTGAATATTGTCTGCTTTTTGAAAATAATCTTTAAAGCCCAATATATAAATAGGAAGCAATAAAATCGCTATCCACCATAGATGCGGCCGCCACAATATAATTAATATAAGTCCTACCGCGGATACTGAAGAACCTATTAAAAAAAAAATTCTCATAAATCCAATTTAATGCGAGTGTCCTTCGCCTTTGCTATTTCCATCTGTTTTTTCAGTTTCAAGATATTCGCCCTGAGGGCCCACTCCTTCTATATATACCAGCTGGGAACCATAATGTCCTGCTTCTGCAACAGAATATGCTGAAAAAGCAAGAATTAGGAATACAAAAATTTCAAAAACCCGGTTCTTCTTCAATAAAAATAAGCTGATCAATTTTAAGGTAGCAGCAACTGCGCTGGAATAAATGGTCCATTCGGCAAATTTATCATGCTGTTCTAATACTTTTTTGGCCATTTCAGTTAAATCCTGGGTATGGGGATGGGCATACACCCCGGCTATATAGGCACCGATAAACCCTCCGCCTACGGTTAAAAGGATTATCCAATCCAGATTCCTTTTCAGAGTAAAAATCTGAATTAGCTGCAAAAATGCCCCCAGTAAAAGCAAAACAATGGGAAAATGAACCACCAAAGGATGAAGATTTGGAAAATCATCAAGCGCCGCCTTAACTTCCCTGAAACTATCTTCTGATCCTAAAGCCGGATCCTGCCTGGTATTTTCTGTAGCTATATTTGTGGTTATAGTATCGGGGTCTAATCCCTGTTCCTGACCTAATGGAGAATGATTATGATCGTCTTGCGCCGGGAGTAATAATGGCAACATCATTAAAAAGAATATAAAGACAAAATTTTTCATAAAAATAAATGGAGTTATAAAGTTAATTACCGGAAGCATAGAATATTCTTAATCTGCCCAAAAATGCGCAAAGGAGCCACGAATCCACCAATAAATTGTAGAAAATATTCGTGGATTGGTGGCAGAGTATAATGTAAATATGTCTTAATGGTAAATTCATTAGGCCCAAACATCTTAAATTATTTAGAAGTACCCGCATTATTCTGGTGATTTAAAATGGAACTTAAATTGATAACTCGAAAAATAAATTTAAAATCCATACCGGGTATCTTAAATATCTGCCATATCGCTATATGGTTTGGAATTCTACAATGAAAAAAGAAAAAGGAGGGAAATTAAGACTTCAACTAATTATCATAAACAACGATCCCTCCATTTCCTTTAAACTTTAATCCCAGATTCTAATCATGATCCATAGACTCATTATGGTCCATTTCCATATCGTCACCTTCCATCCCTCCCTGTTCCATTTCCATATCGCCGTGGTCATCTTCGGTGGTTTCCCTACAGGAAATCATGGTAAGGTTAAAAGTTCCCACAAATAAGACTAACAGTAAAATTCTGAATTTTTTCATTGTTCAATTATTTAATTAAAGGTTCGAAATAACTTTTTGAAGTTTTACCTTGATCTCTTTAGCCACTTTGCCTAGCGCATCATCTTCCACCGCCTGCATGGAAGCAATGGGATTTACCACCGCTACTTCTATCTCTCCTGCCTCTTTTTCCTGTACAATCACATTGCAGGGCAGCATAGCCCCAATCTTGTCTTCCGTTTTTAGAGCTTTATAAGCGTAAGGCGCGTTACAGGCTCCAAGAATGCGATAGTTTCTAAAATCCACATCCAGCTTTTTCTTCAAAGTTTCAGTAACGTTGATCTCTGTTAATACCCCAAAACCTTCTTTTTCCAATTCCTCGGTAACTTTAACGATTACCTCTTCGAAATTTCCTTTAAGGCTTTTGTTAAAATAATAGTCCATGATTTTTTATTTAATGCGTTTTACAATTTTTTTGACTGCATTTAAAATTTACATCTTTTCCTGATGTGCCTTCATTTTGGCTTTCATCTTTTCCATAAGCTCAGGATTCTCATGCAAAAACTGGATCATTTTATCCATCATCTTCTCGGCCATTTCGGGATTAGATTTCATCTTGGAATGCATCTCTTCCATCATTGCTTCTTTCATAGCCGGATCTTTCATCATTTTCTCTTTCATCTTTTTCTTCATTTCTGGATTCCTGTCCAGTCTCTCCTGCATCATCTTATGCATTTTTTCTTTCATTTCAGGATCATCCATCATTTTCTCCATGTGGGATTTCATCTTTTCTTTCATCCCCGGGTTCTTTTGCATCATGGCTTTCATCTTGCCAGATTCCATCATTTGCATATGGCTTTGCATCATGAGTTTTCTTGCCCCTTCGTCTTGTTGTGCCAGATCAATAAATTCATTGAATTGGTTTGGGTTCGAAATAATTTCCTGGTAAACAGCGTTTCGATTGTCTGGAACATCCATTGCTTCAGAAGCGTTAAATGTTGATTTACAACTTATCAATGTTCCTACTGCTACTATAATCATTAAGGTTTTTACAATTGTTTTCATTTTACTTTGTTTTAGAGTTAATAAAAATTTCATCGTTCAGTTTTTTTTAATTCTCTTATCCTGTTCTTTCTACACTATTTTAAAGTTTCTCATCATGCCCATATCCTCATGCTCCAGATTATGGCAATGGTATAGAAACAATCCTTTATAGTCTTCAAATCGCATGATCAAATCCATTTGCATTCCTGGTAAAAGATAAACACTGTCCTGCCAGCCTTCGTTGATAAAACCGTCTTTGGTTGCTTCCCAAAGCTTATCATCTACCTTATCAGCGTCTCGGTTTAAGATGTTGAATTGTAATTGGTGGATATGAACAGGATGTGGCATTTGCATCATATTTCCCATGCCTCCCTGACCGCCCATCATTCCACCGTTGCCATGCATTCCTCCGCCCATCATTCCGCTGTCATCATCAGAATCTGAAGAAAACTGGCTTCCATTATTGATACGCCAGATTTCAGTAGTATCTAATTTAACGGTCTCTTCTTCAGCTACTTCGGTGCCATTATAGGTGCGACCGTTAATGGTCCATTCCATCATTCCGCCCATAGCGAAGGTGAAAGTCCTGGGATTGTCTTTATTGATGGCATCTGTGGCCGCCAATGTATTGAAAGAACTGAGCTCACCAGGTAATTGAGCATCTTTGTTTTCTGCGAAAGCCCCCACATTTATTTCCAGAATATCAAACTGAGTGTCATAAGGCAAGTGATTGCTACTGCTATTTCCCATCATCCCGCCATTCATCATGCCACCACCCATCATGTCCAGTGGGATAGGTAAATGGACCAGTTTAATACGACTATTTTCTGACTGTTGAGATAAATCCAACCATACATCTACCCGCTGAGCCGGCCCTAGCATTAAATAAGACATTCTTTTTGGCGCTTTAAGCAGACCTCCATCTACACCCAATACGGTTATCGCTTCGCCGTTATCCCATGCCAATTTATAGGCACGGGAATTGGAACCGTTTAAGAGCCTTAAACGATATTTCCCGTTTGCGCCCAGGTTCAGGGTATTATCAATTTTACCATTGATCAATATTTGCTCACCTAAAAAACCCTGCATTCGATCCATCTGACCATCGCCTAGGTATTGGAGCTGCTTATTATCATTAAAAGTCCTGTCCTGGATTACCACAGGAATATCATATTCACCCTGGGGTAAATTTAATTTTTCTTCTTCTTTATCAGATACGATAAACAATCCTGCCAGTCCCTTATATACCTGTTCCCCTGTATGTTTATGCGGATGTGGGTGGAACCAATACGTTCCAGCCCTGTTCATCACTTCAAATTCATAATAATAGGTTTCTCCTTCACTTATTACATGCTCTGGGTGGCCATCATTCTCGTGAGACACGTGCAGGCCATGCCAGTGTACAATAGATTCGGCCGGAATCTGGTTTTCATACCTCACCCTAACCTTATCCCCTTTCTTTACCCGAATAACAGGTCCTAAATAGCTACCCTCTATATTTTGTAAATTATCTTCACTACCTTTTATAATAGATGCTCTATAGGAATATGTTTTGGTACTACTGTCTGGATAGATGTTGGTCTGGGAAGGTAATGCGGTAAGTTGTAGATCTAAATCGGCAATAAAATCCTTGTTCATTTTATTTACGGTCTCAGGATGCCGGGTGGAGGTATCCGATTTACAGGAGGCAAAAAAAGGCATTACATAGAAACCTGCTGCTGCCAGGCTTGCAGTTTGTATAAAATTTCTTCTGTTTACGTTTTTTTTCATCATTATATTATTTTGAATTGCATTCGTAAAATTTCAGCACAAGGAAGGTTAAAGCCCCGCTTAAATTTTAGATACTTAGACAACTTAAAAGTCGTAGGCTGCTTAACAGCTAATCTACCGCCCCTTTTTCTGGAGGTTTTCGATTTAGAAACCATTTTTCACCTAAAAATATGAGCAACATAGAACCAAATGCTATCCAAATTAGGGTGGGATCACGTTCTATTTTAATATAAACGAAGGAACCCAGAACTACCACATCCAGAATTATTGCGCTTATTACGATCCCCGCTTTGGCCTCTATGTCCTTTCTCATTTTGGTAAGCACTCCCCAATGAATAATAATATCCATCACCAAATAATATATTGCGCCAAGGGAGGCTATCCTGGAAAGGTCGAAAAAGATAGTAAGCACAATGGCAATTACTATAATATACACCAGCATATGCTTTTGTATACTCCCTTTCATACCAAAGTGACTGTGAGGTATCAACTTCATGTCAGTTAACATAGCAGTCATTCTTGAAACTGCAAAAACACTGGCAATTACTCCAGAAATAGTGGCGATAATAGCAATAGCCACGGTAAACCATAAACCAAATTGACCAAATAATGGCCTGGAAGCTTCAGCTAGACTATAATCTTTGGCCTCAATGATTTCAGGAATACTCAAGTTGGAAATCACCCCCCACGAAACGAGTAAATAGGTTAGCCCGCAAATGAGCAATGAAATGATAATGGTCCTGCTCACGTTTTTGTGTGGTTTCACAATTTCACCACCACTATTGGTTATAGTAGTAAAACCCTTATAGGCAAGGATAGATAAAGCCAGTGCTCCAAGGTACTCCATTACTCCCCTTTCCCCGCCGGTACCTCCTGAAGGTACTAAATCTGATACTACAAAACCCGAGGCATAGATAGCTCCTCCGGCAAAGATCAATAACCCACCGGTTTTGAGGATCGCCATGGCAAGGGAGGATTTCCCTATTACCTTATTGCCCGCAATATTAATTACAAAGGCTAAAATGAGTAGGCCCACCCCTAAAACAGGAATGAGATAACTGTCTTTTGGCGCATCGAACAATTGCAACGTATAACTACCAAAGGTTCTGGCCACCAGACTTTCATTAATAATCATAGAGAACGTCATCAGCAAAGCTGCAAAAGCAGTTACAATACCTTTTCCATAAGCTTTCTCCAAATACATGGCGATACCTCCTGCAGATGGATACGCATTGGACATTTTGGTATAAGAATAAGCACTAAATCCTGATATAATTCCACCCACAATAAAAGCTATTGGAAAATACTCACCAGAAAGTTCTGCCACTTGACCAAGAAGCGCAAAGATCCCTGCACCAATCATAACATTGGTTCCCATGGATATTGCACCCACCAGGCTTAGACTGTTTTCTTTATAATTTCCCATATTGTTTAGAATCGTAATGATAATCCACCACCAGCGCCAAAACGGTTGTCATAGCTTCCCATCAAGGAAAAATTCTTGGATAAAAAATATTCAATACCTGTACTCCAGGTAACCTCTTTTTTGAAATTATCTCCTTGAGGCAGTTCATCTACCCACCCAAAATCTGCCTGGTACTCGTACACTCCGAACAATATTGTTCGCGGAAAAATACTGATCGCACGGCTCAGGCTAATTTGCGGGCGCAATTTGCTGTCCATTCGCACATCCAACGTAAATAAGTAAGGAGTGAGATATCGTACACCTGCTATTGCTGTTGTTGTTATCTCATCGAGGCTATCCTCCATTCCGTTTTCGACATTTATACCGCCAAAAACAGTCAAATAATCATAAAGGTATCTATCATAAGCAGCTTCTACCTCCATATTTTTGTTCCAACCATATTCCCCCCGGAAACTAAACTGATTTCGGATATTAGACGATATCAGGTTCAATGTGGTCATATGCGATGCCGCATCTATCATTCCATAGGAATAATACTGATCGGTCTCATCCAGAAGCTTGGAGACCGGATATTCTTCTAGCCTTGGATCCCTAGGGGTGTCATAGCTGACAATGCGTGCCATACCGCTTACTAAATGGTAAAGAATATGGCAATGGAAAAACCAATCGCCGTATTCATTGCCATAGAATTCAATGGTCACTTTTTGCATTGGCGGTACATTGACCGTGTGTTTTAGAGGGGAATATTCCCCATTTTCATTGATGACCCTAAAGAAATGGCCGTGAAGGTGCATGGGGTGGTGCATCATAGTCAGGTTGTTGAAGGTAATCCTGGTCACCTCGTCTCCCTTGATTTTTATTTTATCTGCCTCAGATAAAGGGACACCGTTCATACTCCAGATATAGCGTTGCATATTCCCGGTAAGGTTCAGTAGGATTTCGGTTACGGGCACATCGGGATCATAGCTGGTCTTCTCTGGCGCCTTCAGGTAGTCATAGTTGTATTGCGAAAACATAGCCATTCCCTGCATGCCATCTGCTTCGTCCATTACTTCCCGTCCGGCAGTCGGGTTCGTCTTGTTCATATCCTCCATTTCAGAGGCCTCATTCATTTTGGAATCCTTTTCCGTATCCATCCCGACCATATTGGAACGGTCCATCTGCATTGAATCCTTTTTCATATCCATTTGCATTCCGTCCATTTTATCCTTCTTCATTTCCATATTTTTCATATTGGACTTGTCCATATTCATCATATCCATTTCCTTCATTCCTTCCATCTGCAAATTATTGTCCATTTGCATCCCCCATTTCTCTTTCATCTCGTATCGCTCGTCTTTACCTGGTCGAAATTTTAAAGCGGGTGCGCCCATTTTCATTTTCATTTTAGCCATTTGCTGCATCATCCCGATTTTATCCGGTTTGGTAACGTCAGGGGCGGCAACGATAGGGCCTTGACCTAAGTAGGCAGTTGCGGTACCGGAGCCATCCTGTGCCATTATTTTAAATTCCAGTTTGCCATTCTCCGGTATGGTCACGATAAAATCGTAGGTTTCTGCAACGGCAATAAAAGTCTTGTTCTTCTTAACAGGAACAACATCTTTACCATCTGCAGAGACAAGCAAAGGGTCTGGGCCGCCAAAGGCCATCCAAAATGAAGTGGAGGCGGAACCATCAATAATACGCATCCTCACTTTTTCACCTGGTTTAAAATCTGGGTATTCAATTTTATCCTCGCCATTAATTAAGAAGGCAGGATAATAAATATCAGCAATATCCGCGCTTTCCATACGTTGCCTCCAAAAATCGAACTGTGCGCCCAGTGCCCCCCTGGCAATAACCTGGTTGAGCGGTGTGGCCGTTCCTTTTCTTATGTTGTACCATTCGGTGCCCCGTTTTAAAAACCGCATTACATCCCTGGGCTTTTCATTGGTCCAGTCAGACAATACCAAAACCTGCTCTTTATCATACTCCAATGTTTTTTCTTTCGGTTGTATGACGATGGGACCAAAAACACCACTCTGTTCCTGCAACATCGTATGGGAATGGTACCAATAGGTACCATTTTGCTTTATTGCAAATTCATATTTTAAGGTTTTGCCGGGTTCTATAGGTGGGGTAGAAAGGTAGGGTACACCATCATAAAAATTGGGCAGCAGCATACCGTGCCAGTGAATGGAAGACTCTACGCTCATTTCATTCTTCACATAAATTATGGCATATTCCCCTTCATTAAAATCTAATGTGGGCCCGGGGATCTGACCGTTTACGGTCATACCCATAACCGGCTTGCCAGCCTTGTTGACCTGTTCTTCCCGCAAGGTCAACGTGTATTCCCGCACAGGCAGATCGTCAACGTTTCCTTCTACGGATGCCTCTAATTCTTCCTGGCTGTAACCCGAAAAACCTAAAAATATCAGTAGGATTAGAAAGTAATTTTTCAATATCATAGTTTGTTATTTTATTTGTTTACGTTCTCTAAACGATAAATAATCTTCTTCATTTGGGCAATTTCGCGTTTCTGTGCTTCAATGATCTCCTCGGCTAGTTTCTTGGTTTCAGGATCTTTAATATCTGCCCTTTTACTGGTTAATATCGCTATAGAGTGATGAGGAATCATCGCTTTCATATATAAAAGATCCCCTATAATAGGTCGTTGTGCTCGTACTAAACCTAAAGCAGAGACAAACAGCACCAGGCTACCCACGTAAATTGCTATATTCTTCTTCTTATTTTTATACATTTTCAACATCAACGACAACATAATTACCGCCATTGCCGCTATCCCCAAACAGGTCATATAAAAACGGGTCAAGCTGAAATAAACATGATCAAATTCGTAGGTATTCAGGTACATGGTAATGTACATGGCTATAAAAGATAACCCGAGCATTAGAAAAAATCTACCGTAATTGCTACCACCAGTTTTATGGTGGTTTTTTGCTTCTGAATTCATTATTTTTTGGTTTTGGTTAGGTTGGTTTTTACTTTTTAATTGTCTTTTTTACGGAACCACAATTGGGCATTTTATCACCGAAATATGGATTGTTTATTTCTTCGATATCAGCATACCAATAGGCTCCTTTATTGTCAAAAGCCATAGGACAGAACTTTTTATAGATCGTACCACCAGATAATGCATCTTCAAACATAGGCCCAGCTTTTTCTGTAAATGCTGCGAATAATTCCCTTTGTTTTTCCAGCTCGCTGGTTTCAGATAATTGTTGTGCAATAGCTTTCAGTTCTGCTCTTTCTTCTGAAAAAGAGGCTACCATACTTTGAGACGCATCCTGTACCTGGTCTGCATCAGCATTGGTTAATGCTATTTTTATTTCCAGGTAATTATGCCAGATTTTTCCCGTCATTCCATCTATAAAATCCTGATCGGCAATATCTGCTGTTTTCTCTTCGGCTTTTTTAACCTCTTCAGGGGTGTTTATTTCAACCGATTGCTTCCCTTTGTTATCTACACAGGAAAATAGGGCAATAGCTAGTAAGAGAACAACACCAAAATTTAAAATTTTACTTTTCATTTTTTTCTGGTTTTAAATTTGATTTTTAAAATTAATGGTAAGAAAAAGGATTTATTGTCATAATTTGGTTAAACATCTATAAAATTTGGTCTAAAGAATTTCTAAAATTGTTATTAAGTTTTTTATATTGAGATAAATTCATCCCTGTTTCTGCTTTAAATTGCCTGGAAAGATAATTTACATTAGTATAATCCAATAGCTGACTAATCTGGGTAAAATTATATTGTTTGGACTGAATGAGCTCTTTTACTTTTTCAATTTTCAGCTTTATAAAATACTTTTCTACCGTTATGTTTTCGGTATAGGAAAAAATCCGGCTCAACCGCGAATAATCAGTTTCGGTTTCTTTGGATAAGTAGCTGGATAAAGTCCCGGATTTTTGCAGGGGCAGGTTTTCCAAAAGCCGTATTAGACTCAGTTTTACCTTTTCGATTAAAATTTTGTCATCGCCCTCTAATAGTTCAAAGCCGTTTTCATCCAGGACCTTTTCCAACTTTTTAGAATCACAAGCTATATTTTTGCTTTTATAAACTACCCGGCCTAATTCTACTTTTGTTACTGCCACCCCGGCTTCAAGTAACTCGTTTTTTATTACTTTAATACACCGGTTACAGACCATATTTTTAACCAAGACTTCTATAATCATAATTTTGGATAATGCTTACTGAAAGTTTATTTTTTGACCATACTTAAACCATTTATTTGAGCTACCATGCTCATTTTTTCCAAGCGGCCTGACAATATTATATTTTTTAATCTTTGTGCCTGTCAAGGAAAGAGGCTTTATAAACTAATTAAACAAAAAACACTCTTCCCTTACAGGACTTTAACATCACGCCCTCAAATGAAAAAGATTAACTAACCAATCAATGAAAAAAATTCCTTTTCTTTTTTAAGGGTATGATATTGTTCATTTTAAAAATTTTTTATAAACTATTTTTAAGCTGGGTCATATATTTTATGATTTCCTTTTTCTCCAATTCTGAAAATTTAGCATCCCAATGGATAAAAGTGTATGAATCCAAAGGCATTTCATCATCTTCAATCTGGCTTATTATTGACCTTAACTTACTGTTTTTTCTTCTTTCAGAAAGCTCGCCCCATTCATTAAAATTTAGTTCAGATTTTCCTTCCCTGATGTGGTCTTCCAGCAACCAGGCCACCGGTTGTATCTTGTTATACCAGGGATATTCGGTATTGTTGCTATGGCAATCATAACAGGAAAGCTTTAATTTATCCTGTACCTCTAGTGGGACATTGTTGACCAGCATAAAATCTGATTTTGGCACCACTTCACTTTGGTTGCGATTGGTGGGCACAAACTGGATGCCCACCAACACAACTAAAAAAACCAGTGCAATGATTTTGATTGTCTTCATTTAGTTAATTTCTCTTTGCACCTCTCCGCAATCCATCATTTTACTTCCATAATAGGGATTTTTGATTTCTTTGGTTACACTCAACCACTGTGCACCTTTGTTATTATTGTACATCGGGCAATAAGCTTGGTACAACTTTTGGCTGGTTCCGACAATGTCAATCAGGTCTATCATGTCCTTGCTCAAAATGTCGAAATGTTCCCGCTGGTGGCCTATGGGGCTTTCCGCAATGTGTTCGGCATGCTCAGTGGCGTCTTCTATGATATCTTGCAGTTCTTGTTGGTCGTTCTGTTCGTAGTTTTCCGTTTTAAAGGTCTTTAACTGTCCCACCATTTTTTCCCCGGCTTTGGCCGCGGCCTCCTGATCGTCATTTACCAAGGCATTTTTAAGCTCCAAGTATGTGGTCAGGCTGGCATCGGTTTGGGCAGCATTGCTGCTTTCCATCCTGTTTTCTTCCATCGGGACAGCGCGCTCGGTCGCCGCGTCTTCAATAGTTGTATTGCTGTTTTTCTCGTTGTTCTTGCAAGAAGTGCTTATTACGGCAAATGCCATAGCCATCACTCCCAAACTTACTTTTACTGTTTTCATTTTTCTTGTTTTTAAAAGGTTGATATTTCTGTTACTGCAATTAATTAAATTTTCCGGATGCCATAAAACACAGCCCGGAACTTAGTATTTTACTTGGTTGTTCGACCGGAAACAAAAAAAGCACTTACCGGCTTTCCTTTTCCCCAGTCCTTATTTTTATACGCTGTTCCACGTCGCTTACATAGATGAGCCCGTCCCCGCTTTTGCCAGTACGGGCACTTACTTTTATAATATTTACAATTTTATCTACATCCTCTTTTTCGCACACTATCTCCATTTTAATGACTTTGCTGTGCATAAATGGAAAATCCAGGCTGGGGGAAGCGGTTTTGGAATCAGTGTAATCTCCAACCCCCTCGCCTTGAAATACGGTAAAACAACAAAAGTTTTCTTCCCGCAGATTCATGGTCACTTCACTAAGTCTTTCGGGTCTGATAAAGGCTTTGATCTCATTCATATCTTCTAAATTTAAGTTGAAATAAGTTTTGTTATGCTTAGCTCTTTTTTGTGTAAGCTGTGTAATTCGCTTCTGAATTAAAATAGCCAACCCGGCCATTCGCGTCAAGCAGTACAATAAAGGCTTCGGTTTTATCCACTCTTTCCCCTGTTTGGGGATCGGTGGCCATCCTTGCAGATTCTTCGTTGTTCAAGGTGCCCACGCACATCTCGCAGCAACCATAATAGGTTTTCCCGTTTACCGGAACCGGGATTTGCGGTTTGGCCATATAGGCATCGTTTACCATACATACCAGGTCATTAGGCAACTTGTCTCCTATCTGAAAATCTAAAGAAAAGGTTTGTTTATTGGCGGTACTTGTACTAATTTCTGTAGCCAGTTTGTCTTGCTTTTTTTGTTTTTGCTGCTCCCCAGAGGAGTTACAAGCACCAAAAACCACGGCCAGAAGAAATACCGCTGTTAGAACTTTGAATGTATTTTTCATTTCAATCTAATTTTGTGCCTGCAAAATGGATAGATCTATAAAAAAGAGTCTATCCATACCTTGCAGGACTTTATTAATTGATAGTTTCTTTTACACTACCACATTTCAGCATTTTTTGGCCCATATATGGGTTCTTGATCGCCTTTTCATTGGAAAGCCAATAGCCGCCTTTATTAGAGTTTGCCATAGGGCAATATTCCAGGTAAATTTCACCTTTGGCAAGCTTCCCATTTTTAACCAGTTTCAACATTGCATCGCTAAGAGCATTAAAATTGTCACGTTGGTCTTCCAGAGAAGTGGCACCGGCCATTTGCGAAGCTTCTTTGCGAGCCGTCTCAGCATTTTCCACTTTTGCCAAAGTTTTCTCGAGTTTCATCGAATGCTTGGCGGCCTTTGCATCATTTGAAGCCACTAAAGCGTCCTTTACCAATAGGTAATGTTCATAAGCAGCGCCCAGATCTTTGTCTTTGAACTTAGGCGACATTTGCATTTCTTCACCATGACCAGCCATATTGTCGTGGTCGTGTTGTGCATAAACTCCCATGCTTAACAAAGTTAGAAGGAGCATCATCATTGTTCTTTTCATCTTAATAGGTTTTAAAGGTTATAAAAATTTGTTCTTCCCTGCTTTAGTTTATAGTTTCCACGATTTCGCCGCAGGTTAACATTGCGCTACCGTAATAAGGGTTTTTGATCTCTTCTGAACGGCTGAGCCAGTAGGCTCCCGCATTGTCATCTGCCATAGGGCAAAATTGCTTATAAACGGTCTGTCCCACTCCAAAAAGTTGCATCGCTTTGCTCAAATGGGCAGACAGGTGTTTAAAATGATCCCGCTGAGTAGAAATATCTTCACTCTCCGTTATTTTTTCCGCAGCACCAATTACTTCTTTTGAAATCAGCATCCAGTGGTCGTGAGCTTCACGATCCTCTAAAAGACTCATATCTATCTTGTTCATTGCTTCCAGTACTTTATTTGCAGTTGCTTGGGCGGTTTTGGCCTCATCTTCCACCAGGGCGTTTTTCAACTTCAAATATTGATCAAAAACGCCATTTAGCTGGTTGGTGAACTCTTCAGGTACCACGATGCGTTCCTGCATTTCGGTATGGTCAACGTTGCCGGTTCCTGCCGTTTCCATATTGGCATTACCCTCGCTACCTGCCATGTCCATACCGGCGTGGCCCTCGTGACCGGTAGATGTCTTGCCTCCGTCCTTGTTCATCATAGACTTTTTGCCCTGGAGTTGTGCGGCAGCATCTACGGTAAAGGCACCGTTTACCACAATGCGCTCTCCGGTACTCAAGCCATCTGTAACCGCATAATTACCACCCGCGGCGGCCCCCAGGCTCACTTCCCTCATTTCAAAGACAGGCCTGTCCGGATTGGGTTGTACGTAAACCAGCGAACGTTCCCCGGTCCACATCACTGCCGATTTTGGCACTGTAATAAGCTGGGGTTCTGTATTATCTGTATTTTCTTTATGAGCCGGTGCCACTCTCCCACGTACGAACATCCCGGGCTTTAAGCGGCCTTCATTATTTGGCAGGACTGCACGCACAGTTATCGTACGTGTTGCGGTATTAAGCAGTGGTTCAATGAAAGTAATGGGCACTTCATACTCTTTGCCGGGACGTGCATTTACTGTAATCTTTAGTTGTTGACCTTCCTCTAGTTGGGCGATCTGGTTTTCGTAAGCATCAAATTGCGCCCATACGCTACTTAAATTGGCTATCTCGAAAAGGGGTTGCCCTTGTTTAACGTAATCGCCTTCTTCCACCAGTTTTTCAGTCACCGTACCTGAAACCGTGGCGTAAATAGGAAAATATTCTTTTACCTCCCCCGAAACTTCAATTTCCTGAATTTGCTTATCGCTGAGTTTCCATAATTTCAATTTTCGGCGTACAGATTCGTATAACCGGGACTGAGAGTCCTTCATCCCCGCAGCGGTAAGCAATTCCTGCTGGGCAGAGACCAGCTCTGGGGAATAAATAGTGGCCAACACCTGCCCGCGGCGTACTTCCTCCCCGGTGTAATTTATATAAAGTTTTTCTATCCTGCCGCCAAAATAAGAAGCCTGCACACTTTTCACCTCTTCGTTCTCCACGATCTTCCCGGAGAGCACCAGGTCGTGATCCCCTAAGAGGCTATCGCCGATCTCCACGGTGTGGATATTGGCCAGAGCCAGGGCGGTTTCAGACATTTCTATTTGTTGCGGCCCAACCTCGCCGCCGCCACTCTCGGCAGGGATAAGGCCCATCCCGCAAATGGGGCAATCACCCGGCTCGGGCTGCATAATTTGCGGGTGCATAGAGCAGGTCCACAGCTGGTTTTCCTCCTCGTGATTATGTTCTTCTGTAGTGGCTGTTTCGACGTTATTTTCAGACGAATTGCCACCAAAAAACAGATAGCCCAGAAGCAGTCCTCCTAACAGTAACCCGGTGTAAATGATATATTTCTTCATCGTTTTTGTTTTAATTTATTCTGAATTATTCACTTAAATAATTAATGTTCGCACTGGCTTGGTAATAGTTTTTTACCGCTTCTATCAGGTTCAGCTCAAAATTTAGCTGTAACTCCTGTACGTCCAGCACATCATTGAAATCTATGGTACCGGTTTCGTAATTCCGCCTGAGGATTTCTTCGGCATCATTGGCTTGCTCGATGTTGAGCAACTGGGTACGGTAGCTTATGCGTGCCTCTGCCCTATTGCTCACCGCGGCTTCCAGGCGCGACACCAATTCGTTGTGCCGGTTCTCCCGTTGTGCATTTAGCTCACGTTGCTTCAGTTCATTTTGCCGCGTAACCGATTTGTATTTATTACCGAAAATTGGAACCGTTATAGAGACCATCGGCATCAGGATGTCCTTTCCGCTATCCGGGGCTTGCATCGCAGTGGCTTCCCCCACCGCAACGTAATCCAGGCCAAATCCCAGATCGGGCAGGGCTTCCTTTCGGTTCATTTTTTCTGCTTCCCCTACCGATTCATACAGCTTGTCAAAACGCAACAACTCCGGGTGCACCTGTGGAACTTCTGGCAACTGTACCGGGTCTTCCTGTGGCACCGCCAGAGAATCGTAAACTTCTACCGCGGCACCGGGCCTGGTATTGAGCAAGGCATTGAAAGTAGCTTGTTCGGCTTTAAATTCTTCATCGAAGTTTTCCAAACGTTCCCGTAGCTGGTTTTGCCGCATTTGCAGGCGAAGCACATCTACGGACGAGGCTTGGTTTACCTCCAGGGAAGTAAGCGCAAGCTCCTCATAGGCTTCCAGCAGGTCTATGTTTTGTTCCAATACGCGTTGCTTTGCCCTAATGGCATAAAGCCTGTAATAATTTTCGGCCACATTTAGCAGCAGTTGCCTCTGGGCCGTGGCGATTTCCACATATTGGGCATCGGCAAGGCTTGATGCATAATTCTCCCTTGCCGTGATAGTCCCAAACCACGGAATCATTTGTTGCACCGATAGTTTGTACTGCTGTGGGCCCGTTCGGGTCTCTGGTTCGCTGGCAAAATAGCCTACGCTGAACTGGGTTTCCGGGAGTACCCCAACTTCTTCAATCCTCTCCCGGGCCGTTTCATAACGCAGTTCAAACGCCTGTATCTTCGGGTTATTTTCCAAAGCCTGGGTAAGGTAAGGCTGGAGCTGCTGGGCTGTTCCTGTAAGAAAAAAGAAAAGAGAGACAATCACCGCTAGCATTCCGCTTCTTCTATTCAATTTTATTATTAAAATATCTTTTGATTTCATAGTAAAAGGCTTTCTTCTATTTTCTATTTTCAATTCTCTTGTCATTATTCGCCGTCTCCAGGGTTTTTATGCCGGCTTCTTTTCTCCAACTAAATAACACCGGCACTACAAACAATGTGATTAATGCTATAGACATACCTCCAACCGCGGGGATGGCCATAGGGATCATAATATCGCTGCCACGCCCCGAAGACGTCAGTACGGGCAGGAGTGCCAGGATTGTTGTAGCCGTGGTCATCAAGGCGGGGCGAACACGCTTGGACCCTGCTTCCACCACCGATTTACGGATTTCCTTTCGGCTCTTGGGCTCGTTCCGGTCAAAAGTTTGGGTAAGGTAGGTACCCATTACCACGCCATCATCAGTAGCGATACCAAAGAGGGCGATAAAGCCTACCCATACCGCCACACTCAGGTTTATGGTTTTTATCTGAAACATATGCCGAAGGTTTTCGCCAAAAAAGTCGAAATTCAGGAACCAACCCTGGCCATAGAGCCAAATAAGGATAAACCCGCCAGAAAAAGCCACGAGGATCCCACTAAAGATCATAAGCGAGGTAGAAACTTTTTGAAACTGAAAGTACAGGATCAAAAAGATAATCATCAGTGCCAGTGGCACCACAACACTCAGCGTTTTTTCAGCGCGAATCTGGTTTTCGTAAGTCCCCGTGAATTTATAGCTGAGACCTTTGGGCACCCTGAGCTCCCCGTTATCGATTTTATCCTGAATAAGGGCCTGGGCATTTTCTACTACATCCACTTCAGCAAAACCATCCTGTTTATCAAAAAGCACATAGCCAATAAGGAAGGTATCTTCACTTTTTATAATCTGCGGCCCCTGCTCGTAACGGATATCTACCAACTCATCTAACGGCACGGGCGAGCCGCCCTCAACCGGAACATAGATATTGCCCATATCTTCCGGGCTGTCCCGCAATTCCCTTGGGTAGCGCACGCGTACACCGTAGCGTTCGCGTCCTTCAACCGTTTGACTTAGGCGTTTTCCTCCCACAGCAACCTCCAAAAGTTGCTGAACTTCTTCTATGCTAATACCATAACGAGCCAAACGTTCACGCTTGATATCAAGAAGCAGGTAAGGTTTTCCAACAATACGGTCGGCAAAAACGGCTTCGTCTTTTACACCTTCCACTTGCTTTAACAGGTCTTCCAGTTGGAGTCCAAAATCTTCTATTTGTCGAAGGTTTTGCCCCTGCACTTTGATTCCCATAGGTGCGCGCATCCCCGTTTGAAGCATTACCAGCCGTGTCTCGATGGGCTGGAGCTTGGGCGCCGAGGTTACCCCCGGCAGCTTGGTGGCGGCGGTGATCTCGTTCCAGATATCATCTGGCGACTCTATTTCGGGGCGCCAGTTACGGTAATATTCCCCGTCATCATCTGGAATGAGCTGTTTGTTTTTTACGCGGTGGAATTCCACGATTTCGCTGTCATTATAACTGCCAGCTGCATCTTCGTCCACCTCTAAACTTGGGTTTATTGCCAATTTGCCATTTTTTAACATAAATAAACCGTCTTCATTTACCTGGTAGCGCTGGCGTTCGCCGTGTTCATTCAGCATATATTCAGGTTTGTATTGGATTGTATTTTCATACATGGATATAGGTGCAGGGTCCAGGGCCGACTCTGTACGACCTGCCTTGCCCACTACCGTCTCAATTTCCGGGATAGCGGCCACGGCCATATCCAGCTGCTGCAAGACCCGCTTGTTCTCCTCTACACCTGCATGGGGCAGCGAAGTGGGCATCAACAAGAAGGAGCCTTCATTGAGTGAGGGCATAAATTCCTGCCCAATGTTGCGCATAATCATAAAACCGAGAATAACCAAAACGGTGGGCACCGACAAGAACAACAACTTATTGCGCAAGGCCCAATTGAGGATGCGGGTATAAAATTTTTGGAACAGGGCAAAAACACCCAGCAAACCAAAGGATATAATCCCTACCACAATAAAATTCCAGAAAACACTTTTTTCCAGACCCAACGGACGCCAATACTCGGCTAAAAGTAGCACTATGGCGAAAGCCGAAATAGCTATATTGATAACATTTGATCTTTTGGAACTAATTTTCTTTTTAAGAAGCAGTATTCCGGTTACGCCAAAAGCAATTAGGACAATACCGATGAAATATCCAAAAACAATAGCGGTAAGCCCTGCAATTATCAGAATCCCCTGTATTACCCAGCCCGCGGAAGTACGCCGGGTCCGTTTCTTAAAGAAAGATGCGGCAAATGGCGGAATAAGGAAAAGCGCAACCACTAGGGAAGCCACCAGTGCCATGGTCTTGGTAAATGCCAGTGGGCGGAACAGTTTCCCCTCTGCCCCCACCATAGTAAAGACGGGAAGGAAACTGATAATGGTGGTAAGCACGGCCGTCATAATTGCCCCGGAAACCTCGGCAGTGGCATTGTACACGATTTCATTCGTGGTCAAATATTTCCGTTCTTTGTCCTGATCGAGATGCCGGATGATATTTTCAGATAAGATCACGCCCACATCCACCATGGTCCCAATAGCAATGGCAATACCGGAAAGGGCCACGATATTGGCATCGACATTAAAGAACTTCATCGAGATAAAGACCATTAAAACCGCTACTGGCAATAAACCGGAAATGAGGATGGAGGCCCGTAGGTTAAAAACCATAACGATAATTACGAGTACCGTAATCAGGATTTCCAATGTAAGGGCTTCATTAAGCGTGCCCAGGGTTTCCTGAATCAGTTGCGTACGATCGTAAAATGGAACAATAGTTACCTGCGACTCGCGACCATCTTCCAGCACCTTGGTGGGCAGGCCGGGGCTAAGTTCATTTATTTTATCCTTTACATTATTGATTACTTCCAGCGGATTTGCGCCATAACGAGCCACAACCACTCCGCCAACCACCTCGGCACCTTCTTTGTCCAGGATACCACGGCGGGTTTCCGGACCCAGGTTTACTTTGGCTATGTCGCTTATTTTGATACTGGTAAATTCTTCTGAAGTTACCACGGCATTTTCAATATCTTCTATTTCCTGAACGTAGCCCAGCCCACGTACCAAATATTCGGCCTGATTTATTTCCAAGGTTTGTGCACCAATATCACGGTTGGTTTCCTTTACGGCCTTTACCACCTGTGCCAGGGAAATATCGTATTGACGCATCAGTTCGGGATCCACATCTACCTGATATTCCTGCACATAGCCACCTATGGATGCAACTTCGGAAACCCCGCTGGCACCGGAAAGTCCATATTTCACATAATAATCCTGAATGCTTCGCAGTTCGTGCAAATCCCAGCCCCCGGTAACATTGCCATCTTTGTCACGTCCTTCTAAGGTGTACCAAAAAACCTGGCCCAGCCCGGTAGCATCGGGACCCAGGGCAGGGTTTACACCTTCGGGAAGCAGGTTTGCCGGCAGGGAATTGAGTTTTTCCAAAATCCGGCTACGGCTCCAGTAGAACTCAATATCCTCTTCAAAAATGATATAAATACTGGAAAACCCAAACATAGAGGAACTCCGGATGGTTTTCACACCGGGAATTCCCAGGAGCGAAGTAGTAAGGGGATAGGTAATCTGGTCTTCTATATCCTGGGGGGATTTCCCCTCCCATTTGGTAAAGACAATTTGTTGATTCTCGCCAATATCGGGGATGGCATCTACCGCCACGGGATCGCGCGGAATTAAACCGGTTTCCCAATTAAAAGGGGCATTTACCACGCCCCAGCCTACAAAAAGGACTAGGAGGATAATTGCTACTAGTTTGTTTTCTATAAGAAATTTTATGCCTTTATTTAGCATCTTTATTGATAATTAAACAGTTATACATTGAATAACTTTCTGATAATATCAGAAAATTAAACACAACAAAGTAAGCCCAAGATGGAAGTAACCATAGAGCAAATCTTTCCGATAATTATCGGAAACTGTTTAAAATCAAATTAAATAAGTTTCGTGTAGTTTTTGTACGTTCCTTACAAGATAAGGAGGTGTATAATCTCTAAATGGAACAATGTTCTTATCCAGTCCATCAAAAAGATTAATATAAGTATAAAAGAAAGTAGCAACAAAGGCTTGATGCTCAAAGCTTAAATTGGTGTAAGATGTTTTTAAATCATCTTGACCGTCATTCACTATTTGTGCATCTGAACAGCAAGATTTTTCCGAAAAACCTGCTTCACAACTTTTTTGGGATGATTGATTTTCCATACCACAGGTTTGAGCATTATGAAATAAAGCAAAATCAACCAATGAATCTCCACAATAATGCATATTTACAGTAAACGACATAGTGGTAACAAATACCAAACTCGCCAAGGCTACAGATAATATTTTATGGAAAAACGATTTCATAAGATTGCAAATATATATAAAACAACGAAATATAAAAACATTAATAATTCTTTTCGTTATGTTAAACTTTTACTTCCTATACTATTTTCGACAAAAATAAAAGAATCAAACTTCTAAAAATATGATAAATATCATATTTTTATTTTCTTTTTTGCAGTATGTTCGGCAAAAATAAGTCCTAAAAAATTCATTATTAAAAATTAGTTAACATTTGTTAATTTTTTTTATATTCGTATTATGCAAAGCTTTAATAAAATAATAGCTGTTTCATTGGTACTTGCAGTAATGTTTGCTTCATCGTCTTTTACTGTGAATATGCATTTCTGCTGTGATAAACTCGTGGATATGGCGGTTTTAAATAAAGCTCAGGTTTGTGATAATGCGGTGAAGGCTCAGACCAATCCTTCAAAAAAATGTTCGTTCGAAAAAAAAGGTTGCTGTGCTAATAAATCTATAGTTAAAGAAAGTGGCGATAACTTTCAAAAAGCTTCATTTGAGATGGAAAATCATAAACTGATTTTCCTACACACATTTTTTTACACTTACGTAAATCTATTCGAAGGGTTGGAACAAAATATAATCCCTTTTAGGGATTATGACCCACCCCTCATACCGAAAGATTTTCAAGTACTCCACGAGGTATATTTAATTTGATTTCATCCTAAGTAGGTTCTTTTTCAAACAACCTACCTTATATGTTGGCCTGTACTACGCAAAGGCTAACAACTGGTGCGCTCTATCCTGAGCATACCACACTTTCAACTATTTGAAAAACAGAAATTTATAATCTATTAGAATAAATACCATTCTAAGAATAAATAATTAATACTATGGATTTACAGAGAGAATTCTGGATAAAGAATATGGTATGTAGCCGTTGTCTAAAAGTAATAACGCAAGAACTGGAAGAGATGGGAATAACCGTACTCTCTTTGGAATTAGGTAAACTATTGGTTGAATCTTCAAAAAACACCAACACGGAGGTTACGTATAAAGTTACCAAAGTACTTCATTCCAATGATTTTGAAATAGTACAAAGTGAAGGGGAAATGCTGGTTGAAAAAGTAAAAATCATTCTAATCCAACTGCTTACTCAGTTACCACTTCATTTGAAAACAAATACTTCAGAACATTTGTCTTCTACGCTCAACAGGGATTATAAAATACTGAGCAGGCTGTTTTCTAAAAATGAAAACACCACCATTGAAAAATACTTTATAAAACTGAAAATTGAAAAAGTAAAAGAACTTATTCAATTAAAACAATATTCTTTTTCAGATGTGGCATATATGCTGGATTATAGTAGCATTAACCATTTATCAAGACAGTTTAAAGAGATTGTGGGAATGAGTATGAGCGACTATAAAAACACAGAAAAATGGAAACGAAATTTCTATGATGAAATTATATAAATAACAACGAAAGTTATGCAGATGAAGTAGCATAAAAACAGATAGCTTTCGTGTTAATTATAATATTAAAAACCCTAAAGCCCGAACTCCCTAAGGCTTGTGTTGATAATCCCCCAATTACAACATAAGCCAGTTCAGGTCTTAAAAAGGCGAGGAATAAACATTAATTAAAATAAAAAACAATGAAAAATCACTGGTTATGGATGGTCCTCGGTTGTGGACTGCCGCTTTTACTCATCTTTTTAGCACCATCTATTGGAATTGGTGGTGGCACCTGGCTTTTTGCATTTATTATAATAATGTTCGCAGTACACTTGTTAATGCCCATGCGGCACGGGAGCCATACGCACGGATTGTCCAATGAGAACTTAAAAAAGAAGGATAAAAAAAAAGAAGGACAACATCACTAAAATTTATGTTATGAAACGAAAATTTCAAATTAATGGTATTAGTTGCGGCGGCTGCATTAGCAGGGTCAAAAAGACATTGGAAGAACATCCAAAGATTGAAAAGGCAGAAATTTTTCTGGCACCAAAAGGAGCTACAATCATCACTATGAAGGAAACGCTTTCAGTAGATGAATTACAAAAACAACTCAGCAACCTTGAGGGTTACACAATTGAAAAACTATAAAAGTAACTTAAAATCAAAAATTATGTTTTTTCACGACGGAAGTTTCGGAGGTATGCACCTGATATGGTGGATTATTTGGATGGCGTTTATCATTTGGATTTTCTTTATCCCAACTGATATCCCATACCAAAAACCAAAAAAAGAAAAGCCATTGGACATCCTAAAAAACAGGTTTGCCAAGGGCGAAATTTCAAAGGAGGAATTTGAAGAATCCAAAAAATTATTAAAATCAGATAACCAATCTTAAAACATATAAATTATGTATCGATTAAATGTAAAAAAATTCGGTTTTGCCCTCGGTCTAACAGTATCCTTAATTTATTTGGGCTGTATGATCGTGATGGCTACAGCAGGACAGGAAGGAACGATTATATTTTTCAACAGCCTTTTACACGGTCTGGACACCAGTAATATTATAAGAATGGACGTGCCACTATTAGAAGCATTTTTTGGTATTGTGCAAAGCTTCATTTTAGGCTGGTTGATTGGAGCGTGTATTGCGGCATTTTATAATGCCCAAATAAAAAACAGATGATTTTGCATTAAATAGGATTGTTTAATCGAAAGTTTAGATAAGGCCCTCTTGAATTTAGAACATAATTATATCAAAGATTCATAAACCGCTAAAAATGATAAACAGTAATACTTATAAAAATATTAAGATCATTTTGACTCATTTATTTATTGGGGCAGGTATTTTTTATTTCCTGGTACACCCTTTTACAATGGTAATCTACTGGTTTGAGTTCAGTGATACGCCCTTCTCTTTCCCCTTGTTTCAGCAAGTCTTAGAAGAACGTTTTTTGGAATCTTTCAGTTTCAATATGCGGGGCATGGGCGGACTCTTAACTTTATTGGGAGGATTCTTGGGGATAGTTTCAGGTTTATTCTGGATAAACCTGAAAAAGAAAAATGAAATTATTGGCACACAACAGCGGCTGCTTGTTCGTGATATTGAAGAATTAATCCAGGCCGGTGAAAATGAACGGGTGGAATTCAAATCTTCCATACGCTATGATTATTACCGTAAAACAACCAATCGGGAACTGGAGTTGGTCATTGCCAAAACCATTGTGGGCTTTATGAATGCCAAGGGTGGAAAACTTATAATTGGTGTTGATGACGACGGAAATGTTCTGGGATTGGAAAAAGATTATAAAACCCTAAAGCATAAAAACATGGATGGGTATGAACGTGCGGTGTTCAGGATTATCTCTACACAATTGGGTCACGAGGCTTGTTTCAGCAACCATATTTCGTTCTACAGTATTGATGAGAAAGATGTGTGCGTGGTGGATATCGAACCTTCCAACGAACCGGTTTATGTGAGTGATGAAGGAAACACCACTTTTTATGTACGCACAGGAAATGCTACGTATCCACTATCGGTAAAAGAAACAGTGGATTATTTAAAAACCAAAAAGCTTAAGCTTATGCAATACAACTAGTTTATAAGAGAGGTTGGAAATGAAATATCCAAAATGATTCGATTACTAAATTCTTTGGCTTGACATGTAAATCTAATTCGGACAGAATTAGTGGAATTAAACCCGAAATCAGAGATTAAAAAGACGAAAAAAATGAAAATTGTATTGGCCATAGATGGTTCAGATTTTAGTGAAGTAGCCATTAACGAGCTTAAGAAAATGACTTTATCCTCAAATAGTGAAATTCATATTATAAATGTTTATGAACTTCCTAAAACAACCGGTCTGGGATTGCATACTATGGGCGGCAAGATAGGAAATTACATAGAAGAAATTAAAAGTAACGCTCAAAAATTGGGAAACAAAATCGTTTCAGAAGCTTCCGATAAAATCAAGGCCGAAAACAAGGCACTTACCATAACCACAAGTGTTGTTAGCGGACTGCCCAAAAGTACTATTAATGAAAAAGCAGAAAATTGGGGTGCAGATTTAATTGTAGTAGGCTCTCAGGGTCACGGTGCTTTTTCTCGCTTAGTATTGGGCTCAGTATCCCAATATTTAACCACAAATGCCAAATGTTCAGTACTGATTGCAAGAGATAGAAATAAAAAATGAAAGAAAAGCAAACACATAGCATTACGTTGGAATCCACCTGTAAGATAACAGATGAGATATGTCTTCCCGATACTAAATTACCTCGTGTGGTTATCGTTGGTGGAGGATTTGCAGGTTTGGCATTGGTTGAGAAACTGAAACACAAAGAAGTTCAAGTGGTTTTACTCGATAAAAATAACTTCCATCAGTTTCAGCCTTTATTATATCAAGTGGCAACGAGTGCCCTGGAGCCTGACAGTATTGTATTTCCATTCAGAAAACAAATCAATGGCTATAAAAATGTTTTCTTTCGTTTGGCTGAAGTTGAGGAAATTCAACCTGATTCAAATACTATATTGACCAATAAGGGAAGTGTTTCTTATGACTATTTAGTGTTGGCTACTGGCACGACCACCAATTTCTTTGGGATGGATTCTGTGGCCGAAAATAGTTTGGGGATGAAGGATATTCGCGATTCCCTCAACATCCGTCATATGATGTTGCAAAATTTGGAACAGGCAGCTATTACTTGTGATGATAAAGAACGCGACGCGCTGACAAATTTTGTAATAGTAGGTGGTGGTCCAGCAGGCGTAGAAATGGCAGGAGCTTTGGCAGAGTTTTGCAAATACATCCTTCCCAAAGATTACCCAGAGTACCCTTCTTCCATTATGAATATTTATCTAATAGAAGCCATTGATGAGTTGTTAGGCACAATGTCAGACAAGGCATCATCGAAAACCCTCAAATATTTAGAGGATTTGAATGTAAAGGTATTATTAAATGAAGCTGTAAGCAATTATGACGGCAACGAAGTCACTACCAAAAGTGGTAAGACCATTTTGGCTAAAAATCTTATCTGGACGGCTGGCGTAAAAGGACAATTCCCAAAAGGTATTGATGAAAAACACGTGGTCAAGGGCAACCGTATAAAAACTGGCTCATTTTTAATGGTAGAAGGTTACGAAAACTTTTTTGCCATAGGCGATATAGCGGCTATAATTACTAAAGATACACCAAAAGGGCATCCACAAGTAGCACAGACAGCTATTCAGCAAGGTAAATGGTTGGGTGATTCACTATTAAAAATCATTAAGAACGAGGCACCAAAACCTTTCGAATATAAAGACAAGGGTTCTTTGGCAACCGTAGGAAAACGTAAAGCAGTAGCCGACTTGGGAAAAATGAAGTTTGCTGGCTATTTCGCCTGGTTACTATGGTCCATAGTACACTTGATGTCCATAAGCGGATTTAGAAATAGATTGATGGTTGGTTTTAATTGGGCGGTTAGTTATTTCACTTATGAAAAGAGCAACCGACTGATTATTAGAAATTTTAATCCGAAATCTTCGATTAAAAACAGGGGAAAATAATTTAAAAATGAAGAATAACAGAGAGAATAAAGATAAGCTTTCCCTAATAGGTTCCATATCCCTTGGTACAGGCGTAATGATTGGTGCTGGCATATTTGTCCTAATGGGTCAAATAGCTGAATTAGTGGGAGATCTATTTCCAATAGCATTTATTGCGGGAGCCGTTGTGGTGGGGTTCAGTTCATATTCCTATGTCAAGTTTTCAAATGCTTTTCCGTCGTCTGGAGGTGTGGTTAAATTCCTTAACAAATCCTATGGGCCTGGAACAACAACTGGGTTTTATTCTTTACTGATGTACGTATCAATGGTAGTTTCAGAAAGTTTGGTGGCCGGCACTTTTGGGGCTTATACACTTAGGCTATTTCCAGATTCCTACGCAAATTATGCCTCTGTTCTTGGAGTCGGACTTATTGTTATTGCTTATATAGTGAATATCCTGGGCAATAAGGTTATTGGTGCAACAGCTACCTTTACAGCAGTTGTCAAAGTTTTTGGTATTGCATTGCTCGCCATTGCAGGTTTAATAGTTTCTGGATTTGCAGACATTACAGGAAGCTATATTCCTCAAAATACCGAAGCTTTACCACAGGGCTTTGGCTTTGTGGCTGCATTGGCATTGGCAATCCTTGCCTATAAAGGATTTACTACAATCACGAACCAAGGGGCCGATATTAAAAACCCGCATAAAAATCTTGGTAGGTCTATTATTATTTCTATTCTTATCTGTACGCTCATCTACGTAGCACTGGCTTTGGCTGTTGCCGGAGGTTTAAGCATTCCTGAAGTTATTGCGGCAAAAGATTATGCCCTTGCGGCCGCAGCAAGACCTGTTTTTGGCGAATGGGGCTCCTGGTTTACTATTGGTATTGCTATAATTGCCACGGTTTCTGGGGTCATTGCCAGTATCTTTTCCTCTTCACGCTTGTTGGCAATGCTCAGCAATATGAAACAGGTGCCTTCTTTAAAAAGGATGGGGAACTTTAAAAATCCTGCGCTCATATTCACGGTTTCACTCGCTATATTACTAACTGTCCTATTCGATTTAACAAGAATCGCTTCTATCGGCGCTATTTTCTACCTCATTATGGATATTGCTATTCATTGGGGGCTTGTAAGGCACCTTAAAAAAGAAGTTGATTTTAAACCAATTATCCCCTTGGTTGCCATTATACTGGATGTCGCAGTACTCACGGCCTTTCTTTATATAAAATACCTAAACGATCCATTGGTGCTTATCGTGGCAGCGATTGGGATTATTCTAATAATCGCTGCGGAACGCCTTTTTATGATTTCGCATACAGACGATGAAGGAAATATGCATATGGGAATGGATAAGGAAACTATAAAAGAAAAAATGTAATCAATATTTAAAACTCAAAATTATGGAACATAAAAAAAGAACAACAAAAATGAAAAGCAAAAAATTGATAAGCCGGATAGCAATGGTACCGCTACCAGTACTTGTCTTTTTGAGCATTGATGAAGCTTTGTTTCAAAGCGGTGGCTTCCTCTTTACCCTAAAGCTGGCGATCCTATGGACCTTAGTGAGTATAGGGATTATAGTAACGACAATCCTATTACAGAATAACCAAAAAACGATAACCCTTAAAGTTAAGAAATAATGAAAAGTATAGCGGTTATAGGATACGGAGTCATTGGAAAAAGAGTGGCAGATGCCATCAATCTACAAGACGATATGAAACTTTTAGGCGTGTGTGATGTTATTAGCGACTGGCGCATTCAAAACGCGGTAAGAAAAGAATATGATATTTATGCAGCCACTCAAGAAGCGGCCGATAAAATGAAGTCCGAAGGAATTTCAGTAAAAGGCAATATGCAGGAGCTTTTAGAAAAATCAGACCTTGTAGTGGACTGTACCCCTAAAAAAATTGCGGTTCAAAATGTTGCGATTTATAAAGAACAAAATATCAAATTTATTTTACAGGGAGGCGAAAAACACGAAACCACAGGCCATTCCTTTAGTGCCGAAAATAATTACAAATCGGCTATAAATATAGATGCCACGAGGGTTGTTTCCTGCAACACCACCTCTATTTTAAGAACCTTAACAGCATTAAAAAAAGCTGATCTATTGGATTATGCCAGAGGGACACTCTTGAGAAGAGCTACAGATCCTTGGGAAAGTCATTTAGGCGGGATTATGAACACAATGGTTCCCGAAAAGGATATTCCGAGCCATCAAGGACCAGACGCCAAAAGTGTAGATCCTGATTTGGATGTTATTACTACCGCAATAAAGGTACCCCAAACCTTAAGCCATTTACACTACTGGAACGTGAAGTTAAAAAAACAAGCCTCTAAAGAAGAAGTGCTTAATGCTTTTAAAACGTCCAGCCGTATCAAATTGATTCAATATGACCAAGGTTTGGTTTCCAACAATACCATAAAAGAAATGTTCTTGGATATGGGAAGGCCTTGGGGCGATATGTACGAAGTAGCCCTATGGGAAGATATGCTAAAAGTACATGGCGATGAACTTTTCTATGCTTATGTAGTCGATAATCAAGCTATTGTAATTCCGGAAACAATTGATGCTATTAGGGCATTAACCGGAATTGAAACAGATGGGGCTAAATCCATCGCCAAAACAAATGAAAGTTTAGGAATCCATTAAACACTATCGAGATGAAAATAAGCAAAAACATAATAGGACTTTTAGGAGAAAAGGCAGACTTCTATTTGGAACACGTTTGTGAAAAAATAACAAAGGATGAACTGCAAACCCCCAGTAAAGCAAACATAGATAAGGTATTTGTTCAAAGTAACAGAAATCCACAGGTACTGCGAAGTCTTTCGCAATTGTATAACCACGGAAACCTTGGCGGTACAGGCTATTTAAGTATCCTTCCCGTAGACCAGGGTATTGAGCACAGTGCTGCTTTTTCATTCTATAAAAACCCGGATTATTTTGACCCGGAGAATATTATAAAATTGGCAATAGAAGCAGGATGTAATGGAGTGGCTTCCACCTTTGGGGTTTTAGGATTAAACGCACGAAAATATGCCCATAAAATTCCGTTTATCGTGAAGATTAACCACAATGAACTGCTTACCTACCCAAACAAATATGACCAAACACTATTCGGAAAAGTAAAATCAGCTTGGAATATGGGAGCCGTTGCTGTGGGTGCCACCATTTATTTTGGTTCTGAAGAAAGTAATAGACAGCTAAAGGAAATAGCCGAAGCTTTTGAAGAAGCCCATAGTTTAGGAATGGCTACCATTTTATGGTGCTATACCCGCAATGAAAATTTTAAAACCGAAAAGAAAGATTATCACGCTGCCGCCGACGTTACCGGACAAGCTAATCATATCGGCGTAACGATACAGGCAGATATCATCAAACAAAAATTACCTACAAACAATTTTGGATTTAAGGAAATTGGGTTTGGAAAATATGATGATGAAATGTATAAAACCCTTACCACAGAACATCCCATTGACCTTTGTCGATTACAAGTCGCCAATTGCTATATGGGCAAAATAGGATTGATCAATTCCGGCGGTGGCTCTAAAGGTGAATCAGATTTGACCGAAGCGGTAACAACAGCATTAATCAATAAAAGAGCTGGCGGCTCTGGATTGATTATGGGTCGAAAAGCATTTCAAAAGCCTTTTATTAGAGGGATTGAGTTACTGCACTCCGTCCAACAGGTATATCTGGAAGATAGTATAACCATAGCTTAATTATAACGAAAACAATTTAAAACCAATAAATCATGAAAAACATACTCGTACCTACAAACTTTTCAGAAAACTGCAAGAAAGCAGAGGAACTCGGAATTGAAATGGCAAAGCTTTACAATTCAGAAATTCATTTTTTTCACTTAATTAACACCCCCGTAAACTGGGTTGAGCTAGATAAGGAAAAAGAAAAAAGATATCCAGAAACAGTAAAAGAAATAGGAAGTGCAAAAGCCTCCTTGAGAGCACTGGAAAAAAAAGCAGAACAACAAGAGCTTGAATGCAGGACGTTCCTTGAGTTTGATGGCGGACAGGCAAATATACTTAAACACTCCGGTCATTTTCACCACGACTTTATTGTTACAGGAAGCAGCGGCACCCGAGGTGGAGTGCGCGAATTACTGGGAAGCAATGTAGAGAAAATTGTAAGAAAAGCCGATGTCCCTGTAATTGTGGTTAAGGATGAAAAAGTAACTTTTCCTTTTAATAATATTGTTTTTGTTTCAGATTTTCTGGAAGATGTGAGCGAAGCATTTAAGCAGGTTATTTCTATTGCGGAAAAGTGCGGTGCACATCTTCATTTATTGAGGGTTAATACCCAAACTGATTTTAACAGTATAGAACAGGGTTTGGACCCCATCAAGGAATTCTTGAAGAAATTCCCCGATTTGGATAACTTTTCAATGAATGTATATAATGAACCTGATGTAGAAACAGGTATAAACAATTTTTTGAAATATAAAGATGCCGATTTAATAGCAATGTGTACTAGTGGCCGTACAGGTTTTTTAAGCCTGTTCTCCAAAAGTATCGCCGAGGGCGTAACCAATCATTCCGAATTGCCGGTAATGACCATTAAGGTATAACAATGAATAAACCAGTCCTAATAAAAAAATATTCCGGCGAGTACGAAGCTTTTGATATAAACAAACTCATCAATTCTCTGCGACGTTCACAGGCAGATGAGGATCTTATTCAAGATATAGCACAGGAGGTGCAAGAGCAGATTGAAGAAGGAATGACCACTAAAAAAATCTATCAATTGGCTTTCAAGATGCTAAAATTAAGATCGAGGGTAAGTGCTTCAAAGTACAAACTCAAAAAAGCTTTGATGGAGCTGGGCCCAACGGGCTTTCCATTTGAAAGGTTTGTGAGCAAACTATTAACGCACGAGGGGTTTGTAACACAGGTGGGTGTGATTGTGCAGGGCAATTGCGTGCAGCACGAAACAGATGTGATAGCCCAACAGGATAACGAACATTATATGATTGAATGTAAATACCATAGTGATCAAGGGCGGGTTTGCAATGTTAAAGTGCCCCTTTATATCCATTCAAGATTTTTGGACGTAGAAAAACAATGGGAGCGCCAAAAAGGTCACGAAGCTAAAATTCACAAAGGAGGTTTATATACCAACACCCGATTTACAAGTGATGCTATACAATATGGTAAATGCGTTGGGCTATTATTGACAAGCTGGGATTACCCAAGGGGCGATGGTTTAAAAAACAGGATAGACAAGTCCGGCTTGCACCCCTTAACTGCTTTAACAACGCTGACCAAAGCCGAGAAAATGAAATTATTGGAGAAAGGAATCGTGCTCTGCAAAGAGCTTCACGAAACACCAAAAATTTTAGAACAAGTAGGAGTGCCAAAATCAAGACACAAAAAGATTCTTGAGGATTCAAGAGAACTATGTAGAATTCATTAAAGCACTATTTAAATTTTTAATTTAAAAATAGAAGAAATGAAAACAGATGAACTGAAAGAAAAGGACAGTATCGATTTAGAGCCATTTTACCAAGCATTGGAAGATGATTCTAAACTACTTGAAGAAGCCCTTGAGATATTACTGGAAATGGTACACTTTGAACCTAAATCCATAAGGAAATTGGCTCTTTTTATCAAAAAGGATTCCCGTAATCTATATAAAGAAATAGTGGAATTGAGCAAATCTAACCAAGGTAAAGGAAACACATCTTCCTGCTGTGGTGGACACTAAAAAAATACTATAAAGATGAAAACCAATAAAATAAACATCCACTTTTTGGGAGCAGCAGGAACCGTAACCGGCTCAAAATATTTAGTGGATACAGGAGATATAAAAATACTCATAGACTGCGGACTTTTTCAAGGGCTAAAGGAATTACGCCTTAAAAACTGGGACTATCCGCCAGTGAAAGTTTCGGAAATTGATATGGTCTTGCTTACCCACGGTCATTTAGACCACACGGGCTATCTGCCTCGATTAGTCAAGCAAGGATTCAATGGGCCTATCTATGGTACCAATCCCACATTAGACATCGCCACGATCATCTTGAACGATAGCGCTAAAATTCAGGAACAGGAAGCAGAACGTGCCAACAAAGAAGGCTATTCCAAACACAGTCCTGCCGAACCACTTTACGATTTGAAGGATGTAGAAAAAACCATTCCGCATTTTAAAGGTATTCCACAAGCACAATGGATTCCATTGTTTGACGGTATCAGAGTTCGTTTCCAATACAACGGGCACATTCTGGGTGCCACTTACATTGAGTTGGATGTATACGGGAAACGTTTTGTGTTTTCAGGAGATATTGGTAGAACTAACGATTTACTATTATATCCACCGTTAAAACCGAAAAAAGCCAATGTACTATTTATAGAATCAACCTATGGTGGAAGGTTTCATCCAGATGAAGTAGAAGCACTTCCGCAGATTGAAAAATTGGTCAATGACACTATCAATAGAGGTGGAAGTCTTTTTATTCCAAGTTTTTCGGTAGAACGCGCCCAACTGATGATGGTGATTTTTTGGAAATTATTGAAAGAGAAGAAAATCCCAAAAGTACGAATGATAATGGACAGCCCAATGGGCGCTAGTGTATTGGAATTGTTTCATCGCACAAGGGACTGGCACAGACTAGATGAGAATGAATGTGATGAAATGTGTTCACATTTTACGGTCGTAAGCAGTTATCGGGAAACTATGGAATTACGAACCGATAACAAACCAAAAATTGTGATTGCAGGAAGCGGAATGCTTACTGGCGGAAGAATGCTCAACTATCTCGAAACCCAAGCACAAAATTCAAACAACACTTTGCTCTTTGTGGGTTATCAGGCCGAAGGTACTCGGGGAAGAAAATTATTGGAAGGTGATAAGGAATTGAAAGTGTACGGAAAATGGGTGCCGTTTCATATGGAAGTTGCAGAAATTGAAGGGCTTTCGGCACACGCAGACCATAAAGAACTTATAGAATGGATGGGCAAAATAAAAAATACGCCAGAGCGCATTTTCATAGTACACGGTGAAAAAGAAAGTGCGGAAGCATTGCAGAAAGGAATTAAAGAAACTTATCAATGGGATTCGGAAATCCCACAGCTATATAGTATAGAAAATGTATAATTTGTTAATCATATAAAAATGCAAACCAAAAAAGCAAGCACGAACTGGCAAGTGATTACCGGCGGACCTAGTACTGGAAAAACCACTGTAATTAATATGCTGGCTGAGAGAGGTTATAAAACAACCATTGAGCATGCAAGGCACTATATAGACACCATGCGTACTGAAGGTCAAACGGTTGAAGAATTAAGAAGTAATCGTAAGAAATTTCAAATAGGGGTCTTGGATATGCAAATAGAACAAGAAGCTTCCATATTGCCCCAAGACTTGGTTTTCTTAGATAGGGCCATTCCAGATGCTATGGCATACTATCAATTTTTAAAGCTTGATTATGATGAGAAGCTGCTCACCGCAGTTAAAAACACTTCCTATAAAAAAATATTCATTTTAGACCGATTACCATTCACCAAAGATTATGCCCGTACTGAGGATGAAGAGGCTCAAAAGAAAATACACCAATTAATAATAGATGTTTACACTTCCTTGGGATTTCCAATTGTTTCTGTTCCAGTTTTGCCACCAACTGAACGGGTAGAATTTATTTTAAAAAACATAGAATAGCATACACGATCAAGTATCTAAATGTAATTTATAAAGAAAATGTTTAGAAAATTCAATAGAAAATATCCTACAACATATAGCACAGCTATGATGTTCACGGCAGCATTGTTCTATTTTATTTTGGGCTGTACAGGTATAAATGCTCAAAACGAAATGCTTATCGGGCAGATTTCAGGCAGGGATGTAGTGCGAAAAAATTTTGATAAAGAAGGTGATTTTCTCAATAAACAAACTTTTGAAGCTGGAGAAACAATAAAGGAAAATGGATATTATGAAATAAAGATAGTTACAGAATTGTTTGACAAAAACAAACAATCAACCGATAAATACACTACTACCTACCGTTGTGAGCCAGATGACGCCAATGTAATGATAATGGCTTTTCCGTTTTCCAAGCCAAAATCAAAAGAAACCGAAATTAATACCATTTCTGAAAATTTTAAAAAGCTCTACGATTTACAAAACTTGAAAGATATTAAATTGGAAATGAGTTTTGACTCGGGCTTGTTAAACTTTTTTGGTTCCAAAAGCATCATAAAAATTTATGACCGAAAATTAGAGGATGGGAAAAACACTATAAAATCAAAAATTAATATTAAAGCCTATGCCTGGGGAATTCGCATTAAGCAACTCAATTATACCGTTATCGAAAAATTAAATGAAAAAGGTTTATTGACCTTTCAGGAATTTACAGAAGAGGATAAGAGCTATTTTACAATGAACTATAAATAAAGACAGATGACAAATTACGATACACTTTCAGAAGCCATAAATGACTTACAAGCAAACGACTATCCTTATGATTTCAATTTAAAACCAGAGTGCTTAGAATGTCCTTCCCTGAAAATTGAGATCCGGCCAGAAGATTTTAAAGTAGATAAAACCTATCGCTTTGAAGGAATGAGCAGTACCGATGATAATAGTATTTTATATGCTATATCTTCTAAAAACGGCATTAAGGGTCTTTTGGTAGATGCTTACGGTGTCTATGCTGAAAACCTAACGGAAGCAATGCGAAAAAAATTAAGATAAAATCTTGAAAATGATAAATTTAGATAAAATTTCAACCAAACCACCCCAAACGATTTCAAAAGGCGAGGCAAAGAAAAATCTGGCACAGCTTCGCAAAGAATTTTTTGAACTTCAGAATATGTTTTATGCCGATGGGCGTTTTGGTTTGCTTATTATCCTACAGGGCATGGATACTTCCGGCAAAGACGGCACCATTCGTCATGCCCTTAGCAGTATGAATCCGCAGGGCGTTCAGGTTAAATCGTTTAAAAAACCGACCGAGGAAGAGTTGAAGCACGACTTTTTATGGCGTGTTTACCCCCATATTCCACCAAAGGGTATGATTCAAATTTTTAACCGTTCGTATTACGAAGATATAATGATGCCAAGGCTCAACAATTCCCTTCCAGAAGAGATTCTCGCACACCGTTGTAAACTCATAAAGCATCTTGAACAGCATTTTAAACTGAGTAACATTCATGTACTAAAATTTTTTCTCCATATCTCGAAAGAAGAACAAAAACAGCGTATAAAAGAACGACTTTTAAAACCTCATAAACGTTGGAAATATAGTGCCAATGATAAAAAAGCAGCTAAAAAATGGGAGGCTTATAGAGCTGGCTACAATATGTTATTAAATGACTGCGATGAACCTTCCTGGCATATTATACCCGCAGATAAACGTTGGCACCGCAACTTTAGCGTTGCCAATATAATTACGGAGCATTTAAAAAAACTAAACCTAAAATATCCTAATACTTAAAAATAGAAATCATGGAAAATCACAAAGACCATAAAAATCACGGCCATAAAAGCAAAGGGAAAGATTCCACAAAGATAGATGCAGAAAAAAAAGAAGAAGAGATAAAAGACCATCATATCGAAAAAACAAAGCACGGCCACGAAAAGGCTATGGATCATAGTAAGATGAACCACGGCAGTGGAGACCATTCTGGCCACAATCCAGGGCACGGAGAACACGGGCACGACCATCATAAAATGATGATTGCCGATTTTAGAAAACGGTTTTGGGTAACTTTAATCTTGACCATTCCCATCCTGATCATCTCCCCTATGATACAAGATTTTATTGGGTATGAGTTTTTGCTTCCTGGAAACCAGTACATTTTATTCGCTCTTTCTTCGGTAGTATATTTCTATGGCGGCTGGCCATTTATTACCGGATTCTGGTCCGAGGTTAAAAAAGGTGCACCGGGAATGATGACCCTTATTTCTATGGCCATTACCGTGGCGTACTTTTATAGTTCGGCAACGGTGTTTGGTTTAGAAGGTGTCGATTTTTTCTGGGAACTTGCTACGCTTATTGCTATTATGCTTGTAGGTCATTGGATAGAGATGAAAAGCGTTCTAGGCGCCTCTAAGGCCTTGCAGCTGTTAGTAAGCATGATGCCTGCCGAGGCACATCGTGTTAAAGGAGACACTATTGAAGATATTCCTCTGGAAGATTTACTGAAAGATGACGTAATACTTGTAAAACCAGGGGAAAAAGTTCCCGCTGATGGTATTATAGTAGAAGGTTCTAGTTATCTAAATGAATCCATGCTTACCGGAGAATCTAAACCGGTAAAAAAAGATAAAAAAGATAAAGTAATTGGAGGTTCGGTAAACGGTAATGGCAGTTTAAAAGTAAAAGTAGAGCATACCGGAAAGGACAGCTATCTCAACAAGGTCATCACTATGGTCGAGGAAGCACAAAAGTCTAAATCAAAAATGCAAAACCTCTCTGACAGGGCTGCAAAATGGTTGACTTACGTTGCATTGGGAATTGGATTTGGAACATTAGCGGTTTGGCTCATATTGGGCTTTCCATTTGTTTATGCATTGGAAAGAATGGTAACCGTAATGATTATTGCATGTCCGCACGCTTTAGGTCTTGCGATTCCGTTAGTAGTTGCTATTTCAACAGCTGTATCTGCTCAGAACGGGTTGTTGATTCGCAACAGGACCGCTTTTGAAGAGTCCCGAAAAATATCGGCCTTATTATTTGATAAGACGGGAACGCTTACTAAGGGAGATTTTGGGGTTACAAGAATTGAATCTGTAAATGAAAAATTTTCGAAAGAGGAAATATTACGGTTGGCGAGTGCTTTGGAGCAAAGCTCGGAACACCCTATTGCCGTTGGAATAATTAAAAAGATAAAAGAAGATAAAGTTGCTATCCCAAATCCAGAAAACTTTAATGCGATTACGGGTAAAGGTGTGGAAGCAAATGTAGAAGGAAAGCAAATAAAAGTGGTTAGTCCTGGTTATTTAAGGGATGAAAAAATAACTATTCCCGAAGATGCCTATAGTGACGCCGCTGAAACTGTCGTCTTTGTCTTGATTGATGGAAAACTGGCAGGATATATTGCACTTGCCGATGAAATAAGACCAGAATCTGCCGAGGCTATAAAAGTCTTTAAAAAGAATAATATAAAAGTTTTAATGGCTACCGGTGATAATGAAAGAACTGCCAAAGCTGTTAGCGATAAACTCGGCTTGGATGGATACTACGCCGAAGTTTTGCCACATCAAAAAGTGGAAATAGTAAAAGAATTGGAAAGTAAGGGAGAGTTTGTGGCAATGACAGGAGACGGCGTGAACGATGCACCGGCTCTGGCTCAAGCCAATGTAGGTATTGCAGTAGGTTCTGGCACAGACGTAGCCGCTGAAACTGCGGATATTATTTTGGTAAACAGCAACCCACAAGATATTGCTAACTTGATTTTGTTCGGTAAGGCTACATACAATAAAATGATCCAGAACCTTATTTGGGCGACGGGGTATAACGTTATTGCCATTCCGTTGGCTGCCGGAGTGCTTTATTCTACCGGTTTTGTTTTAGGTCCAGCCGTTGGAGCTGTACTTATGAGTTTGAGTACCATCATAGTGGCCATTAATGCTCAATTATTGAAAAAGAAAATCGGAAAAAAATAATGATTAAAAAAAGCAAGCTCGGCAGGATCTTTTTGGTCCTGCTGAGTTTATTTATGGTAATGCTTGGTTATGGTATTTTATTGCCAATCCTTCCATACTATACCGAAAGGCTTGCTTTAGGAGCTAACCTCGATACTAATTCGATCAATTTTCATATTGGTTTATTAACGAGTATCTACCCCTTCTTTCAGCTTCTTTTCGTTATACTTTGGGGGAGGTTATCCGATAAATACGGGCGTAAGCCCATTATCGTTGTTGGATTAATTGGGTTTATAGTAATGCAACTGCTTACTGGATTGGCAACCTCCCTTACAATGCTCTATATAGCGCGTATTCTCGGAGGTATATTCACTTCGGCTGTTATTCCTGTCAGTAACGCATTTCTCAGTGATATCACTTCTAAAAAACATAGGACTAAAATTATGGCTTGGTCTGGGGTAGCGATAAGTTCAGGGGTTATTTTTGGACCTGTTTTAGGCAGTTTTCTATCCCAAACTAACCTACACTTTAAATATTCGTTTTGGATATTACATCTGGACCGGTTCTCAGTTCCTTTTATTTTGGTTGCACTTTTAGGTTTTACTGTATTGGTTATTTTGATTAAATCGTTTAGGAATACAAAACCGGTTAGCAGGTTTGTTTCAGGAAAACAAAAATTAAATTTTAGTTTTAGTAGGTTCTTTATTGTCCTATTACTGCTCTCTTTTGTTATGCAGTTTGTAGTGACCCTCTTTGAAACGGTTTTTTCAATTTATGGAAAAAATCAGTTGCTATTTTCAAGTAATCAGATAGGAATTGGTTTTATGGTCTGTGGGATAGTAATGGCGGTATTACAACCTGTATTTGCGACCTATGGAGAGAAAATATTGACAGCAAAACAACAAATTGGAGCCGGATTGTTGATTTCAGGCATTTCACTAATCGCATTTCCTTTTTTCGGCAATGAAATTTATGTCTATGTACTGATTGTAACATTCGCCACTGGTGGAGCAATTGTAACCCCTAACCTACTTTCAGCCGTTTCCTTACTTTCAAAAGAAAGGGCGGGCAGTAATATTTCTGTACAGACCTCGGCAAACAGTGTCGGACAGATTTTAGGCCCGATCATCGGAACCTGGCTCATTGCCGGTGGGTTTTATTATCCCTTCATTATAGCCGGCATCATTATAATTACCTTTATTGGATTACTTTATTTTTATAAAAGCTTTAATAGTAAAACAACTAAAATAGGACAAGACAACAAAGTATCCTAAGAAAAGCAATAATCTTGTTTCTGAAAAATAATATTTAAATTTTTATTATCTAATAATCATTTAATTTTTTAAGGCATTTCCAGAGCGCCACCAACATCACTCTGATTGGTGAAATAAGTCCGTCCATTTGCTAAAAAATGTGATCCTAATTGGCCACCTACCTTTTTTGTGGTACAAACTTTTACTATTTTGAGCTTAGCTATTTATTAATATTATGATATCACCCCAATTTCATAAGGATCAGTTCAATCCAGCGACGGAAAAGACTTCGCAATTGTTCACGCTCTATATTACGTATAGTAATACTATCCAGACGGCCGTCTATAAGTTTCCGACTAATGAGCTGAGTGTCCATCCTGTCATTTTTGGTGTATTGCTCCTTTCCCTTACGGTGTGTATCAGCGGGATTGACTAATAGGGATTTCCCTCTATAGGTCTAAAATCTGGGATAGGCACAATAGAATAATCTAAATAATATCATTTAAAATATAAAGTTCATTCTGTAGTCACTTCACCACAATATTTGATAAAACGAAATAACCAAGTCTGGTCTCTGGAACCATATTTATCCCGGTTATCATAAGGTTTGATTCTGAATAATGTTAATATTAAATTTCAGGGAATTCGAACTTTCAAAAAATGTTGTAACCAGTCCTTGAAAAAAGGATTTCACTTTCTTGAAACCTTATTAATGCCAGTAGAGGGAACTGGACTCGAGGGACCTTCTGGTTATAAGCTTGGTATTTCCATATGTCAGATATTTATCAACGGTTGATTAACCATCATAAATCATGTTATTACAGACTTTTAATCCATATAAATTTAAAAATTAATAACTTCATCAAGTGCTTCATCAGCATCCCGGTGCATAAAATTAGCTTGATAATTCAAGGTAGTTTTTAAATCACTATGACGATAGAGCTTTTGTAACATTAATGGATGAATTCGATCGCCAGCAATATTACCAAAGCTATGCCTAGCAATGTGATTAGATAAGTTTTTTTCGATTCCACATTCCGTGGCAATTAGCTTTAAGCATTTATTAAAAACCTTCGTAGCACTTTTTGTTTTTATATAAATTTGTTCAGCATCCTTAGGATTGGTATTTCTTAAAAAGGGGAATACAAAACCTTTATTAAGGTGTTTCTCCTTTTTGTAATAATTTAAAATTTTTTCCGCTTTCAAAGGAATTTTAAGGCTGAGTGCTTTTTCATTTTTGTTCATCACATAATAAAGACGATCGTCCTTAAAATCAGACCACTTCATTTTAACCACATCGGAAATACGAATTCCTGCGAAATAAAAAGAAAATAACCATATGTTGTGCGTATGCCAGATAGAAGTATTTTCCTCCAATTTCAACTGTTCAATTTTCTCAACCTCTTCTACGCTAAGTCCTACTTTATTACCAGAACCAATTCTAATTTTTTCCTTATCTCCGGCAAAAGGATAATATTTTTGATCAATAATTCCTTGCTTAATTGCTAAATTAAACAGGGTTCTAATTAAAATAAGCTGATTAGTAATAGTTCTGGTTTTTTGTCCTAAATAAGAATAGCAAAAGGTTTTGTATTTATTAATGAATACTTCATCGATATCTCTAAAAGAAAGAGCTTTACTTTTTTTGAAATGCTCTACCCCATCCATCCATACATATTTATTACGACGAGCATTACTGATACGTTTCAATCTGCGTTCCTTTATATCCTCAATGATCGCTGACTTCCTTTTAGTCCTTTTAAAGTTTAAAAATTCTTCAATATTATACAGTATAGATAAATCACCTTTTGCAACTGAGAATATCCCCCTCTCATATTTTTCCATTATACGTTCAGCCGCTAATTCAAAAAATGATTTTTGCCCCCTGGCTCCCTTTAATTTTTGCTTGATCTGTTTTGGAGTAACACGATCTTCAGAGTGGAAAAATAGGTTATTAGCCTCAACCATTTTCTTCATTAAAAAAATGTTGAGCTGTTGCGAGTTTGGATGACTTTTCTTAGCCATTCCAGCATTGTTATCCCAATCTTTCTCAAAAACATATTGTCCGAGCCACTTGTAATTAGTTTTATAATTCTCACTAATTCTCAGTGCTAAAGGAATTCTTCCATCTTTTCGAATCATATTCTTCCTTAAAACTATCTTTATGCTAGCCATAACTATTTAATTTTGAACTTTATAAAGATAAATAATTAGTTTAAAAACTAGTACAGAATAAGTACAGAATAAGTACAGAATCACTTGATTTTAACAGAATTCAATTGATTGCAAAAATTACGTATTTAACTGATAATCATATATTTTAACGGTTTTTAATCTATTTGGAATAACTACTTGTCGATGTTCATAACCCGGAGGTCCCGAGTTCAAATCTCGGTCTCGCTACTATAAATCCCTTCTTTTTCAGAAGGGATTTTTTTATGCTTTTTATTTAAAGAATAACTTATCTTTCCTTTTCTAAAACATTGATTTACAATGAAACCAAAAATTATAATTTTTGATGTAAATGAAACTCTTTTAAACCTTATTCCGCTAAAGGAAGAGATAAACGCCGCGCTGGAAAACGAGATGGGTTTTGATGTTTGGTTTCCGAAATTACTCCACTATTCCCTGGTAGAAACTTCTACTGGCAACTACCAAAATTTTAGTGAAATTGCCGCCGCAACTTTTAAAATGATTTCAGGGAAATTTGACAAGAATTTTTCTGATTCTGAAATTAAGAATATTCTTTCCGAAATTACTAAGCTCCCTGCTTATCCCGATGTAAAACCAGGTTTAGAGCAGCTAAAAGATGATGGTTATAAACTTGTCGCTTTTAGCAATGGTAAGCCAGAAATTCTCAATGCACAACTTGAATTTGCTGAAATAGCTTCATTTTTTGATGGAATTCACAGCGTAGAAGAAATAAAAAAATATAAACCACATCCTGAAAGTTACAGGTATATTCTAAAAAAATACGAGGTAACACCCAAAAGAGCAATGATGGTGGCAGCACACGCCTGGGATATAATGGGTGCCCAGCGGGCAGACCTTCAAACCTGTTTTGTAGAAAGACCCGAGAAAAAGTTTTACGATTTAGCCGAAAAACCTAATTTTTGGGTAAAAGAAATAACAGAAATTGCAGAGAAAATAGGGTGAAAATTAACTTCAACTACACATTTAGATTAGCGAGTACACCATAGCTGCACTTATTCCGAATAAAATATGAGCAATTATAAGTTGTAAATAGAATTGGCTGAAATCTATTTCTAGCGGATTTCGATTTAATTTAAACATTATTTTCCATCCAAATATCCCAATTATTCCCGCAGCCATACCAAGAACAGCTCCAGAAATTATAGTTGCCGAAAATTGCGTGAATTCCCATATTAAACTAAAAACCAACACAAAAAACCAACCGATTAAATAATGTATAAGCCAACCTAAAAGATGGTTTCTGGAAGGTTTTAGTGAAATAATTTTAGCCCGTGAAATTAAGGAGTTGAGCAACTCCGGTTCCCTAAATTGCTTAGATTTAAAATTAGACACCACGTAGCTAAATAAGGTCATAACCGATGTAGCAACCAATCCCGAGACTAAAATTGTAAATACTTCCATTGCTCTTTCTTTATATCCAAGGCTCATAATAGCAATAATGCTATCCGCCTCGGTTCAATAAAATATTTTCCTGAAAAAATAAAAAGAAAGATAAAAATTGTTTCTAAAACGAAATTGAGGCTTAACAATTAATTGACTTTAAATTAACCTTGCGCTAATTCTTATGCTTTATATTGAAGTCTATATTTAATAGAAATTAAGTCGAAAAATTCGGTTTAAGAAGAGTGAAAGCCGTAGTGCCTATTTGAATTTCAAAATATAACTTTATGAAACTAATAATAAAAGTATTATTAACATTAGGCGTTTTAGCCGGAAGTTTCGTGATGATTGGTTCTTTTACATTTGATCAGGAAAATGTTGTAGATGCACCGCCCAAAATATTTGCTTTGGTTTTGGGGCTGGGAACAATTGCTGCTATTTATATAATATGGCGCAGAAAAAGTCTAACTACTGAAGAAGATAATACTACCGATTATTAAAACCACTTCAACTTTATCTTCCCACCTCGAATACTTAATATTTCTTCTTAAAATATCCACCACTTTTTACAAAGTTAAATCTTTCCAAAACCTTTACTATAATTCGCCTTTCTGCTAATTGATAGCTAATTTTAAGGAAAAAGTAAAGCAATGGAAAAAGTTGAATTAGGAAAATCTAGTTTAAAATCGGCACCAATTATATTTGGAGGAAATGTTTTTGGATGGACATTAAATGAAAAAGAGTCCTTTAAAATGTTAGACGAGCTCTTTGAACTCGGTTTCACAACCATAGACACCGCAGATGTTTACTCCCGTTGGGCAGATGGCGTTCCACACGGCACTTCAGAAAGAATTATTGGTAAATGGATGAAAGAACGCAAATTACGCGATAAAATCACTTTAATTACTAAAGGGGGATCCAGTTTACAACCCGGAGGACCTAAAAATAATACGCAAGATTATCTTACCGGTGCAGTTCAGGATTCACTTTCGAGACTGCAAACCGATTATATAGATCTATATTTTACGCATTTTGATGATGGCGAAACCCCTGTGGAAGAAGCCCTGGAAGCTTATCAAAAGTTTATGAAAAAAGGAGAAATAAAGCATATTGGTGCTTCAAACTTTTCTGCAGAAAGATTACTAAAATCCCTGGATGAAGCTGCTGAGAAAAACTTACCGGCTTATGAAGTCTTTCAGCCTGAATACAATTTAATGGTGCGCGATAGATTTGAAGGGGAAATTAAAGAAATTTGCACCAGGAATAACTTAGGCGTAATTCCTTATTTCTCACTCGCCAGCGGATTTTTAACCGGGAAATACCGAACTAAAAAAGACTTTGAAGGCAAAGAGCGTAAAATGTTTGCCGATAAATTCCTGAATAATCGTGGTAAAAAAATCCTGGAATCTCTTGATAAAATTTCAGAAAAACATGATGTTTCGCAAGCTGCTCTTGCTCTTGCCTGGTTAATAAACAGACCCGGAGTAAGTGCCCCAATTGCCAGTGCTACTAAGTCTTCACATCTTAAATCCTTTACCGAAGCGGTAAAGATCTCTCTTTCTAATGAAGATATGGAGATTTTAAATAAGGCCAGTGAAACTGAGTAGAAATATTATGGAGAGATTGCTTCAGCTAAAAGCTCTTCACACCACAAAATTATTCATTGTAACTTACTTTTATCCATTAGTATTAGAGAACGTCATGCTGAACTCATTTTAGCATCTAAAAGATAATACTTAAGCTAAACTTAGACCCTGAAACCAGTTCAGGGTGACGTCTAATCCTAATTTAAAAGTTTACATCAGCATATTTAATTACCCTAAAACCTTTACCAATTCAGTGAAATTAACTTTTTGCTGCTCGCCAGATTTCATATTTTTCAGGGTGAATTTTTCAGCTTGCATTTCTTCTTCCCCGGCTAGGATCACAAATGGAATTTCGCGCTTATTCGCGTAATTCATTTGTTTTTTCATTTTCGAAGCATCAGGAAATAACTCAGCAGTAATATTTTCTGTGCGTAAGCGATTCACTGCTTTCAAAGCATAAAGTGCCTCTTCGTCTCCAAAATTGATAAAAAGTGCTTTGGTATTTTGAGTAACAGCTTCAGGAAAAAGATTGAGTTCTTCCAGTACCAGGTAAATTCGGTCCAGGCCAAAAGAAATTCCCACGCCACTCATATCTTTTAAGCCAAAAATACCGGTAAGATCGTCGTAACGGCCACCGCCACCAATTGAGCCCATTTTTACTTTTTCGGGAGCAGAAACTTCAAAAATTGCCCCTGTATAATAATTAAGTCCACGGGCAAGAGTTACATCTAAATCGAGTTTTGCCGTTTTTAAGGGCATCTCCTGGATAGCTTTTTCAACAAATTCCAGTTCTTTAATTCCTTCCATACCGGTTTCCGATGAACTCAGGATTTCTTTAATTCCGGCTATTTTTTCAGTGAAATTACCGTGTAATCTAAAAATTGGCTGGATTTTTTCAATAGCAGTTTTAGAAATACCTTTTTGCAACATTTCTTTTTTCACACCCTCTTCCCCTATTTTATCTAGCTTATCTAGGGCAACAGTAAAATCTATGAGTTTGTCTTTTTCACCAATCACTTCGGCAAACCCAGATAATACTTTTCGGTTATTGATTTTAATAGTTACACCTTCTAATTTTAAAGCTGAAAAAACGGCATCGTATAATTGTACGAATTCAACCTCCTGCCAAAGACTTTTACTCCCAACAACATCGGCATCACACTGAAAAAACTCTCTAAATCGTCCTTTCTGCGGCCTATCGGCTCTCCAAACCGGTTGAATCTGGTAGCGCTTAAACGGAAAATCTATTTCATTTTGATGTTGCACCACGTACCGGGCAAAAGGCACCGTAAGATCGTAACGCAGGGCTTTTTCACTAATTGAAGAAGTAATCTTTAAGCTATCTCTTTTTTCGTAAGCTTCGTTATCTGCTTTTTTAAGAAAATCTCCGGAATTCAGAATTTTAAAAATTAAACGGTCTCCTTCTTCCCCATATTTCCCCATTAGGGTATCTGAGTTCTCGAAACTTGGAGTCTCTATTGGCTGAAAACCAAACTTTTTAAATTCGGTTTTAATTACATCAAAAATATAATTTCTTTTGGCAACTTCGGCCGGGTTAAAATCTCGAGTTCCTTTTGGAATAGAAGGTTTTTGTGCCATAAAATCTTGAGGAATAGTTTCCTTTTTTAGTTTAAAGTTAGCGCCGCAAACCGGCTGAAACATTGCTGCAAATATCTTAAATTTTACCCGAACCCAAACAAATTTCAGATTTTAAGTAACATTCTGCTACTTATGAAGTCTAATTAAATAGCACTGAAAAAACATTCTATGTTCGGGTTATTAAAAGAAAACATAAGCATCGCTTTTAATTCCATTAAAAGTCAGCTACTTAGAACTATTCTTACAGTTTTAATTATTGCCATTGGGATAACTGCTCTGGTTGGGATTTTAAGTGCGGTTACCGCGCTGGAAAACACAATTAGCAGCGATTTTGCCTCAATGGGTGCAAATACTTTTAATATTCAGCGGTACGATTTCAATTCACAGCGACAGGGTGGCGGGGAAGTTGAAAAAATTAATCCTATAATTAGTTATAGGGAAGTGAAAAAATTTGAAGAAAATTTTCAATATCCTAAAGCACAAACTGCAGTTTCCTTTACGGGAACTACTGTTGCAGAAGTTAAATATATTAATGAAAAAACCGATCCTGAAGTACGTGTAATTGGCGTGAACGAAAATTTCCTGGAAAATTCTGGGTTAAATGTAGAAGCAGGACGTGAATTCAACATTTTTGATATTCAGAATAATAATAATGTAGTAGTGCTTGGAGCCGATTTTGCCAAGCCCGAAGGTCTTTTTAAAGGAGCAGATCCTATAGACAAAATTATTAGCATTAGAGGAGCAAAATTTAGAGTTATTGGGGTTTTGGAATCAAAAGGCTCTACTTTTGGAAACAACCAGGATTTACGTGTTTTAATGCCTATTCAATTGGCGCGGTCTATGTTTACCCAACCTCAGATAAATTATGCGGTAAGCGTTAAAGTTGACGATAAGGAATTGTTAGAAGGCGCGCAAGACGAAGCTATTTTAACTTTCAGGAATATACGGAAATTGAATCCCATGGAAGAAAATAATTTTGGGATGGAACGCAGTGACGATCTTATTAACCGCATTTTCTCTATTACCAGTTATCTTAATTTTGCGGCCTGGATAATTTCTATAATTACCATTTTTGGTTCATCAATCGCTTTAATGAATATTATGTTAGTGAGTGTAACCGAAAGAACGCGAGAAATTGGAGTAAGAAAAGCCTTAGGTGCAAAGCGAAAAACTATAGCTACCCAATTTTTTATGGAAACACTTATAATTGGACAAATTGGTGGAATTGTAGGTATTATCTTCGGAATATTAATTGGGATGGCCGTTTCTGCCGCAGCCGATTTTAACTTTACCACGCCCTGGGTGGCTATGATTTGGGCTACTGCTATAACTATTCTTGTAGCCATTTTAGCCGGAAGTTATCCCGCCGCCAAAGCAGCCAGGCAGGATCCCATTGAGTCGCTTAGGTATGAGTAGTGAGTAGTGAATAGTGAATAGTGATTTTTCTTTAAATGTAATCCCTTAAAAAGGCATAAATAGGAAGCCCAAGTTTTACTGTTTTCAGCCTTTTCTTATACTAACCTTTATATTAATTTATTCCAGTTAGTATTCCAGGATTCTACAAAGCTTATTTGCTTTCTACCATATTATCAAAATACTTATAGAGCTCACCCTTTGTGATATTGGCTCCCTGCTTAATTAACGCGAAAATATCTTTATTTCTATCGTCACTTAATGCTTTAGATGAAGTATAAATATTCACAGATTCGTCAAGCAAATTAGTCTGTAACCAGCTGTAGCCTTTTCGGGTAGTTAGATCTACTCCTTCATGTTCAATTTTAATGGCAATAAGATGAATAGTAACTTCGGTAATATGAAATAAATAGATTTGATTTGCAGAAAAGTGCTCCAGATATTCTACTTTATTAAGAACCCCTTCCCAAATTAGATCGCTAAAAACATCAAGTTCCTGCTCTGCAGCCTTTGGCTTGTTCTTTTTAATATCTTCCCACTCATCTGCAGTAATAGATTGTGTAGCAAGGAAATTAATAAATTCCTGCTTCATTTCTTCAAACTGCTCTTTGGTTAATCTGGAATATTTCATTTTGGTAAAAATTAAAATTAACTTTCAAATTCCATATATTTAAAATCGTCATTCTAAATTTATTTCGGAATCTAAATATTTGGAATGCCAACATGTTAGAAGCTGAAACCAGTTCAGCTTGACGATAATAAAGATCCCTAGCTTTGTCGGGATTAATTCGACCAACTAATTTACGGCGTAGCTTCGCTACTTGTAAATTAGGGTCTCATTAGAATAAGAAAAGCCCACTACTGGAGCGGGCTTTTAACTTTGTAAAAAAATAAATTAAGCTTCAGCTACAACATCAAAATTGTAAGTAGAAATCACTTCACGATGAAAACGTAAAGTTGCTTCGTACTGTCCTAATCTCTTGATGTTACCACCAGCTATAGTAATATATTTCTTATCGATTTCAATGCCTTCTTTTGCAAGAGCATCGGCTAAATCTGCATTGGTGATAGATCCAAATAATTTGTCTCCTGCACCGGCTTTAGCTGTTAACTTAACTTCTACATTATTAAGTTTTTCAGCTTGCTTTTTAGCTTCGTCGATAAATTTTTGCTCTTTATAAGCTCTTTGTTTCAGGGTCTCCGCCAAAACTTTTTTAGCTGAAGGAGTTGCAAGATGTGCATATCCCTGAGGTATAAGATAATTTCTACCGTAACCGTTTTTAACGTTTACAACATCATCTTTAAAGCCTAAATTATCTACGTCTTGTTTAAGTATCAATTCCATAATTGCCTCTTTTTATTTTAGTAAATCACCAACATATGGCATTAACGCAAGGTGACGTGCTCTTTTCACAGCAACAGCCACTTTTCTTTGGTATTTTAAAGAAGTTCCTGTTAAGCGACGAGGCAATAATTTTCCCTGCTCGTTTACGAAACTCATTAACCAGTCTGGATCTTTGTAATCTATATACTTAATTCCAGATCGCTTAAAACGACAATACTTTTTCGTTTTACTGGTCTCTATATTAAGAGGAGTAAGATACCTAATCTCTCCGTCTTTTTTTCCTTTTGCTTGTTGTTCAATAGATGTAGCCATACTTACGCTTTTTCTTGTTGTCTTCTATTTCTTCTTTTCTCAGCCCAGGCGATAGCGTGTTTGTCTAACTTTACAGTTAAATAACGCATCATACGCTCGTCTCTTCTAAAAGCAAGTTCCAACGGCTCTATAGCCTCTCCTGGAGCTTTGAATTCAAACAGGTGATAAAACCCGCTTTTTTTGTGTTGAATTGGATAGGCTAATTTTCTAAGCCCCCAATCTTCTTTCGATACCATCTCGGCCCCTTTAGAAACAAGAAATTCTTCGTATTTCTGAACTGTCTCCTTTATCTGCTCATCAGATAAAACGGGATTCAAGATGAAAACAGTTTCATAAGTGTTCATAAAAATTTACTTTAAATTTATTTGGCTGCAAAAGTAACTCAATTATTTCTATTATCAAAGCTTAAAAGTAAACTACCATATAGTAATTTAAAGAGGCATTAATATAGAAAAAAGGTTTGATTTTTAAGTCAGGTTTCAGAATATTTAGATTTTGATTAAACCAGTTTTGGAATAAAAAATTAGAATATTTTAACACCAGGGTTAAAGCACTTCATTTCTTACTACAAAATGAAAGATAAGCTTGAAATTTCACCTATGATTTTAAAGTTTATCTTGTGATTTAAGTATTTTATGTTTAATATTGTTATTACTTAACCTAACTACTGTGGAAGAAATTTTACTCAAATGTATTGTTGTTGATGATTCCAGCTTGCAGCGATTATCTATCGTAAAGTTGATAAAAGACCATGCTAATCTTAAGCTGGTTGCCGAGTACAATAACGCTATTGAAACTAAAAACGGCCTGCTCGATAATGAAATAGATTTGATATTTCTTGATATTGAAATGCCCGTATTAACAGGTTTTGAACTTCTTGACGATCTTCCCAACAAACCACAAATTATCTTTGTAACCGGGAAAACACAGTATGCTTTTAAAGCTTTTGATTATGATGCCGTAGATTATATTCATAAACCGGTAACTAAAGAGCGTTTTAATAATGCCGTAAATAAGGCGATAAATCTTTACAAATTAAAACACCAGATCTCTGCACCACCAGAAGATGAAGATTATATTTTTGTAAAAAGCAATCTTAAAAACCGAAAGGTTTTCCTCAATAAATTAAAATATATCCAGGCCCTGGGAGATTACGTAAAATTTGTTACCGAGAAAGAAAATTTTGTAGTTCTCGCTACCATGAAATCTTTTGAAGAGCAACTTCCCAACGATAAATTTCTGCGAACCCATAAATCTTATATAGTAAACCTTGATAAAATTGAGCGATACAATTCTAAGAACATCGAAATAGATAAGCAGAAATTACCACTTAGCCGTCACAAGAAAAGCAATTTGGTTGAAGCTTTAAGTGCGATTCAGTAAATTCTAATTACCCTACATCCTATTATACTATCATCAACCTGAACTATTTTTAGGTTTTAACTTGTTACCACAATAGATCCTGAAACAAGTTCAGGATGACATCCAGGAAAAATCAGTCTAATTATATAGGATCCACATTAATCACCACTTTAACACTTCTAAAAGCGCCAATAGCATTAAAACTTCCCATAATTTTTTGCAGTACTTCTTTTGTTTTCCCTAAAGATTGTTGCTGCGGAATTTTAAGCAAAATATTTTTATAATATTCGTTTCTAATTCTGGCTACGGGTGGAAACTCGGGACCAAGAACGTTCTCTTTAAAAACGTTTTTCATTCCTGCGGCAAGCCAATCTGCAGCATCATTGGTTTTCGAAAAATCACGACATTTTAATGTAATTCTTATTAAACGATGAAAAGGCGGATATTTATAATTATACCGCTCTTCTAATTGGTCTTTGTACATTCCCGCATAATCTCCCATGGAAACCTGCTGAATAATCTGGTGATGCGGATTGTAACTTTGAATTAAAACTTTTCCACGCTTTTTTGTTCTTCCTGCCCTTCCCGCAACTTGCAGCATCAACTGGAAACTGCGTTCATGGGCTCTAAAATCAGGGAAATTCAGCAAATTATCAGCATTCATAATTCCCACCAGGTTTACTTTTCTAAAATCGAGACCTTTGGTAAGCATTTGAGTTCCTATTAAAATATCTATTTCCTGTTGTTCAAAGGCATTTATTAATTTTTCATAGGCATATTTTCCGCGGGTGGTATCCTGGTCCATTCTCGCGGTTTTATATTCGGGAAAAATGGCTTTTAATTCAGTTTCAATTTGTTCAGTTCCAAAACCTTTGGTGGTAATTTCAGAACTATCGCAAGCCATACATTTCTTTTGCATCGCAATATGATAGCCGCAATAATGGCACCGTAACTGGTTGTTATGGCTGTGATAAGTTAAACTCACATCGCAGTTAGGGCATTGTGGAGAATGACCGCAAGTATTGCATTCCAACACAGGAGAAAAGCCCCTGCGATTTTGAAATAAAATTACCTGTTCCCCTACATTCAGGGTTTCTTTAATTTCCGAGAGCATTCTATCAGAAAAATGCCCCTTCATCTCCTTCTTTTTATATTTTGTTTTTATATCTACAATTTCCATTTCGGGTTCCAGGACATCACCATATCTTCGATTTAATTCTACCAAAGCATATTTATGATGTTGTGCGTTAAAATAAGATTCTAAAGAAGGAGTAGCCGATCCCAAAATAGTTTTCGCTTTAAAGAAATTCGCCAAAACCACGGCCGCATCCCTGGCGTGGTATCGTGGGGCAGGATCAAATTGTTTAAAAGAAGTTTCGTGTTCTTCGTCTACCACCACTAAGCCGAGATTTGCGAAAGGAAGAAAAATTGAAGAACGGGCGCCAATCACTATCCTCGCTTTTTCTGAATCTTCTAAAATATGCCGGTACACTTCTACCCTTTCATTTACCGAATATTTACTGTGATAGACCAAAACTTTATCTCCAAAATAAGCTCGCAACCTTTCAATTAACTGGGTGGTTAAGGCAATTTCAGGCAAAACATAAAGTGCCTGTTGGCCATTCTCAATAACCTCTTCTATAAGTTTGATATAAATTTCAGTCTTCCCTGAGGAAGTAATTCCGTGGAATAAACAAACCTCCTGTTCTTTGAGACCTGCCTTTATTTCTGAAAAAGCTTTCTGTTGAATTTCACTTAACTGAATCCCTGTTTCTGAAGCATTGCCATTAAACGTAACTCTATCGGTTTTTTCGTAATATTCCTCGAGAATTTTCTTAGTGATCAGGCTCTTTATAATCGTTGCCGAAACCCCTGATTTTGCGCTTAAATCTTTTACTTTTAATGGTTTTTTATGCTGTGCTTTAATGCTGAAAAAACTTAGTAAAGCTTCTTTCTGCTTTGGGGCTTTTTCTAAATCATCCAGAAGGCGATGCATTTCGGTTTCATTATCATAAACCGGGTTCAATTTTACAAAGCGCATTTTTTTCGGCTTATACTGCTCATAAATTTCCTGGTTAAGAACCACCAAACCTTTTTCTACCAGGGCATTTATTACCGGTAATACTGCTTTTTTATCCAGGATTTTCATCACTTCCTGGATTTTTACCGAAGACTGTCGCTGCAAAGCTTCAATCACTAAAAACTCTTCATCTTTAAGCTGATTTTCATCAAATTCAGCATCTTTAATTAGCTGTACAATACTTTCACTTTCCAGTAAAAACGCGCCGGGTAAAGCAGCTTTAAGAACATCGCCTTCGGCACACATATAATAGGAAGCAATCCAGCCCCAGAATTTTAGTTGATGTGCTGTAACCAACGGATTTTTATCTAAAATCTGGTTAATAGGTTTCGCTTCATAAACCTGCGGCGGATTTTGATGAATTTTCCCAACAATAGCGGTATATACTTTCGATTTTCCAAAGGGAACAGCAACTCGCATTCCTTCTTCCAAAAAATCGGCTTCAACTTTACTTATTGAATACGTGAAGCGTTTTTGTAAGGGCAGCGGCAAAATTACATCTATAAAATAGGCCATATGGAAATTGAAAGTTTACTCAAAAATAAAAACCATCCTTAAATAAGAATGGTTTTAATGTTTTAAATTTTAGAAAGTTTTTATTCGGCTCTTTCCCAAACCTTAGTTTTGTAGAAAAAGGCGATATAACCTCTTACATTTAGTTTATCGGGATTGTTTTCATCAACCCAAATTTTACCTTTATATTCTTTCCCAGATTTTGGATCTATTAAGGTTCCATTTATATATTCGTCGCCATCTTTTTCAAAGTCACGAATTACATTTAGGCCTTCTATAGGTTTGTTTTTAAGCTCGCCAGGGCATTCGGTGCATTTTTGGTCACGATCTTCTTCTTTAGTAATTTTTATCACTTTACCGTGAACTGCATCGTCTTTTTCATAAATCTCTATTATAGAATTTACGCGCCCGGCATCGTTTACTACCTTCCATTTACCAAAAACCCCTTGCGCATGGATTCCTGAAGAAATCAGTAAAAATCCACAAATTAGTAGGTTAAGTAAGTTGAGTTTGGTTGTCATTCTACTCTTGTTTTATTGTTTACCCAGCATACCTTCTTTAAGGTCATCATCCGCAGGTTCATTAGAAAGCCATATTCCAAATAAAGCCTTTTTAAACTCCATTCCTTCAATTGAGCCACTTTCTTTTTCATTTTTATAAATTACTGAACCTCTTGATGGCAAATAAACGATATCAAAAACATCTTCTTTATTTATTTCATCTTTAAAAAAGCTGATGAACTTTTTTATTTCTGCTGAAATTGGGGCTGTATTTCCACCGGTTGAGCTTTCAAAACCTTCAGTAACTGCGTCAATCATTCGGTCGCTGGTAATCATTTTTGAAACTATGTGCAATCTTATTGCCATAGCTTCATCTTTATTCATTATTTCAGAAGCATTTCCAGATTTATTTTTAAGGTAAAGTCCGCCGGCATACATATCCATCCAAAACTTTTCTCTAACTCCGGCGCCGTTCAGCGTCATTGTTTCAGAGCCATATTCTAAAGTAGCAGGTAAAGTAGCACCTCCAATTTCGGTTTGTGCTGAAGTTAAATTTAAGCCGAAAACGGCTATTAATACAACTATTAATTTTTTCATTTTTAATGTGGTTTTAGGTTGTTAAGTTATTTAATTTTTTTCTTCATTTTTATTAAAGAAGCATTTAATTCAAATCCTAAGAGCAATATATTAGAATTTAACCAGATATACACCATTAAAATTAGCAATGCCCCTATAGAACCATATAATTCGTTATACGCTGAAAAGTTTTCTATATACAACCCAAAGAAATAAGTAGTTATAATTATTAATAAAGTAGTAAAAAGAGCTCCTATAGAAAAGAATCTTGCCTGCCTGGCTTCTTTAGTGCCAAAATAATACAACATGGCCACTACAATATAAATTAGTAAAACAAACCCAACATATTTTACAATGGCAGCGCCTCCATCTGTTGCCAGGCCTAACTCCTTTAAATCGTCCATTGCATAAGTTAAATAGACTACCAGTATAATGGTAAGAAGCAACAACAATGCCATAATAAGGGATATTCCCACGGCTACCAAGTATTGTCTAATTATAGACCTGTTGGCGTTGGTATGATAAGAAAATTCAAACCCGGTAAAAATCGCGTTTATTCCATTGGTCATTAAAAATATGGAAACAAGAAAAGCGATAGAAAGTAGTCCACCCCTGGGGGTATTGGCAATATCTAGCAAAATATCGTTAAAATATTCCTGGGTATCTGGCGGTAATAAAGATTCCATAAAAAGCAGGAACTGCAGCTGGAAATCGTCTATAAATTGGATATAGGGAATTAGGTTAAGCATAAACAGCAAAAACGGAAACAGCGCCATAAAAAAACTAAATGCAATGGCACTTGCCCTGGTAGAAAAGGTTCCTTTAATAATTCCTCCAGAATAAATTTCCCAAAGATCGTAAAGCGATAGGCCATCAAAGCCGGGCAAAATTATAGCCCTGGTCTTTCTCTCCCACCAATTTGAAAATTGTTCTAATTTAGACAGAAAGGCTTTTTTTGGAGCCATACCTTATATTGCTTTTAAGCTAAGATCTAAGTTATAAACCGAATGCGTTAACGCACCACTGGAAATATAATCTACGCCGCATTCTGCATATTTACGCGCGGTATCCAGGGTAATTCCTCCGCTGGATTCTGTTTGGCATTTACCATTAATAAGTTTCACCGCTCTACGGGTATCTTCATAATTAAAGTTATCTATTAAAATACGGTGAACACCTTCGTTTTCTAGAATTTCTTCAATTTCCTTTAAATTTCTCGCTTCAACAATTATTTTAAGATCAAGTTTATTGCTCTTAAGGTAATCTTTAGTCTTGTTAATTGCTTTAGAAATTCCGCCGGCAAAATCTATATGATTATCCTTTAACATGATCATATCATACAAAGCAAACCTATGATTCTCCCCTCCCCCAATTTTTACTGCCCATTTTTCCAGCGCTCTAATCCCTGGAGTGGTTTTTCGGGTATCCAAAATTTTAGTATTAGTACCTTCCAGTTTTTGAACAAAAGTATTTGTTTTGGTAGCTATGGCGCTCATTCTTTGCATTGCGTTTAATACTAATCTTTCAGCCTTTAAAATTGATTGCGAACTCCCTTCAACAAAAAAAGCCACATCTCCCCTTTGTATTGTTTTACCGTCTTTAAGTAAAACTTCAACTTTTAACTCGGGGTCTACTTTATCAAAAACCTGCAGGGCAAAATCTACTCCTGCCAAAATTCCTTTATCTTTCACCAGGAGTTTAGCTTTTCCTATAGCTTCTTCAGGAATACAGGCCAGAGAGCTATGATCACCTTCTCCAACGTCTTCTCTAAGCGCATTTTCAATAATTAGGTCTATTTCTTTTTCAAATTGTTCTTTTGAGATCATTTGCAATACTTATTTTTGTAAATGTAGCAAAGTCTGCGTTAAATATACCGAATGACCATAAAATTACTCTGCATAGGAAAGACTGATAACAGGGAGCTTAAACAGCTTATTGAAGTTTATAAAAAACGACTTCAGTTTTATAATAAATTTGAAATTGAAATTATCCCCGATCTTAAAAAGACGAAAAACCTTGATGAAAATCAACAAAAAGAAAAAGAAGGCGAATTGATCCTCTCTAAAGTTCAGAATTCAGATTTCCTTGTACTTTTAGATGAAAACGGAAAAGAATTTTCTTCAGAAAAATTTTCAGTATACATTCAAAAACGATTAAACAGTGGGCTCAAGCAACTTATTTTTGTAATTGGTGGGCCCTATGGATTTCCGGAAGCAGTTTACCAAAGAGCCGATTCTAAAGTAGCACTCTCGCAAATGACTTTCTCACATCAAATGGTAAGACTTTTCTTTACCGAACAGCTTTACCGCGCTTTCACTATTTTAAAAAACGAACCCTATCACCATCGCTAAAAAACAACTATGGAACTTGTATTCGCCACGCACAATAAAAATAAACTTATTGAAATTAAAGCACTTTTGCCACATTACATCAAACTTCTCTCTTTAGATGATATTGGTTGCGATGAGGAAATTCCGGAAACAGCCGATACTATTGAAGGTAATGCGATTTTAAAAGCAGAATATGTTAAAAACCGATACGGTTATGATTGTTTTGCAGATGATACCGGGCTGGAAGTTGAAGCGCTAAATGGAAAACCCGGGGTTTACTCTGCTCGTTTTGCAGGAGAAAATAAGGATGATGCCGCAAATGTGAGAAAATTACTTAGCGAGTTAGAAAACAAAGAAAATAGAGCCGCACAATTTAAAACTACCATTGCTTTAAATTTAAACGACAGGCAAAATCTCTTTACAGGAATTTGCAAAGGAGAAATTATAAAAGAAATACGCGGGGAAAAGGGTTTTGGTTATGATCCTGTATTTAAACCAACTGATTTTGAGAAGACTTTTGCCGAAATGAGCCTTGGTGAAAAATCAGAAATAAGTCATCGTGGAAAAGCCTTTAGAGAGCTAATCGCCTATCTTTCAAAATAAAAGAACTAGATAGGTGTATATTGCTATGTAAGCCGTACCTTTGCCGCTTATTTAATTTTTTATATGAACAAATTTGAACAATTAGGTTTAAACCCTTCTATTCTTAAAGCAGTCGAAGAAATGGGTTTTACAAGCCCAAGTGAGATACAGGAAAAAGCGATTCCTGTTTTACTAAACGAAGATACCGATATGGTGGCATTGGCCCAAACCGGTACAGGAAAGACAGCTGCTTTTGGATTCCCGCTTATCCAGAAAATAAACGTAAGTAAAAAACATACCCAGGCATTAATTCTTTCACCAACACGTGAACTTTGCCTGCAAATTACCAACGAATTAAAGAATTACTCGAAGTTTGAAAAAGGTCTTAATCCGGTTGCTATTTATGGTGGCGCCAGCATTACAGACCAGGCCAGACAAATTGAACGTGGAGCTCAAATTATTGTGGCTACCCCGGGACGTATGCAAGATATGATTAATCGTAATCTTGTAGATATTTCTAAAATAGAATACTGTGTTTTAGATGAAGCCGATGAAATGCTTAATATGGGCTTCTTTGAAGACATTAAAGCAATTCTTTCTCATACTCCAAAAGAAAAGCATACCTGGTTATTTTCTGCCACTATGCCTAAAGAAGTTGCAACAATTGCCAAGAAATTTATGCGTACTCCTATTGAAATTACCGTAGGATCTAAAAACCAGGGAACATCTAATGTTTCCCACGAGTTTTACCTGGTAAATTCAAGACAACGTTACGAAGCTTTAAAAAGACTGGCAGATGCCAATCCAGATATCTTTTCAGTAATTTTTTGCCGAACAAAAAGAGATACTCAAAAAGTAGCTGAAAAACTTATTGAGGACGGTTATAGCGCTGCAGCTTTGCACGGTGACCTTAGCCAGAATCAACGTGATTTGGTGATGAAAAGTTTTAGAAACAAGCAAATCCAAATGTTGGTAGCTACAGATGTTGCTGCTCGTGGAATTGATGTAGATGATATTACGCACGTAATCAACTACCAACTTCCTGACGAAATTGAAACGTATACTCACCGTAGTGGCCGTACCGGTCGTGCTGGCAAGAGCGGAGTTTCTATGGTTATTGTTACCAAAAGTGAAATGCGTAAAATTAAAAGTATTGAGCGTATTATTCAGCAAAAATTTGAGCAAAAAGATATTCCTGACGGAATGGAAATTTGCCGCGTGCAGCTGTTTCACCTTGCAAACGATATTAAAGAAACCAAGATTAATCACGATATAGATGCGTATCTACCGGGAATTAATGAGGTTCTAGAAGATTTTACCAAAGAAGAGCTTATTAAGAAATTCTTTTCTGTAGAATTTACTCGTTTCTTTAATTATTATAAAAATTCTGAAGGTTTAAGTTCTCCTTCCGCTCCTGCAGATGGTGGTGGTTCTGGAGATTCTACACGTTACTTTATAAATGTAGGTGCAAAAGATGATTTTGACTGGATGAGCTTAAAGGATTTCCTTAAGGCCACTTTAGATCTTGGACGTGACGATGTTTATAAAGTTGATGTTAAAGACAGCTTCTCTTTCTTTAATACCGATGCAAAAAATACCGAAACGGTTTTAAGTACTTTTAAAGACTTTAAACATCAGGGTAGATATATTAATGTTGAAGAAACAACTGATACCGGCGGACGTGGAAAACGCGGCGGCGGTGGCGGTGGCGGCCGAAAAGGCGGCAAATTCAACAAAGGCGGCGGCAAACCAGACTTTAAAGGAGGTGGACGTAGACGTTCAGACGATTTTAAAGGTGGTTCTGGAAAAGGAAAAAAATCTGGAAACCGAAGCAAAAACATAGAAAGCTCTATTAAAAGAAGACGGAGCAAAAATTAAATTCACATCTGGCGCCTAAATTTTCAATTATGGCATTGTTTTTTATAAGTATTTTATAATTTAGGCGCCAATTGTTATGAAGAAATTCCTTTTTACCTTTTTACTACTTTTTTTAGCTTTTCAGGCATTTTCACAGGATGTTGTATCGGGAACCGTTATGAACGCTGCCGACGATAAACCTATTGAAAAAGTTCATATTGTAAACCTAAACCAGGTTAAAGGTGCCGTTAGTGAAGAAGACGGATCCTTTGAATTACAGGCCACAGTTAACGATACTCTCTATTTTTCTTATCTTGGATTTAGACCTATAAAAGTTAGGGTTACCAACGACTGGCTTAAATATGGAAATGTAAAGGTTAAAATGACCGAGTTGGGAATTGCTTTAGAAGAAGTGGTTTTAAAACCGGTTACTCTTACCGGATATTTAGAGATTGATGCCAGGAACATTCCTATTTATGAGAATAACCGCTATAGCATCTCGGGCTTAAATGCCGGTTACGAAGGCGGAGATAATTCTGCCAGTGCGGTTTCCCGTACTTTGGGAGCTATTTTTAATCCTGCCGATTTGATGCATAATATTTTTGGGAAGAAACCAAAGCAAATGCGAAAATTAAGGCAAATGAAAGAAGATGATGAAATAAGAACACTTCTACGTAATAAATTTGACAGGGAAACTCTTATCGCACTTCTTCCAATCAATAAAGTAGAAATTGATGAAATCTTACAGCGCTGTAGCTATTCTAAAGATTTTTTAAGATCGGCAAACGATTTGCAAATTTTAGACGCTTTAAGTGGTTGCTACGAAGAATACAGGGTTTTACAAAGAAACTAAACCCTTACTCCTTTTTCCATAGTGGTTTTTAAACTAATTAGGCCTTTTTCGAGATCCTGGCCCATTAATTTATCGGCACTATAAAACAAACTTATTACTGAAAGTGGAAACGGTAAATTACCGCGAATTCCCCAAACTACTTTAGATTTTCCCGGTTCCAGTTCTTTTGCTGCAAAATAAGTAAGCATACTCACTTTTACCGGTTTTACAAAAAGCACGCGAGTCTCAAAAACTCTTGGGTGTTTTACTTTTATAATTTTTTGAAGCCCTTCCCCTATTTCGTTATTCTTACTTTTCCAGTAAATAGCCGCTCCTAATTTTCCATCCTCACCTTTATGCTTTAAAACTGCTTCAGGATGTTTTGCAAACCAGGGCACCCAAAGCGGATGTTTCTTTAATTGCCGTACATAGCTAAAAACCACGTCTCTCGGAGCATTGATCACCATTGTTCGGCTAATGTCATACCTTTTCTTTGCCCAGGCATGCAGAAAAGCTATAAAAGTGATAAACGCTATAAGTAGGTAAAAAAAGAGGGTCATTAGAAAAAAATATTTAACTAATTTAAGGATTTTCTGTGTTGAATTGCGCTATAATTGAATTTGAATTTTTAATACATTTTTTTAGCCATTCATATTTCAGCTTAATTTTATCTTCTTCAGAAAGTTGCCAGTTAATTTCACTACTTTTTAGTCTTGAAGTAATGCTCTGTAAAATAATAGCTGCAGAAACCGAAATATTTAGACTTTCAGTAAAACCAAACATGGGAATATTCAACCTGCAATCGGCCTCATTTAAAATTTCATTACTTAAACCTTCTTTTTCAGTTCCAAAGAAAATAGCTGAAGGTTTTTCTATATTAAAATCTTTAAGGGCTGTGCTTTCTCCATAAGGTGTGGTTGCCACAATTTGATAGCCTTTTTCTCGTAATTCTTTTATGCATTCTTTTGAAGTGGAATACCTGTTTACATCTACCCATTTTTGGGCGCCCATTGCGATTTCGCGATCAATTCTTTTAGGTTTGCGTTCTTCTATTACGTGAATATTCTGAATTCCAAAAACCTCACAACTTCTAATTACTGCACTGGTATTATGTAATTGATAAACATCTTGGGTTGCGACTGTAAAATGATTGGTTCGTTCTACAATCACCTTATTGAATAAAGCAATTCGTCGCGGTGTAAGAAATGTTTCAAGATGTTCTAAAAGACTGGTTTTTTGCATGGGCTAAAATTATAAAACCTCACTTGAAGCGGGGCGTTTTCGTGAGAATATTTTTTAAAATTTTCAACTAAAAAAATTGAAATTATAAAAAGTTTAAAAATGAATACAAAAAAACCCGGCCTCATCGCGACCGGGTTTTTCACTCTAACATCAACATTTAAGTTCTAAGAATTAGAACCAACATTACCTTGAGCTACAAGCGTCTCTAAATCTTCAGCACTTAAGTGCACGTTTAGATAACCGTTATATTCTAAAAGCCCATTATAATCTATCATATCTGCATCTTCCCCGTCAAAAGCTGAAACATTGGTCATACTCATTCCCGTATCACCATTAACTGAATTTAGAGAAATGGCAATATCTCCAGGTGCATCTTCAACAGAACCAACGTGGATATGCGAAGGGTGTTCTCCACCATCAGGAGTTCCATCTAACATAATAGTAACCAAAGTTTCGCCATTTACACGTTCTTCAAACATTGCAGTTCCCATAATTCCGTCAACATCTACACTTCCTAAATCATAAGAAGCAGATTCGCCGGTTAGTTCATTTTGGCCAATATCGCCCTGAGCTACAATAACTCCAAGTTGATCTGCACTTAAATGAACGTTTACATAACCGTCATAATTTAATACATCTTCGTAACCAAATTCGGTATCATCATCAAGCATTCCAACGTGAGTCATACTCATTCCAGCGGCTCCATTTACCGGATTAAAAGTGAAAGCTATATCGCCACCTTCAGCTGCAGTTCCCATATGGATGTGAGCCGGGTGCATTCCGTCTTCTGGAGTACCGTCTAGCATAATAGTTGCCAGGGCTTCCCCACTCATTCTTTCTTCAAAGATTACAGAACCACTAATTCCTTCAACAGCTCTTTCTCCTAATTGGTAAGTTTTGCTTTCTCCGGTTAATTCATTTGCTCCAATATCTCCCTGAGCAACCACAGTTGCTAAATCATCAGCACTTAGGTGAACATTAACATAACCGTCGTAATTTAGTACTTCTTCGTAACCAAATTCGGTATCATCGTCTAACATTTCAACCTGAGTCATACTCATTCCGGTTGCTCCGTTTACCGGATTAAAAGTGAAAGCTATATCGCCTGGGCCTTCAGTAAAAGAACCCATATGAATATGAGCCGGGTGCATTCCATCTTCAGGAGTATTATCTATCATAATAGTCGCCAGGGCAGCACCGCTCACACGTTCTTCAAACATTACCGTTCCATTAATTCCTTCAACAGCTCTTTCATCAAGCTCGTAAGATTTAGTTTCGCCAGTAAGTTCATTACCACCTATATCGTTTTGAGCTACAAGTGTTCCAAGTTCATCTGCGCTTAGGTGAACATTTACATAACCATCATAACTAAGTACATCGATATACAAAAATGCAGTACCATCGTTTAATTCAGCAACATTGGTTTTACTCATTCCGGTAGCTCCGTTCACTGGTGTAAAAGTAAAAGCAATATCTCCCGGTGCTTCTACAACAGCTCCCATATGAATATGTGCCGGGTGCTCACCATCGTCTGGAGTGCCATCAAGCATAATGGTTGCTAAAGCTTCACCATTTACTCTTTCTTCAAACATTATATTTCCAGAAATTCCTTCTATAGCTCTTTCTTCAAGCATATAGTTTTTAGACTCTCCGGTAAGTTCATTTTCACCGATATCTCCCTGGGCAACCAAAGTACCAAGATCGTCGGCACTTACGTGAACATTGATATATCCATCAAAATCTATAGCTTCTTCATAAGTAATACTCGTTCCATCATCTAGTGTAGAGAAAGTAGTTGTGCTCATTCCGGTAGTGCCATCTACAGGTTCAAAAGAAACCGCAATATCTCCACCTTCTGCAGCGGTATTATAATGAATATGTGCGGGGTGCATTCCTCCATCTGGAGTTCCATCTAATTCAAGTTCAACGGTGGTACTATTATCTTCATTTTCCATAAAAGTAGCTGTACCTGAAATTGAAGGATCGGCAACGGAGTAAAGTTGAAAGGATTTTGTTTCCCCCTCAAAATCATCGCCCCCTCCATCGGGGTCTACTGCATCATCATCGCTGCTGCAGCTCATAAACATAAACGGTAGTGCTATAAAAATAGCAAGTAAGAATTTTTTCTTAAGTTTAAAATTTTTAAGTTATTAGTAAATTAGAGATAAGAAAAAGCAACAAAACGCTTTTTACGTTATCAAATCTATAGATAGATACGAGGGAGCTGGATTTAACGGATGTTAAGGTTTATAAAAATAGCACCCAAACTATGTTAATATGAAAAAAATAGTGGTTTTAACCGGTGCCGGGGTGAGTGCCGAAAGTGGAATTAAAACGTTCCGGGATGCCGATGGTCTGTGGGAAGGCCACGATGTTATGGAAATTGCATCGCCTATTGGTTGGAAAAAAGATCAAAAAAGGGTTTTAGAGTTTTATAATCAACGTCGCCGGCAATTATTAACGGTAGACCCTAATACTGCGCATACTGCACTGGCTGAACTTGAAAAAGAATTTGACGTAGAAATAATTACTCAAAACATAGATGATCTTCACGAAAGGGCCGGCAGTACAAAAGTTACCCATTTGCACGGCGAGCTATTGAAAGCCAGAAGTACTTTTAATGAAAATCTTGTACTAGATTGGAAACAAGATATAAACCCCGGAGATTTCTGTGAATTTAACTATCAGCTCAGGCCTCATGTTGTTTGGTTTGGGGAAGCTGTACCTATGTTTGAAAAAGCTATGGAAATTGTTGCTGAAGCAGAAATACTTATGATTATAGGAACCTCAATGCAGGTGTACCCGGCAGCCGGACTTGTAGATTTTGCCCCCGAAGGAATTCCCATTTATTTTATAGACCCGAAACCTAATATTCAGAAAAAAGGGAATCTTCATATTATTGCAGAAAAAGCTTCCATTGGCGTTCCTAAGCTGGTAAAGGAATTAAAGAATTCAGCATAAAAATTTCATCCTATTCATAGAAAAAGAAATGCTACAGCGGTTTTAAAGATTATTTGGAAGCAGTATATTTACGGCTTTTAATTTCTAAATCAAATACATGACACCGCTAACCGCCATTTCTCCAATAGATGGAAGATATCATTCCAAAACCAAACAGCTCTCGCAGTATTTTAGCGAAGAAGCCTTAATAAAATATCGTGTAAAGGTTGAAGTTGAATATTTTATTGCGCTTTGCGAATTACCACTACCCCAGCTTAAAGATGTAGATCATTCGGTTTTTAGTGATTTGCGCGCCATTTATGAAAACTTCACTACGATTGATGCTCAAGCGGTGAAAGAGATTGAAAAAACTACCAATCACGATGTAAAGGCGGTAGAATATCTTATAAAAAATAAGTTTGATGAATTAGGCCTGGAAGCTTATAAAGAATTTATCCATTTTGGATTAACCTCACAGGACATCAATAATACCGCGGTTCCATTAAGTTTAAAAGATGCAATTGAAGCCGAGTATATTCCTGAAATAGAACAAATAATTTCTAAACTCACGCAGCTTTCCCAGGATTGGGCAAATGTCCCTTTATTGGCAAGAACTCACGGGCAACCGGCTTCCCCTACTCGTTTAGGTAAAGAAATAGAAGTTTTTATCACGCGTTTAGAAGCTCAATTAGATCTTTTAAATAAAGTTCCACACGCCGCCAAATTTGGCGGAGCCACTGGTAACTTTAACGCTCATAAAGTGGCTTACCCAAATACCGACTGGAAAGAATTTGGAACTAATTTTGTCCAGGAAAAACTAGGGTTACACCATTCTTTCCCAACCACGCAAATTGAGCATTACGACCATATGGCTGGGCTATTTGATGGCTTAAAAAGAATAAACACCATTTTAATAGATTTAGATCGTGATATCTGGACCTATGTTTCTATGGATTATTTTAAGCAGAAGATCAAAAAAGGTGAAATAGGTTCTTCGGCAATGCCGCATAAAGTGAATCCTATAGATTTTGAAAATAGTGAAGGAAATTTAGGGATAGCCAACGCTATTTTTGAGCATCTTTCAGCAAAATTACCGCTTAGCCGCTTGCAGCGTGACCTTACCGATAGTACAGTTTTAAGAAATATTGGCGTACCTATGGGGCACACGAGTATTGCTTTTAAAAGTACCTTAAAAGGTCTTGATAAATTATTGCTGAATGAAGAAAAACTAAATGCTGATCTTGAAGCTAATTGGGCGGTTGTTGCTGAAGCTATTCAAACTATATTACGCCGCGAAGGATTTAAAAATCCATATGAAACGCTTAAAGGTCTTACCAGAACTAACGAAAAGATCAATAAAAAGAGTATCGCCGATTTTATTGAAACCTTAGAGGTTTCTAAAGCAGTAAAAGAGGAACTTAAAAAAATAACCCCGCAAAATTATACGGGTATTTAAATTAAAAAGAGGTTGTTTGAAAATTTTCAAACAACCTCTATAATAGTTTCAACTAAAAAACTATTCTTCAATTTCTGTTTTAAACATACCGGTAATTCCTTTTAAACCGTCCACATCTACGTCTCCTTTTTCAAGTGATTTCATAAGTTCCATCAATTTCTGCGGATTCATATCTTCACCTAATACACGAGCTACTCCCACTCCTTTGGTATCATCATACCCGTAAACAATAATTTCGTCTATGGCCTCTTCGTCTCCGGTAAAATAAATTTCTGCTTTACGATCGTTCGAGCCATATTTCATTAATAGCTGGTACTTTTCATCTTGCAAAATACTACTTAGTTTAGCTTTTTCGGCTTCATATTCCTCTTTGCTTTCTTTAACCGGCAAAGCCAAAACATTAATTTTCTTTACACTTTCCAGCGTAGCTCTTTGATTTTCGTCCAGGGCATCAGCGTTGGTAAACATACTGGTAGGTACATCTAAAGCGATGAACTTATTGTCCTGCTGATTTTCTACATAATACTCCTGCAAACTCGGCTCGTTCGCACACGAAACAAAGGCTGCAGCCGCCAATGCCAGGCCTAAAATTTTTATTGATTTCATTTTATATTGATTTTTAAGTTGATCTAAGATTTATTTTCTACATTTTTAAGCTCTTCAGCACCTGGTATTTTAAGGTCTGATGTTAAGCGCGATAATTGCGAAAGATCTATTTCTCCAGTAATACTCAAGATCACAGAAATTAGTTCACCTTCTTTTTCACCTTCCATAAACATAAACAGCTCGCTCACATAATTATCGTTTTTTCCTCCTTTAGAATAAAATCGAATATTTTTCCCATCTTCATTTACTCGCATTAACTGCTCTAAAGAATTTGAGTTTAAATAACGCTCAACATCTTTTTGCATTTCATTTCGCACTGAAGCGGTGGTGCTGGTAAACATCTTAATTTCATCAAGGTTTTCAATGAGTTTCAGGTATTCCCTGGCTTCTGGGTTATCTTCGCTTAAATCTACTTTTGCAAGCATTTTAAACATCTTACTGGTCATTACCATTGCATCAACATCCTTCATATTTTCATACTTGGCAAACGACTGGGCTTGCGTTAGTATTGGTAAAAGGCCAATAATAATAACTATTGCTATCTTTTTCATATTATTCGGTTTTTATAAATTTATCTTTGGTGTTATTAAATTCTTTTAGGTATATAAGGTCTTCTTTCCCTTCATTCATTAATTCGGAAACCATTTTTAAAGCTTCCATGCTTTTTTGCAAAGCCTCCTCTTTATCCTGAACCGTACCAAGATCACTATGATTCATTTCCATAGGTTTATTCTGAAAAAAGAAAAGTCCCACTATTACAATAATACTTGCCGCTATGGCTGTCCAAAGGTATTTATTCCCCTTTGCTTGCGACGGAAGTTCCACTTCCCGCTGCATTTTTTGTGTTTTGTTTTTTTCTGAAAAAGAAAATAATAACCCATAACTTTTTAAATCGGCCGGCACCTCATTTTTTTGAAAATATTCCCGAAGTATATTTTCTTCAGCCAGAGATGTTTCACCGGCATCATATTTTTCCAGTAATTCTCTAATTTTTTGTAATTCCATAATTATGCTTGTTTGTTAAGCTTTCTCTTATTTTTTTTCTAGCTCTAGATAAGGCTACCCTAATGGCTGTAGCCTTCATTTTAGTAATTTCAATAATCTCGTCAAATTCCAGTTGCTCAATATCCCTAAGCTGAAAAACAATTTTTTGCTGTTCTGGCAACTCATTTAAAATTTGGTTTATCCACAGTATTTCATCTTTAACCTCCAGTTCTCTTTGGAGCGAAATTGAATTATTTTCATAATTCTGATGAACAATTCTTAAATTATTATTCTTTTTAGCTTTTAATTCATCTAAACAATAGTTTTTTGTTGTAGTCATTGCAAAAGCTTCAACATTGGTATAATCCTTGAGTTTGTCTTTGCGAGCCCATAGTTTATAGATTACTTCCTGGGTAGCATCTTCGGCAGCTTCTTTAGAAATAAGCAGTCTCAATGCAAGCCGGTACATTTTATCTTTCACCGGGTTAATTTTTTCCAGGAAGGCTTGTTGTTTCATGTATGGTTGGTTTAATAACCTTCTTACCTTTAAAACGATTAGCGGTAATATTTGTTACAATAGGATTTTGAATTTAATTTAATGTGGGTATTTTTAGCAATCTAAAACAAACTTAACTTTATGAAGATTAATAAACTAATTTTACTTTTATTCCTGGCTACAGGAGTCTTGAGCAGTTGCTCCAAAGATGACAATGACGAACGCTTCCCGGTTGAACCAGGAGGTGATAAGCCCGGGGAAACTCCTAATTTAGAAATCGAAAATTATTTATATGATGCAATGAGCATCTACTATGTATATGAAGCCGATGTTCCAGAATTAGGTGAGAATTATTTTGATTCTGAAGCCGATAAAAATGAATGGCTGGCTAGTTTTGATTCTCCCGAAGATCTTTTTAATAACGGATTAAAAGTTCCTGCGCCAAAAGATCGTTTTAGCTTTATTATAGATGATTATACTATTTTGGAAAATAATCAAGCTGGAATTCAAACTACTACTGGTATGGATTATGGATTGGTGAGATTTGGAAGTGATGGGGTTCTAGCCTATGTGCGATATGTAATACCAAATAGTCCTGCCGGTGAAGCCGGCGTTACTCGTGGTACTCTTTTTACCGATATTGATGGGGAATCTATGAACCTTGATAATTATCAATCTCTTTTAGGAAGAGATGGCTATGAAATTACTGTAGCTGAAATTAACGATAATATTATTAGTAATACCGATGAAACCATAGCACTAAATAGAATAGAAATTACCGAAAATCCGGTTCTTTTATCTAAAGTAGTAGAAGTAGATGGAATAAGTGTTGGCTACATTATGTATAATAGTTTTACCGCCGATTTTGATGATGAACTAAATGCTGCTTTTGGAGATTTAAAAGCTGAAGGTATAGACGAACTGGTTTTAGATCTTAGATATAATGGAGGTGGATCTGTAGAAAGTGCGGTAGATCTTTCCAGTATGATTACCGGGCAGTTTGAAGGCGAAATTTTCTCTAAACAAACCTGGAACGCTCTGTTACAAAGTCAATTTACAGAAGAAGAGTTGGTAGATAGGTTTAACGATAAAATTAGAACAGAAGAAGCGATAAACAGCCTTGGACTTAGTAAAGTATATATAATAGGTACAGGTTCTACAGCTTCTGCCAGTGAATTAGTAATGAATGGTCTAGCTCCCTATATTGAAGTAGTTCACGTTGGGGAAGGTACAGTTGGGAAATTCCAGGCGGCTGCTCCTTTGTATGATTCTCCTAATTTTTTACGTCAAAACCGAAATCCGAATCATAAATACGTAATTCAACCACTTATTTATGAATCTAAAAATGCGAATGAAGATGCATATTATGAAGAAGGTTTAGTACCAGATATTGAAGCTGAAGAAGATATTGTAAATCTTTTGCCATTAGGTGAGCCAGAAGAACCACTTCTTGCTGCAGCTCTTGCCGATATTACCGGTAACAGAATGGCTATTCCCGCTGTTTCTTACGATTCCAGATTTACTAAAATTGGTGAGAGTGGAGAGACCGATGTAGATTACCAAAGAATGTATATAGACGAAATTCCTGAAGAAATAAGGAAAAAAGCTGCTGAATTTAAGCAGTAATTTTAAAAGTATATTTAATGCAAAAGCCCCGTTTCTCAACTGAAACGGGGCTTTTTTTATTCAATTTTAAATAAACAGAAAAACAGTTTTTAATCGTTAAAGTAGAAACCGTTTGGGCTTACGCCTCCGGAATCAAATTGTGAAATTATTTCTCCTTCAAAATTATATATTCTTACCACACCATTTGAGCTATAATCTCCTGCATCGCCAGTATATAAATATCCATCCTCGATTTCAAATCCGTAAAAAGAAGTAATATCAGTAAAAGCAAAAAGACTCTCCTCAGGTAACTCTGTGGCCGATTCTTCCATAGAGTAAACAGATCCATTGAGAGTATAATAAATAGTATCATCTTCAATTTCAAAATTTGAAGGATGATCTGTGGTATTTGGAAAAATCAACTCTTCTGTTATTTCATTATTTGATAAGTTGATTTTAGAAATACTGCCAGCTGTTTCACCAACTCCTTGAGCATAACCGGGTACTCCTCCAGACATTACCCACAAGAAGCCATCTGATATCTCTATTGAATTAGGAGCATCACCAATTTCTATACTTACTTCCACAATATTGGAAATAGGATCTATAATCACAATCTTATCATTATAATTATAGCCGCCCTGTAAAGCTACAAATAGCTTATTATTATCATTAATAATCTTTTCAGGCCCTTCTCCTACACTAATTGTTCCTGTAGATTCATAGGTACTTGCATTATATATAGCGATATAATCATCTGTATCATTAGAGGCATCTCCCCAATTGGTGACATATATCTTCTCGTCTACCAAAGTAAGATACCGTGGATTACTTAATCCCTCCTCAATTGTATGAATGTGCTCAAAAGTATAGCGATCAACAATTTGAACTATATTGGAAACATTCATAACGATATATGCATAATTATCATCAAATGTGAGACTCTGCCCTGTATCTCCCAGAGAAGAACCATTTACTGTAGAAAATATATCGGATTCTAGAATAGAAAAATCATTATCAATATATGATATTGAACTATTATTGTTACCGAAACCACCTTCATTAAGCACAAACAATCCATCTGCATAGGTGCTTTCAGGTTGCTCTATTTCAGGGTCAATATTATCATCATCGCTGCTACAGGAATTCAAAAAAAAGCCACTCAAAATGGCCATAGTTAATAATTTACTGATTCTTTTCATTGGTTAGAATTTTAGCAAAGAGCGGAGCAAATAAAGAGTTTAAAATAATCTGATTTAAAAAATATTTGCTTCCAGCATCATGCTGGTTAAAAATTAAGGTTTAGGTATATATTAAAATTTCTGCCGGGCATCCACCGGTTTTCTACACTTTGATATTCTTCATTTACAATATTGAGCACCCTGGCTCCAATCTTGTAAGTATTTGTTGTTCCAAAATCATATGAAATTCCAAGGTTTGAAACCGTATAAGCATCCATATTATAGCGCGAATTATTATCAGATCGGGTAAAAACCTCGCCATTATATAAAAGCTGGTAATCTATACTGAAATCTTTAAAAGCATAGGTAAGCGAACCCGTAGCTTTATGAAACGGTACATAAATAAGCTGGTATCCCGTATTCATATTTTCTGAAACCGTATAGGCATAAGTACCAGAGGCGCTAATTTGGTGATCTTTAAAAATCTCTTTTTCCCAGCCTGCCAACACCTCAATACCGTAGGTTTCTACCTTTTCTTCATTTCTTGGGCGCCAAATATTATTACTGGAAGGCAACCAGCGTATCATATCATCAATTTTAATATAATATCCGGTAAGGCTAAACTTCAGGTTTCTATGTTTAAAATGGTTTCCAAGCTCAACCTGGTTAGAAGTTTCGGGGCGTAAATTAAGATTACCGGCACCGGCCCAGTAAAGATCGTTGTAAGTGGGAATTCTAAAATTCCTGGAAATATTCATTTTTAGACTATAGAAATCGGTAAAATCATAATGTGTTCCTGCAGAAAACAGTAACGGACTTTCATAATTTTCGGTTATTTCTTTTCTGATTCCCAATTCATATTGAAATTTTTGAAATGGCCTATGCTTCATTAAGAATGCCGAAGAAAATATATTTCGGGTATTTTCGGTAATTCCAGAGCCGCTACCATCTGTGTACGTATTGGTGAGTACGGCATTTAGCTCTAAAGTTTTTGAAATTGAATAATTTAAATCGTATTTGCCAATCAAGGTTTGCGCTTTGCCAGATGAAGATTGATTTTCAGTAATATTCCCGTAGAACTTATAATTTTCATTTAGATGAGCTAACCTTGCAACCGAAATAAAATCACCAAACTCTCCTACCCATTCCAATAAATTTCGGGTATCAAAATTCTGGTATTTTGTTTTGGTTTCTGATGGGCGAACCAGGGAGAAATGCCGCTCCCCATCAAAAATTTCACTATAAAATTTTAACGTGTTTTTTTCATTTAACCGATACGCGAAACCAAGATTTAAATTGCTATTGTAGAATTCACCATTCTCGTTCTTTCTGCCTTCAATGGGCCATTCATAATCATTAACTGATGAATTTCTTGCCGCAGCAAGACTTAAACTCCATTTTTTTCCTGAAGTCTTTATTTTATACCGGGCATCCAGGGTATTAAAACTGCCATATTGAAAGAAAATATCCTGCTTTGTTTTTCCGGTAAAATCAAGATTGGTATTTAAATGAACAGTTCCTCCAATGGCTCCGGTACCATAAACTACACTTCCGCCGCCACCACGAACGCTAATATTATCAAATCCGCCTGCGTTTAAAGCATTAAAATCGGTTTGGCCGTTAAATTGTGAATTTATATTAATCCCATTCCACAATACCGCTGTTTGTGAGGCTGTTGTTCCGCGAAAAGATGGCGAAGAAACCATACCCAGTCCATTTTCTTTAAAATAGATATTGGTGTTGAAATTTAATGCTGAAGTAAGCAGCGCCCTGTTTTTCTTTAAAACTGAATCGTTTAAAACGGTAACCTGCTGGCCGGTAGAAAAGTCTTTCAGCTTGGTATCTGTCAAAAATACTTCGTCTAAAACGTTAATTGTATCGTTTTGAGCAAATACAGGCAAACTGCATAGCAGGCCAAGGAATAGAATATAAAATCGCGTTTTTTTCATCTGCCCTCTGACTTTTATCCCGAAAGTCTAAGAATTTATTGGTTATATTTTGGCAGGTCTCCTGGCTCGCGTCTTGTTGTTTACCTTCCCATTCCAAATAAGAACAGTGGTTTTTGAAGTGATAACAACAAGCATCCCTTGCGGGACTTAGCTTACAGTTGCGGGAACAGCTCAGGCTTAATAAAGTTAGATGGTAGAAGTTTGAAATACGAAGAAAAACTTCGCGCTTCATATTTTGTACTTCCAAAATCGTACTTTTCCTGATTCCCTTTTAATCGGCGTGAAAAAACACATCCGAACCAAAAATTTCAATGCGAAATTAAACATTTATTTTAGTTGCGACCATTAAATTCTAAATAATCTTACTTTTGAAAATTCCTATTATAAATATTCTATATAAAAATTTTCGTCATCCTGAACTTGTTTCAGAGCTTGCCCCGTAATGTATTCGGGGGCTAAAATGAAGATAGCATTATATAAATTCAATTCCTTTAAACTACCATAAAATGAAAATAAAGACTCTAAAAGCACTTAATCTTCTACTCCTTTTCCTAGTATTTTCCGCTTGTAAAAGCGAGCAAAAAGATAAAAATAATGGTTCAGAAATACCTCAAAATTCAGTTGAGTTAAAACATGCTACCAATTTCAGCATCAGTGATTTTGGAAATTATTATATTTTAAAAATAGAAACCGCCTGGCCCGATGCCGATAAAGCTTTCACCTATTTATTAACTAAAGAAAATACTGAAATTCCTTCCGGTTTAGATTATGACCAAAAAGTTCAAATTCCGATAGAAAAAATGGTGGTGACTTCTACCACGCATATTCCCGCCTTGGAAGCTTTAAATGAAGAAAACAGCTTAAAAGGATTTCCAGGTCTCGATTATATTTCTTCAGAAAAAACCAGGAAATTGATTAATGCAGGAAAAATTAAAGAGCTGGGGAAAAATGAAAATATAAATACCGAAGTTCTTATTGATCTGGATCCAGAAGTGGTGATTGGTTTTGCAATTGATGGAAACAATAAAACATTTGAAACCATTCAAAAAACCGGAATTCCGGTGATGTACAATGGGGACTGGACTGAAAAAACTCCGCTGGGAAAGGCGGAATGGATTAAATTCTTTGGTGTTTTTTATGATAAATTAGACGAAGCTGAAAAGATTTTTAATAAAATAGAAACCGATTATACTGAAGCCAAAGAATTAGCAAAGTCGGCAGCAGAAACGCCTAAAGTATTAAGCGGCGCTATGTATAAAGACCAGTGGTATTTACCCCACGGAAATTCGTGGCAAGCCCAATTTATTAAAGATGCCAATGCAAATTATGTCTATGCCGAGACTAAAGGGAATGGAAGTATGGCTTTATCTTTTGAAAATGTGTTAGACAAAGCCCAGGATGCCGATTATTGGATTAGTGCGGGACAATACACGTCTTACACCCAACTTTTAAAAGAATCTCAGCATTATGAACAGTTTGAAGCCGTACAGAATAAAAATGTCTACAGCGTAAGCCTAACCAAAGGAGAAACAGGAGGTGTACTTTATTTTGAATTAGGCCCGCAACGTCCAGATTTGGTATTAAAAGACCTGGTATCCATTTTTCATCCAGAGTTGCTGGGAGATTATGAAAACATGTTTTTTAAGGCTTTGGAAGAATAAATTATTTAAAATTTTTATCTTTATTATAAACTACTGAAAATGAAAACTATCGCTGTAAATATCAAAGAATCCGTTTTTAAAGAATCTGAGAAATTATCTGCTGGACTTAAGAAGTCTACTGAAAAATATATAAATGAAGCTATTCAATATTATAACCTTCATCAAAACAGGAAGGTTCTAAAGAATAAACTCAAAGAAGAGTCGTACCTGGTGAAAGAAGAATCTTTAAATGTTCTTAAAGATTTTGAAGAAATTGATTATGAAAATTAATCAATTTGAAGTTTGGATTGCCGATTTAAACCCACGAATTGGCACTGAAGCGGGAAAGAAAAGACCGGTTATAATTGTCCAAACCAATTTATTGAATTCTGTTAACCATCCATCAACTTTAATTTGTCCGCTTACTACAAACGTTCATAAAAATGCTCAAATTCTACGTATCCATCTCCCGAAAGGTATTGCCAACCTATTGAAAGATTGTGATATAATGGTAGATCAGCTTAGAGCAATAGATAATAAAAGGCTGGTTAAAAAGATTGGCAAAATTTCAAACACAGCATCAGAAAAGTTAAAAGAAAATCTTTCCGTAATTATGGATCTTAACTAAAATTCCATTATCGTTCTTCATTAATTTTATCTACTCAATTTATTTCAGATATTTACACCGAAATAAATCACCAGCCTTGTTGCAGTCCCAAAAATATGTACTTCCACTTCTACTCCTTTTTATAGGAGTAATTATCCTGGGTTTTTTAAATATTAGTTTGGGCTCAGTCAACATTCCTTTTAAAGATGTTTTTGCTTCAATCTTTAATTTAGAAGTTTCAAAAGAAACCTGGCGCTATATTGTAGTGGAATACCGCTTACCTAAAGCTATTACAGCAATAATAACCGGCTCTGGACTCGCCATTAGCGGACTGTTAATGCAAACCCTATTTCGTAATCCCCTGGCGGGACCGTACGTTTTAGGTTTAAGTAGCGGTGCCAGTTTGGGCGTTGCAATAGTAATTATGGGCGCTTCAGTTTTTGGAGGTGCTTTTGCTGGAATTTTACTTTCCAAATGGAGTTTGGTAATTGCTTCCAGCCTGGGAAGTTTATCAGTATTAATTGCTGTTATGCTGGCTTCCCTCCGCCTTCGAGATACTATGGCAATTCTTATTATAGGTTTAATGTTTGCCAGTTTAACCGCGGCAGTGGTTAGCGTTCTTTCCTATTTTAGTCCCGCGGCACAGCTTCAGCAATATGTATTTTGGTCTTTTGGAAGTTTGGGTGATCTATCCTGGAACGAGGTGGGAATTCTCGCCATGTTCTGGTTTGTAGGGATAATGTTAGCTATTTCCTGTATTAAAAACCTCAACACTTTGTTGCTTGGCGAACAATATGCAAAAAGCCTTGGGGTAAGCATTCAAAAAAACCGTTTAATCATTATTATAGCTACCAGTTTACTTGCCGGAAGCATTACTGCTTTTGCAGGACCAATTGCCTTTGTAGGTTTGGCGGTTCCGCATTTAATTAGGCAAATAATTCCTGTAAATAATCATAGCATTTTAGTGCCAGCAGTTATTTTAGGTGGTGCGGCGCTAATGCTTATTTGTGATATAGCAGCACAAATGCCGGGACAGGAATTTACTTTACCCATAAATGCCATAACTTCACTAATTGGTGCCCCAGTCGTAATTTGGCTATTGGTGCGCAAACGTAAATTTTTATTCTGAATTGAACCAACCTGGAAAACATAGCATCCTTAAAACAATTAATCTTGATATTGGTTACAGTAATAAGACCGGGAAAACCATTATTACTGAAGCGATTAATATTGAAGTTAACGAAGGGGAACTGGTTGCTGTAATTGGCATTAACGGAGTGGGGAAATCTACATTTTTACGAACGCTAAGCGGAGTTCAGGATGCGCTTAAGGGAAAAGTATTGGTTAAAAATGAGCAAATTCAACAGATAGATTCTTTAGAACTTGCTTCTTTAGTGAGCCTTGTACTAACCGAACAACCTATTTCCAAAAATTTAAGCGTTTTTGAACTGGTAGCGCTAGGAAGACAACCATACACCAATTGGATTGGTAGATTAAGTAAAAACGATTTAAGGCAAATTAAAAAATCTTTACAAAATGTAGGAATTGAAGATTTGCAGAATAAAAAATGCTACGAATTAAGTGACGGCCAACTTCAAAAAGTATTAATTGCACGTGCCATTGCACAAAACACGCCACTTGTTATTTTAGATGAACCCACCACACACCTGGATTTGTATCACAAGGCTTATGTTCTAAAACTGCTTAAAAAACTCACCCGAAAAACCAATAAAGCTATAGTTTTTGCTTCCCACGAAATCAATTTGGCCATCCAGCTTTGCGATAAAATTATTCTCATGCAAAATAATAGCGTGACCACCGGTTCCCCTAAAGAATTATTAGAATCTGGAGCATTTTCTACTGTTTTTCCAGAAGGCTTGATCGTTTTTGATAAAGCTTCAGCTTCATTTAAAATTAATCCTTAATTATCTTTTAAAAAGTATTTTAAACCGAAGGTAAAGTTGTTGGAATAAAAGTTTTTAAGCGTATAGAATTCGGCCTGGGTATTAAGATGAAGATACTTCGTAACTGGCCATACCACACTCCCACGATACCGTTGAAATTCATCTGAAAAAGTATCCAGAAAATATCCGGCATCAAGATTAATTTTCCAAAAGTTATTTTCATTTACATATTCGTAAGCTAACCCTAAACCGCCATAAAAACGTTCATCTAAAGTCCAATATGGAAAGCCATTAGACCTGTTTGAATTACCCAGCATTCCAGATAATTCGGTATAAGGTCTAAATTTCGCCATTTTATTCAGTCTAAGATTCATAGATAAACTGGTAAGCGCCTGTACATCCATCACATCTTCGTCGTCATAATGGTTTCCTTCTATATAAAAAACCGCCTGGAATTTCTCTTTAAACTGAAGTTCTTCATAAATATTTAATTGCGTTTGATAAATATCCAGGATATACGCGGGGCCGGTGATAGCAGGTTTTCTAAAAAACTGAAAAGAACTATATAAACTATCTTTTGCAATTGACGCCGATGCTTCTAAATGAAGATATGCCTTTCCTGCGTCGTTAAACTCAAGACGACTACCAAAGCCAAAATTAAATTTTTCTATTCTTTCCCTGGTTTTAAACCTGTAAACCAGTCCGTATAGCTCCATATCTCCATTATTCTCAAATTCACCCTGAAATGGAATTGCATATGCATTATAGCGGCTTAAACCAAATTGATGCTCATTGAACTTCTTATCTCGAGTGCCATAAACCGCTTCTAAACCTACAGAAGTTGGATCTAACCTATCGCTAATAATATTACTCCCTATTTGTACAAAATCGCCCTGGGTTATTCTAAGATTCTGCTCTATTTTAGAAGCAACTTCAGGATAAAAAAGTGAAGGATATTCTTTTAAAAGCTGTCTTTTTTCTTCAGGATTAAGGTAAACCACGGTATTATTCAATTGCCTTCGTAAACGCTCTTTATTACTTGATTCTGGCAGTTGAGAGGCAAGGTTCCAGGCTTTCAGCATTTCGCTACGACCCAAATAATATTCGGTCATAAAAACCTGAATAGCTTCTTTTTCCTTTGGATTATCTTTTTTAGTATAATTAGCATACAAACGCTCTACTTCACTGAAATTTTCTAGCGAATAAAACCATTGCATCCTTTCTACTACAGGGAAATTTGGCACGCAAGAAGACCATTCCAGCGCTTTTCTATAACTTCCCTGGTCGCTATAAGTATAGGCAATAGTCGTAGCCAAATGCTTTAAATCTTCTCGGCAAGCTTTTATCCCCAAAAGTTTTTGCGCCGCTTTTTTATCATTATCGGCAATAAGATATTCTATAAAAAGCGGAAAGTTCTTTTCTTTTAAAAACTCATATTCCCCGGTTTGTACCCGCCAGTTATCTATTGCGCTTTCCGCTATATCGTCACTACACTTAGACCATTTAATGGCTTCATTGTATTTTTTAGCATCGGCGAAAATCCAGGAAATGGTAGAAGCGGCAAAGCGAAAATCTTCACGGCAGTGCTCTATGTTTTTCACTAAATTAAATGCAGCTTCGGGATGTTTCTCATTTAACAGTGAAAAATAGCTGGAGCGCTCCTCATCTGTTTCAGTATTTTCTATTAGGTTCAATAATTCTTCTTTTGTTAATTGTATCTCTGTATTGCTTCCAAAGTAACCTATAAAATCTCTTCTAAGCTTTAGGCTTTCTGGATTTAATTCTATTTGTCTCAACATCCAGCGTTTCCTGGTTTCCAAATCTGGATAATCACTCTGAGTGGTAAATTCTGAAGAAAGGTTTATGTAAGCAGATGATTTATTTTCACTGTATTTTCTTTCCAGCAACGGCCAAATCTCCATTTGGCGATTTTCCCAGCCTAAATATTGAAATAATTTTAACCAAACTTCGCGTTCAAAATTATTGCTTTTAGCAATTTTAGATTTTAATTCATTAATCTCTTTGTGGATATCTCCTAAATCTTCTGAAGGTTTTATTAAAAGGTAAGATTCATAGTTTTGAGTGATTTTACTAAAATCTTCAGAAGAATTATTATTAAATTTTGGAAAACTTATTTTTTTATCCTGCGTTTGAATATTGAAAAGATATCCGTCTAAGAATGGTGTTTTTGTAAATTTTAGTTGTTTATTTTTTAGAAAATTTTCAGCTTCAGCAGTATTTTTTTCTGAAACATATGCAAACCAGAAATTTTGGTTCTCACTATTTTGAATGCTGGCAGTAACTTCAACTTCAGTATCATTTTCAGTAAAATTATAAGCAATTTCTCTCCAGTTTTGAGTAATCTTAGCTGCTTCAGAAACTTTTAAAAATCGAATTAAAGGAAAAGTTTTCTTTACATCTTTAATGTAATTTCCAAATTGTGGAAACAAACCCGGTGAGCCATCTTCTGAAACTCTCCAGCCATAAGAATTTATATTCCGTAAAGTATAATCACCGGCACTTTCCCGAGGTTCTTCTCCGGGAATTTGGTAAATATCATCGGGGTGAATAAAATGCGTCCAAACGCCTGTATATAAATATAAAGATTGCTGATTGAATTGCCTGGTAGAGGTTAAAGCAAACCCGCTGGTAATTCGTGGAAAATTGAAAAAATGATCGTTATAAGGCTCCCTGTCAAATTCTCTATCGCCACCTTCTTCAAAATTTCCCAGGTAAATACTGGCATTATAAATAATTTCGGGGATGTGTTCTTCTAAAGCAAGAAAACCGGTGCTGTCTATAATATTTGAAGGTGGAACATAAGAAACCGGTAATTTACCATAATTACGCGCTGCCCAGCGTTTTTTAACCGCCTTAAGGCTTAAACCCATATAATTTTGATTAGGCCAAACCTCATCGGTAAGTGAAGCGTGATTATAACCGTGTAAAGCTACCTCATGTTTAGAATCTTTGAAATCAACCATAAGTCTGTCGGCAGCGTTAGCTCCATTAGAACCTGTTAATACAGATTGTTCCCACTCGGGAAAATTAAATGGCGGCGAGGTACGATTAGAATAATCAAAACATACGTATGTAGAATATTCCAAACCTTCTTCCCTGGCCAGTTTAAGCATATCTTTCCACCAAACTTCAGTATAAAAACGCGCCTGACTAATATCCATTTCTGAAGTAACCGGTTCCATCTTTACGTTATAAAGCGGCGCGGGAAAATCGTCTAACATTATGCTTGAAGCATTAGCCACAGGATAAGGAACCCCTTCTAAACCCTGCAAAATTGCAGCAAAGAAAAGTCCGCGCTCCTGTTTCTGGGAATATTGATCGGTATTAAAAGTAATTACCGAACCATTCCCTATTTTATTTTTTATAATAAGAGGATAATCTTCTTCAGAAATTGAAGTTGCCAGAATCTCTATATCTTCCCTAAAGTTATCTGTTTGCAGTCCAAAATGTTTATTCTCGTTTTTATAAACCTTCCCTTTTAGAGCCGGTAGAAAACTGGACTGGAATTTAAAACCCTGGGCTATGGTATCTATTTCAAAGTCTGCATCGCCCCTTACGCCTGCTAAAAAACCAAAATTTTTATTGGTAGCTACCGAGGGAATAAAAACATGACCTCCTTTAGCAACAAATTCAATTAAAAAATTCATTGCAGCTTGATTTAGTGGTTCCAGATCATAGACCACAATTACTTTAACTGCATTGCCTACTTCTGGCTTTTCATTAAAATCAAACCTATTAATTTCATTATAAGGGATTTTTGCATAATTAAGAGCTTTTCTAATATGATTGCTGTTTCTAAAACTTAAATCATTTCCCGGCTCTACCAGGTAAGTTACCCACGGATTATCACTAAAATTATCATACTGCACCCTGGGACTGGCTTCCTTAACCTCCTCCTTCTTAATATCTTTTTCGCATCCTATTAAAATAATAGAAAACACTAAAAAAACAGCCTTAAATATTTTAGTTGGTAAAAATTTTTCCATCAAAATAATAGTTCATTAATATTACTGGCCCGTTCCCTGTTTTCTATTTGGTAAACCTCTAAAGTTTCATCTTCATAATATACATCCACATCTCTCCCTTTCATTTTTAGTAATTCAAGCCTTTCCAGTGTTAAATTACGTTGTTTTTCTACTATTGCTTTTTTAGCCTGGTTAGCCTCCTGTATGTCTTTATACACAAAAACATACATAGTTTCGGGTAAAATAATATCTGGGTTATTTTGTAGGTATTCTAAATTATTTTTATACCGGTTGAATCTCCTATCCAGCTCTATATAGGTATTATTAAAATAATCGTAGTTATAGTAATAATGGCTGTTTCTGCTAAAACTGAAATATGGCAAAGCATTTACAACCGCATAGGAATATGGTAAATTTTGAGATTGAATTTTTGAATAGGCTTTAAAAACAACATTTTCTGTTTTATTTTCTTTAAAATTTAATGTGGCTACACTAGGGAATGTGAATATGGTAAGCACGGTAATTACTATGCTACCTATTATTACTTCAAGACGTATGCCAACTTTAGGAGAAAAATTAAAAATAGAAAAGAGGTTAACCATTACATTTAGAATTATCCCAAAAAATATGGGGAGAAATATGCAAAGCACCTGACTTAGAATATCCAGGTCTACCAGGCCAGTATCTAATTGGTAAATCCCGAACATTAAATTGATAAAACTGAGGAAAACCAGACTGGCCAACCATTTATGCGATTTTTTAAAATAATTATAAATAGCAATAAGCAGAAAAACGACGGCGGCTATTTGGTAATAATTCATTAGGTCTCTAAATGGTGCAACCAAATGAGGATTGTAGGTATAAGTATCAAAAGAATAAAAGTTAGACAAAATAAAGGCGCCAAAATCTTCTTTTATAAGCAAAGCCGCGATGCCGTATATTGTTCCAATAAAGGCTAACGAAAAGAAATAGGCCAGTAAAACCTGAGTGATTTGCTTTAAATTATCTTTAAGTTTAAATATAAAAAGTACTAGCAAATAAGGAAGAAGAAGTAATACACCCACAAAAAGATCTAATAAGAGAATAGCGCTAAACAAGGTAATTAACCAATAAAATTTCGCCTTTTTACTGTAACTGAAACTTTGCGGATAAATACAAAAATACATAGTAGGTAAAGCAATAATCAAAGCGGTAAAAACCGATTTATGTTCAGCAATTAAATCAATATTAATGGGGAGGAATCCATAAAAAAGGGCAAAACTTAAACCCGCGAATATGCCTGGAGCCTGCTTTCGTGAAATTTTAAAAACTAGCCAGTATATTATTAAAGAAAGCAATGCAGATTCTAATAATCCAAAAGATTGTAAAGCCTGGGCGTTAGTTATATGGGTTAGTTTTGCATATAAATTAATAAGTAAATAATCTCCCATCATTTCCCCGGTTTGAAAGAACCAGGTATTAGCAGAAATCCCATTTATAAAATTAAGCTTACTAAACCAACTCGAGGAAAGTGTGTAAACATCTTCCTGAAAAAGTGAACTTCTCGAGATGTAAGTAAGTACAGGTAATAAAAGCCCAATGGCTAATTGCCAGTTTCTATGATATTGAGAAAGTCCATGTTCAGGATGTTTATGTTTTGGTTTAATTATATTATCCCTATCCAGAAACCGCTGTCCCTTTTCCATTTTAATAGTAATATATAAAAGGGAACGCGTATAAATTTTACGTAACTGAGCTTTTAAGGGTTGCTTAAAATTAAGATTCATAAAGGCTAAAACAGCCAGGCCAATTATAATGCTTATAATAACAAAGATGTCAAATATCCCGGTTAGTATTAAAATAAAACCACCTAGCAATACCGCTGCCATTACGAGCGCAATAGTGGGAACCAGAAAATTTAAAGCAGATTGTGCAGAAATTCGTGTAGAAACAATTCTATGTATTAATAAAATTAATACAAATAACAGGATAATTCTTAACGGACCGGTTAATAGGTAGGGTTCTAAAAACATATAAATTAATTCAACCTTTTTCGGGAATTTCCTGCAAATCTATTTTCCCAATAAAATAAGGCCAGGGGGTTTGTGCTAATCTTTGTTTAATATCTTTTTTTAACTTTCGGGTTTCGGCATACTCTATTAAAACCACTGGGACTTCGTATTCATCATACACCTGCTTTAGCTCGTTTAAAAGTTGCTGAAAAACAGCTTCCTCTCTTAATTGATATTTTTTCTGCTGAAAATTATAATCTGAAGCAATACTTTCTTTTGCTACCGAATCTATAAATGGATGGGTATCTTTTAGTATAGAAACCCCGGCATTTTGCATTAAATGAATATTAGGATAAACTACGTTTAAAGTCTTTAAAAAATCTATTAAAGCTTCTTTCTTTTCTGGCGTAGGCCCAAAACCGGTATAGTTATCTATATTGTCTAAAAACATCCCGTCCAGTCCTTTTTTCATATTGTAATCAAAAATTGCCATTAGAGCTTCCCGGGTTTCCTCATTTTCAATATCTAAAATATGGCTATTCCATATTTTATTTTTTCCAAAGGTGAAATCTTTAATTTTGGGAAAATGAGGAGCAGCCTCATTAACTTCTCCCAGGCTAATATAACCCAGAATGGTAGTATTGTTTTGCTTTAGCATTGCAATGTCTTCACTGTCAAAATGAGCGCTTTCTATTACCACAATTTCGTATCCTGAAACTTCTGCCGGGTAAAAATCGCCATAGGTAAAAAGTATTTGTTTTTCCTGGGTAAGCTTTTGAGCGACTGACTGGGCGGTATTTAAACAGATTGCTGCTGTAACCATAAATATTTTAATAAGATGCATAGTAATAATAGTCCAGATTTTTAAAGAAACTATATGTTTCCCGTGTTGTAAGTATTGCAAATAACAGAGACCCCACTAACATTCCCATAACGCTATATTCGTAAGAAACCCATCTGCTTAAAAAGACTCCAATTATAAAATTAATCAGGAAAGCACTTATTATGGCTACCAGTGGTTTTCTATGTTTTCCCAGCGTATAAAGATAGAGTACATTTAACATTCCCAGACTAAGAAATAGGTAGCCTATACTTCCAAGAATACAAACTTTTATACTCAACGGACTCAGAATTTCATCAAAACCTCTGGAATAGCCCCAGGGTTGCGTAACAATTAAATATAATAATACGGCAATACCCGCGGCACTAATAGCAAATAAACGTAAATGTTTAAAATACATCTTTTTCATCTTATCGTTAAAACGCTGAAAGTCTGAATATTTTGTTTGAAGTTGATGAAAATCCATATGCCGTATATATGAATGAATAGCGTATTCCATTACTCCGCCAAGAAGGAAGAATATAAGAATAGCGAGATCCATACCAATCTCATAATTTTTTTCATAATAAATTATATAGGGAATATCCCTGTTTAAGGTAGATGACCAGGCCACTATCCTGTCCAGGAAAACAAAAAGAAAAATAAAAGTACCGTATAAAAAGTAGTTGAAATTACGATATAGCGAAAGCATTACTTTTGGCTTCTTTTTTACTGCGGTTTCATTTTTCAGCTTAAAATGAAAGAAAGAATAGATATAACCAACCGAAATTAAAGAAGCAACCAGAATCCCTGTCCAATGAATATAATAAGGGTGCAAATCGGTATAAAAATGAAGTAAAAGCGCTAACACCGTACCTGCAAAGACGCTAAAAGAAAGCATCCATCTTTGTTTTAATGCATATAAAGGCGCTAAAACCAAAAGAAGAAAACCTATAAACAAGGCGTAAACAAAGGTTATAACTAAAAAAAGAAGACTATAAAGCGGGATCACAAAATTGATAAGCAAAGAGAATATAAAAAAGCCTAATATAGCAAGAGTCCCGTTTTTTATAATTTGAACGGTAGAATGTTTCGCCATATGGTAATCTTTATTATACCAGTAATAGGAAACCTGTTTTCCCAGCACCTGTACAAAACCCGCACTGCTAATAAAACCAATAATTACCCCCAACACCACTGCGGTAGATTGCAGGTTATTAAAATGAGAGTAGGTCCAAAGGGAAAATCCGAATAAAATTATGGCAACCACCTGCAAGAAAACCGGAAATAAATGTAAAAGTCCTGAAGTATAATCTACAAGAAAGCGTTTGGTGTTTTTTGTTGTAATATATTCGGTTAAAGCGAGTCTTTTATAAGTTTTGGCTTCAGCAACACGCTGATTATTATTTTTAAGGTTTGCCAGGGTAATGGCGTCGTAAGCTTTATAAATATAATTTGAAAGATGCATTATACTTTCAAAGCCATAATCTTCTTTCGCATCTATTTCCCTAATTCCAAAAGATTCTATTGTTGCGGCTACCACATAAACATTCACGGGTTTACCATTACGTTCTTTAACCGCAACAACAAGTTTTGCAATAGCTTTAATTTGATCTTTAGTCATTTTTAGGAAAAATCTTCAATCTTGGTAAGTTTTTTTTTGGCCCTGGGTATTTTTACAATATCATCATAAATAGCTTCATATTCGCCAATAAACTTGGATAAGGTGAAATTATTTAAAACTTTTTCCCTGGCATTTCTTCCCATACTCTTTCGTAAATCATCATCTAAAAGCAATTTTAAAACATTGTTACCAATTTCTTCGGCATCTTTTGGTTTACAGGTAAAACCACAGCTATCATCAAGTGCTTCTTTAACTCCGCCCACATCAGTAGAAACCACGGGAATACCACAACCCATAGATTCAATTACGGTATATGGAAATCCTTCAGAAATAGAAGTTAGGATAGAAATATCTCCCTCTAAAAAAACTTCCTGTGGGTTGTTCCTTGGGCCCATTAATTTAAAATTGTTTTGCAATCCTAATTCGGCGATAAGTTCAAGGCATTCTTTGGTATATTCAGGTACGGCATCATTATCTCCATAAACCAGGTATTGCACCTCGGGAATACTTCTTTTAACTACCGCACAAGATCTAATCATGGTAAGAATATCTTTTAATTCAAAAATTCTCGCCAAAGCAACTACGGTAGGAATATCTTTTAAATGTGGAGGTTTAGGGCCGGGTTTAAAAACTTCGGGATCAATACCATTGTATATTATTCTGAATTTAGACGGATCTGCCCCGTACCATTTTTCCCATTTTTGATTGAATTTATTTACAGAAATAATCACTTCAGCCTTATGATAAACCAAACGGGTAATAGCTTCTGAAAACCTAATAAGTAAACTCTTTAAAAAATATGGATATTCTGAATTGTTAATAGCCAATAACCTTTCCCTAATAAAAACTCCGTGTTCTGTGAGGATTATTGGGGTCCCGTATTTGTAATTAGCAATAAGTGCCGGGATTACCGGGAAGCCACTTAGCGTTAAATGAGACACATCTACTTTTGGAATATTTACTATGGCAAGTGGTATTAAAAATCTGTAAATCCAGCGCAAGCCTATGGTAATATCTATTAAAGATGCATCGGGGTTACGTTCCCCAATAATAAATTTAGCGAGAGTATCTCTATAAGTTAGCCAAACCTGCTCATTTCTAATGGTTTCTTTATAATCATAATCTTCAAAATAAAACCACAGCTGATGAAAAATTATATCCAGGTCTTCTATATCACGGTCGTCGCTATAAATAAACTCCAGTAAGCTTTTAAAAATAGGAATAAACTTTTGAGCAACTACTTCATCATTAGTCCACTCTTTTTTAGCTACCGTTTTATAATATTCCTCGCCGTAACTTATATAATCGTAAGGTTCATCTGGTGTCCAAAGAGGCACCTGTATTACTTCGTTTATATTATCGCTAAGTTTATACTTATACTCTGTCTCAAAAGAAGCATTTATAGAATAAAGTTTAAAATCTACATTGCTAACCCTGTTACATAAAATATGCGCCCAGGTAGAAACACCGCCACCATTAAAAGGATAAGTGCCTTCCATTATAAGCAATACAGATGGTTTCGCCATTTAAAAGTTTTGCGCCAAAAATATATTAAAAATCAGTTACTTAAAAACCCGGCGATATAAATTTTACAAGTAAACCCTAAATTATAATTTGTTTAAATAGAATAACAATACTGCTATAAAGCGTAATTTAGGGATGGTAATTTAACTTATCTTTGCTTAAAATTGCTCCATATCTATGAACTTCTTTAGAATAAGCATTTATATGCTTTGCTGCTTATTCCTTTCCTGCGGTGAACACATGGCTCAGGAATCGAATAAGAATATTGATTACCGTCAGGAAATGCGGGAGTTTGTTATTGAAATAAGTGAAATCGCAAAAGAAGAAAACCCAGATTTTATAGTTGTCCCACAGAATGGAGTTCAGTTGGTTTCCAAAGAATCTAAATTAAAGAAAACTCCTGCTTTAGATTATTTAAATGCTATAGATGCGGTAGCCCAGGAAGATCTTTTTTATGGTTATCCAAAGTTAAACAAAATCACCCCAAAAGCCGATAATTTATATTTAAGAAAGTACCTTGATTTGGCAAAAGACAATGGCAAGCAAGTATTGGTAACCGATTATTGTTCAGGTTTTAAACCCATGAAAAATTCCTATAAGCTTAATGAGGAAAACAACTATACTTCTTTCGCGGCGCCCCGGCGAGAACTTGATAGAATTCCGGTTTATCCTGTTTTTAATGAAAATAATAAAAATATAAGCCATCTTTCTGAAGCTAAAAACTTCCTGTATCTTTTAAATTACGCGGAATATTCTTCGAAATACGATCTTATCACCGAACTTGCTTTTACTAATTACGATCTTATTATTATGGATCTTTTCTTTCATAACGAAGCTTTTACTGCCGAAGACATTCAAAAATTAAAGAAGAAAAAAAATGGTGCTGAGCGTTTAGTTATATCTTATATGTCTATTGGCGAAGCCGAAGATTATCGTTTTTACTGGGAAGAAAATTGGAATTCCAAATCCCCAAACTGGCTCGTTGAAGAAAACCCGGAATGGGAAGGGAATTTTAAAGTAAAGTACTGGAACGAGGACTGGAAAGATTTAATCTACGGCAGCGAAAACGCTTATCTCTCTAAAATTATCGCTGCAGGTTTTGACGGGGTTTACCTGGATATTATAGACGGTTACCAATATTTTGAGGACCGGGAATAATTAAAACCTCTGCATAATCCAGGCCCTAAATTCTTAAACAATTCGGGCAAATAAGTATCTTTGGGAAAACTCCAATTTCTCAATGAACGATTATTTACTTTTCGCCTTAATTTTTGTCGCACTCTTAATCGGACTTTACTTCGGAAAACTAATTTCAGGATTAAAAAGTAAAAATAAAGAAGCTATTCTTGAAGAAAAGAATTATCAATTATTACTTCAGGTTGATGAGTTTAAAAATCAGATAAATAACAATTTAGAAAATTATAAAACTGAATTATTAGATTATAAAAACAACTTCCAGATACAAACCGAAAAACTCGAAAAAGAACGCGAAGAAATTCGAAGAGAGAAAGATTTTTTAAATACAGAACTCACCCGCCGTAATGCCGAATTCGAAAATTTAGAACAAAGAAATAAAGAACAAAAAGCCGAAGTTGAACAACTTCAGGAGAAATTCGAGAAAGAATTTGAAAACCTTGCCAATAAAATTTTAGATCAAAAATCTGAGAAATTTACCCTTCAGAATAAAGAAAATATTCAGAATATTCTAAACCCTTTGCAGGAAAAAATCCTTCATTTTGAAAAACGAATTGAAGAAGGAAATAAAGAAAGTATAGATCGCCATGCTATGCTGCGACAACAAATTATCGGGTTAAAAGAGCTTAACGAGCAAATGAGCAAGGAGGCTACCAATCTCACTAAAGCGCTTAAAGGCGACACTAAAACACAGGGAAACTGGGGCGAAATGATCCTGGAGCGGGTTTTGGAACGCAGCGGACTACAAAAAGGCAGCGAATATTCGGTTCAACAAAGTTTTACCAATGCAGACGGGAAACGGGTTTTGCCAGATGTAGTAATTAATCTCCCCGGCGATAAAAAAATGATCGTAGATTCTAAAGTCTCGCTAAACGCGTACGAACGCTACAGCAATGAAACAGATGAGCATGATAGAAAACAACATCTAAAAAATCATCTTACCGCTATTCGAAACCGGGTAAGTGAACTGGGTAATAAAAATTACCACCAATTATACGAGATGGAAAGTCCCGACTTCGTTTTGCTTTTCATTCCCATTGAAGCCGCATTTGCTGTTGCTTCCAACGAATATCCAGGACTGTATTCTGAAGCTTTTGATAAGAATATTATTATTGTTACACCTACTACCCTGCTCGCTGTACTAAAGACCATAGATAGTATGTGGCAGAACGAAAAACAAAAGCAGAACGCCATTGTCATCGCAACCCAGGCCGGCGCTTTATATGATTCATTTACTGCTCTAACCGAAGAGCTCACAAAAATCGGCAGGCAATTGGGAACAGTCCAAAATTCCTATGAAGGCGCGATGAAAAAACTAACCGGAAAAGGAAATTTGCTGCGCCGTGTAGAAAAACTCAAAAAACTGGGGGCTAAAGCCAGTAAACAAATTGACCCTAAGATGCAATCGGCTATGGATGAGGAAGAAATTGAAGAAAATGAAGCAAATTAACCACTCTCCTCCAAGGTTTTGAAAACCTTGGAGGTTTGTAATTATTATGCATTCAAGAAAATGAAACCATAAATTAATATGAAAATCTATACCAAATCAATTTTCAGTTTTTTATTGATAAACCTTTTTGTGTTGAATATTTCAGCACAGGATATTTATTTTCCTGAAGCCGGAACCTGGCAAGAAAAAGATCCAAAATCGTTCAATTTAGATTTTTCAGAAGCTATTCAATTTGCTGAAGCAAATGAATATTCAGAATCCAAAGATTTACGCCAGGCAATATTAAAAGGCTTTCAACACGAACCTTATCACGAAATCTTAGGCCCTACAAAAAGACGTGGTGGCCCGGCGGGAATAATTTTAAAAGACGGCTACTTAGTGGCAAAATGGGGAGATACTAAACGTGTAGATATGACTTTTAGCGTTACCAAAAGTTTTCTCTCTACCACGGCCCTGCTCGCATTAGATCAAAACCTGATCATTGATGTTGAGGACCCGGTAATCAATTATGTTTGGAACGATACTTTTGAAGGCGAACATAACTCCAAAATCACCTGGAAACATTTATTGGAACAAAATTCAGATTGGCGCGGGGAACTTTGGGGTTCTTATGATTGGGCAGACAGGCCTTCTCAAGATACAGGAATAGACGATTGGCGAAACCGGAAACTCAACGAACCCGGAACGCATTTTAAATACAACGATGTTCGGGTAAATGTGCTCGCCTATTCTTTACTCAATGTTTTTAGAAAACCACTTCCCACGGTTTTAAAAGAAGAAATTATGGATCCTATTAACGCTTCTTCGAGCTGGCGTTGGTTTGGGTATGAGAATTCCTGGACTACCATAGACGGTTTCAAAATGCAATCGGTTAGTGGTGGCGGGCATTCCGGCGGCGGAATGTTTATCAATACCGAGGATATGGCGCGTTTTGGTTTACTTTTTATGAATAATGGCAACTGGAATGGAGAAAAATTAATTTCAGAAGATCTTATTGAAGAAGCTATTCAGCCTTCAGCTACAAACTCAAATTACGGATATATGTGGTGGTTAAATGCCGATGGGCCGAGACAATGGAAAAATATAGATAAAGACATTTTTTATGCGGCTGGTTTCGGCGGAAATTTTATTATTGTAGATCGTAAAGAAAACCTGGTAATTGTTACCCGCTGGCTGGAACCTTCTAAAATAGAAGAATTCGTACAGAAAATTTATAACTAGCATTATGAAAAAAACACTTTTTGGTATTTTAGGAGCTATTTTACTACTCTTTATCGCCTGGTTTGCATTTATCTATTTTGTGCCTTACAGCGAAGGCACAAGAAGCGGCGAACTTATAAAATTCAGTAAAAAAGGTGTGATTTCTAAAACCTGGGAAGGTGAAATTAGTCAGGGAATTAGTGGTGCGCAAATCTTTCAATTTTCAGTATTAGACAATAATCAGGAAGCTATAGAAGCGCTGCAGGAGAACGAAGGCAATTATGTTAGACTCAAATATGTTGAGCGTTACGCCACTTTTTTCTTTTGGGGCGATACCAAATATTTTATAACCGAAGTACAAAAAGGCGAATCCCCTCACTTTAGAGACCGATAATTTATGACCAAATTTAAACACGTAAAAGATTCACAGGTAGATATTTCAGAATTAATGCTGCCTTCTCATTCAAATTTCAACGGAAAAATTCACGGGGGTTATGTGCTTTCACTTATGGACCGCATTGCCTTTGCCTGCGCATCTAAGCATTCTGGCGCCTATTGTGTAACCGCTAGTGTTGATACGGTAGATTTTCTAAAACCCATAGAAATTGGGGAATTGGTAACTATGAAAGCTTCTGTAAATTATGTGGGCAACAGTTCTATGGTAATAGGAATTCGCGTGGAAGCCGAAAATATTAGAACGGGAGAGAAAAAACACTGTAATTCATCTTATTTTACGATGGTAGCTAAGGCTGAAGACGGAAAATCACTACAGGTTCCCGGCTTAATCCTTAGTAACGAGCACGATATTCGCCGGTTTGCGAAAAGTATTAAACGTAATAAAATGAAGCTGAATCGTAAACAGGAATTTCATGAAACCGATTTTTCTTCAAAAGAATATGTGCACTTACTGGAAGAATATAAGGTTAAAATAGAGCAGTAAAGAATTTGAAATTTAACGGATTTATAGCAGCTATTTTTGTGGCGATAATAATCGCCTATTTATTCCCTGAGGGAATTGTGCTTTTTCCGCTAAAAACCATCACCGATATTGGGATTGGTTTTATTTTCTTTTTCTACGGATTAAAATTATCTCCCGCAGAGTTTAAATTGGGTTTTCTGAATTATAAAGTTCACATCGCAATCCAGTTAGCCACCTTTGTAGCTTTCCCACTTTTAGCTCTACTATGCTTACCGCTTTTTGAAGCAGGAACAGGCTCTGATCTTTGGATTGCTTTATTTTTTCTGGGAACGCTGCCTTCTACAGTCTCTTCTTCTATAGTGATGGTTTCTTTGGCTAAAGGAAATTTGCCTACCGCCATTTTCAACGCCAGCCTTTCCGGGTTAATAGGCATCTTCGCAACTCCCATTTGGCTAAGTTTTTTCCTTAGTGGAAGTACCGATTTTGAATTCCTGGATGTACTTATAAAATTATGCTGGCAGATTATTATACCGCTAATTCTTGGATTATTTCTACAAAAATTTCTTGGGGATTTTGCAAGAAAACACAGTAAAAAATTAGGCTTATTGGACAAAACAACTATTATACTAATTGTTTACTCAAGCTTTAGTAACTCGTTTACATCCAATATATTTAGCAGCGTAGAAACTTTTGATTTACTTAAGCTTACCGGGATAGTTATTTTATTGTTTTTTATAGTTTACTTTGGACTTGGCTTAATCTGTAATATTTTAGGTTTTAATTTAAAAGATAAGATTACTACCCAATTTTGCGGAACTAAAAAATCCCTTGTGCACGGCTCTGTAATGGTAAAAGTAATCTTTGGAAATTCAGCCAATACCGGACTATTATTACTACCTATAATGATCTATCATTCCCTCCAATTAATACTAATCGCTTTTTATGCTGAAAACTATAGAAAACGGGTTTTAAAAGCTGAAACTCCAGAAGAAACTTTATAAGTAAAGCGCAATATCAGCGATACTTATAGTGAAAAAGATCCAGCCCAGAATAATTAAAAGTCCGCCAAGTGGCGTAATAGGTCCTAAAATCTTTATTTTCTTTCCAGCGGAATCGCTTAGGGTTAAACCATAAATACTAAAAGAGAACAGAAATATCCCAATTATAAAAAACCAGGCAATAAGCTGCTGGGAAACTCCAATAAACGGAAAAACAATTCCTGAAATAATCAGCATAATCGCGTGGTACATTTGGTATTTCACTCCTGTTTCAAAGCTTTTTAGCTGATCTTCAGAAAATCGCTTTTTTAAAGCGTGAGCTCCAAAAGCACCAAAAACCACAGCCAGAGTGCCGTAGATTCCACCTATTATAAGAACAAGTTCCTTCATATATTTTTATATAAATTCTGTAAGATTAAATGCCAAATTAAAAAGCCTACAAGTATTAAAACCTTGCAGGCTTTTTAGTTTATTAGGTTTCTAAAAAAATAATATAGGCGTCATTCTGAATTTATTTCAGAATCTAAGATATTGATAGACTAGAACATGTTAGAAGCTGAAACAAGTTCAGCTTGACGTACTTTACCAGCCTCACTTTTCTAAATTCAATTCTTATTTACTCAAATACATCTTCCTCCTACTGTAAAGATCGTAAAAGGCATCGTCTCGTAAGCTATCAATAAAGAGAATGCTTTCCCCTGTACTTTTCATTTCAGGACCTAGTTGCTTGTTCACTTTATGGAACTTATTGAAAGAAAATACAGGTTGTTTTATTGCATAACCTTCTAACTTCGGATTAAATTTGAAATCCTTGATTTTCTTTTCACCAAGCATCACTTTGGTCGCGTAGTTCACATAAGGTTCTTTATAAGCCTTCGCGATAAACGGCACCGTTCTGGAAGCTCTAGGATTGGCCTCAATGATATACACCATATCATCTTTAATAGCGAACTGGATATTTATTAAACCAACTGTATTAAGCGCTAAAGCGATCTTACGGGTATGGTCTTTTATCTGCTCCATCACCAGGTCTCCAAGGTTAAAAGGAGGTAACAAGGCATTAGAATCTCCAGAGTGGATTCCGCAAGGTTCAATATGCTCCATTATTCCTATAATATGAACATCTTCCCCGTCACAAATTGCATCTGCTTCAGCTTCTATAGCACCATCTAAATAATGATCCAGTAACAATTTATTATTCGGGATTTTTCGAAGTAAATCTACTACTGTTTCTTCTAGTTCGTCCTTATTGATCACGATCTTCATCCCCTGCCCACCTAATACGTATGAAGGTCTAACCAGGATTGGGAAATCAAGTTCATCGGCTAATGCCAGGGCTTCTTCAGCAGTTTCAGCGGTTCCAAATTCAGGGTAAGGAATATCGTTAGCCTGAAGCAACTTTGAGAAGCTTCCGCGATCTTCAGCAAGATCTAAAGCTTCAAAGCTGGTTCCCATAATTTTAATTCCGTAGCGATCCAGTTTTTCAGCTAATTTCAGTGCAGTCTGTCCACCAAGCTGAACGATCACTCCTTCTGGTTTTTCGTGACGAATAATATCATAAATATGTTCCCAGAAAACCGGTTCAAAATAAAGTTTATCGGCAATATCAAAATCGGTAGAAACCGTCTCAGGGTTACAGTTTATCATGATGGTTTCGTAACCGCATTCTGAAGCGGCCAATACACCGTGCACACAACTGTAGTCAAATTCAATCCCCTGACCTATTCGGTTGGGTCCAGAACCAAGAACTACAATCTTTTTCTTCTCGCTCACCTTACTTTCGTTATCTACATAACGTTTGCCGTCTGGAGTTTCAATTTCGGCTTCAAAAGTGGAATAGTAATAAGGGGTTTCAGCTTTAAATTCAGCCGCACAGGTATCTACAAGTTTATAAACCCTATTTATTCCCAGATCTACCCGTTTATTATAAACTTCACTTTCCAGACAATCCAGCATATGTGCTATTTGCCTATCGGCAAAACCTTTTTGTTTCGCTTCCAGCAAAAGATCTTTTGGTAGAGATTCTTTATCGTGCTTAGAGATCTCTACATCTAAAGCATAAAGCTCTTCGTATTGACGCAAGAACCACATATCTATTTTAGTGATCTCGTGAATGCGGCTTAACGGAATTCCCGCCTGTATTGCATCATAAATCACAAAAACACGATCCCAACTAGCGTAAGTAAGTTTTTCTATAATTTCGTCGTACTTGGTGTAGCTTTTTCCGTCAGCTCCAAGTCCGTTTCTTTTAATCTCAAGTGATTGTGTGGCTTTATGTAAGGCCTCCTGGAAAGAACGGCCAATTCCCATAACTTCTCCCACAGATTTCATTTGAAGTCCTAAGGTGCGGTCTGCACCCTCAAATTTATCGAAATTCCAGCGTGGGATTTTCACGATCACGTAATCTAAAGTAGGCTCAAATAAAGCTGATGTAGATTTAGTAATCTGGTTTTCCAATTCATCTAAATTATACCCTATTGCCAGTTTTGTTGCAATTTTCGCTATGGGATACCCGGTTGCTTTAGAAGCTAAGGCAGAAGATCTTGAAACCCTAGGGTTAATTTCTATCGCAATAATATCTTCCTTTTCGTCTGGACTCACCGCAAACTGTACGTTACATCCACCGGCAAAATCGCCAATGCTACGCATCATTTTTATCGCCATATCACGCATACGCTGGTAAGCGGTATCGCTTAATGTCATTGCGGGAGCGACTGTAATGGAATCCCCGGTGTGAATCCCCATTGGATCCATATTTTCTATAGAACAAATAATTACCACATTATCGTTCTTGTCTCTTAGCAGTTCTAATTCATATTCCTTCCAACCTAAAAGTGCTTTATCTATTAGCACCTCGTGAATTGGCGAAGCTTCCAGGCCGTGCGTAAGTTTTTCATCAAACTCATCGGGACCGTGTACAAACGAAGCTCCACTTCCACCTAAAGTAAAAGAGGCACGAATTACTAAAGGAAAACCAAACTCTTGCGCAACTTCTTTTCCCTGAAGATAAGAGGTCACCGTTTTTGCCGGGGCTACTGGAATTCCAATTCTCCCCATAAGCTGTTTAAACTTTTCGCGATCTTCGGTAATATTAATGGCGTCAATATCTACCCCAATTAATTTTATTCCAAAATCCTCCCAAATTCCTTTTTCATCGGCTTCAATACAGAGGTTTAAAGCAGTTTGACCACCCATTGTTGGTAGAACTGCATCTATATTGGGATGCTTTTTAAGAATTTCTACAATAGACTTTGTAGTTAAAGGTTTTAGATAGACGTGATCTGCCATAGACGGATCTGTCATAATTGTAGCCGGATTGGAATTAAGCAGGATAGTCTCTATCCCATCTTCACGCAAGGAGCGTAAAGACTGTGTTCCGGCATAATCAAATTCGCAGGCCTGGCCTATAATAATAGGTCCGGAGCCAATAATAAGGATACTTTTAAGGTTGTTGTTTTTGGGCATTTTTTATCAGGATTGTAGCATATGAAACATAAAAGTAAGGAAGCGATTGGATATAAAAAAAGGCGTTACTAAAAAAAGTAACACCTTTAAATATTTTAAATCCTAATTCTCATTAGTGCTTATGTCTGTTTTCAGAAGAGACAGATATTTTCTTTCTTCCTTTAGCCCTTCTTCTGGCGAGGACTTTTCTTCCGTTTGCACTAGCCATTCTTTCTCGAAAACCGTGCTTGTTCTTTCTTTTTCTCTTGGATGGTTGAAACGTTCTTTTCATTTTAAATATCTTTAAATCTTCTGAATAATCGTTTTTTTAGCTCTCTGTAAAACTGCGTGCAAATATACAAAGCTTTTTAACTATTACAAGAGGTAATTTAAATTATTTTTAATTGTTTTTCTTACCTTTGCCGCTTCCAAAATAAAAGCATTTATGTTTAATAAGAATATCAAATTAGTTTTAGCGGGAGCTGTAATAGGTCTTGCCATTTGGCAGTTTATAGAAGGAAACATTGGAAACGGTATTATGTACATCCTACTTTCCTTAATTTTTATATTCCTGTATTTTAAAAATGAAATGATATTGCTTGCTTTTCTAAGACTTAGAAAACAAGATTTTCCCGGCGCAAAAAAGTGGTTAGATAAAATTAAAAATCCAGAAACTGCGCTTACCCAAAAACAGCAGGGTTATTACTGGTATCTACACGGGCTAATGGTTTCCCAAACCAATATTACGCAAGCCGAAAAATTCTTTAAACGCGCTATTAAATTAGGTCTGGCAATGGATCAGGACCTGGCGATGGCAAAATTGAACCTGGCGGGAATTGCAATGACAAAACGCCGAAAAAGAGAAGCTACCAATTTACTTGCTGAAGCTAAAAAACTGGATAAGCACGGAATGCTTAAAGACCAGATTAAGATGATGAAGCAGCAAATGAAGAAAATCTAATTTTTACATAAATTTAGTTAATTTCAGCTTTCATTAATTTTTACGCAACTTTTGGCCAAAATATTGACCCTTCAGCGATAATATTTCAGCAATAGTTTCTTCCGAAGTATCTTTGTTTTTAACTAAACAGAACAAAGTGCATGAAGAGACTTTTACTCCTCTTTTTTATAATTTTAGGCTTAAATATACAGGCTCAAACAGAGAAAAGCGACAAGCTTTATTTCTCTGATGCACTTGTTATGCACTTACCTGAATATAATAAGGAAGCAAAAGCGGCTTATAGATACAGGCGCTTCGAAGAAGCCGACCGGTTATTTGAAAACTTTGTTACCACTAAACTCCAGGGAACATATATAGACAATTTTAAATTTTTAAATCTCAAAGGGAAAAAAGTTACGCTATACGATTATAAAAAGCCCGTTTATTTATTAACCTATGCTTCCTGGTGCATCCCGGGGAAAGGCGAAATACCGGCACTTAATGAACTAGCCGATAAATACCGGGATAAAATTGATTTTGTAATTGTGTTTTGGGATAAAAAAGAAACCGTCAAAAAACTTTCTAAACAATTTAATTCACATATAAATTTATTATATGTAGATGAAACCAGGAACAACCACGCTTTTGTGGTAGAAAACCTGAAACATTCTTTAGGTTTACCAACCTGCTATTTAATTGCGGGAAACCGGGAAATTATGGATATTAAAAGGAGCATTTTTCATCCTTATAACTTATCTAAAGAAGAATCTTTTGAACTTAATTACGAAGCAATTAATTCGGCGATTACAAATAACCTTATTGGAAATTCAGAAAAGAAGGAAGAAATAAATTGGAGCGCCATTACACCGGAATAATTAAAGCAATGGAGCCCAGAGCCTGGCCAGGGCTTCTCTTATTTTTTCTAAAGCCGGGCGTTGCCTCCATTCATTTATAGTTAGCTCGGTGGTTTCTTTAAGGTCATTATTATAAACCTCAGTCATTTCTCCAGCCACTTCCTTATCGTATAAAAATGCATTGATCTCAAAATTAATATCAAAACTGCGATTATCAAGATTACAGGAACCAATACTGGTTAGCACACCGTCTACCACCATAGTCTTAGCGTGAACCATCCCTTTATGATAATGAAAAACCTGAACCCCAGATTCCAGTAATTTTTCTATATAAGAATTGGTGGCATAACGCGCAATCACCGAATCTCCTTTTTCAGGAATAATAATTTTAACTTCTACTCCTATCCTACTTGCCATACACAAGGCGGTAAGAATTTGATTGTTTGGAATAAAATAAGGTGTGGTTATATAAATATATTTATCAGCAGTATTTATTGCGGTTAGAATGGCTTCCATAATATTTTGCCAATCGGTATCGGGGCCACTGGCGGCAATTTGAACCGCAGTATTTTCGGTTAAATCTATCTTCGGAAAAAAACTATCTTTAATTTTAAGTTCTTTTCCACTAATAAAATTGAAATTCAAAAGAAATTGAGCCTGCAAAGATTTTACGGCGTGACCTTCAATTCTAAGGTGAGTATCTCTCCAGAACATTTTTTCCTGCGGATTTTCTTCAAAATTCACATATTCATCACAAATATTAATTCCTCCAACAAACCCAATATTCCCGTCTATAATCGCCATTTTTCGATGATTGCGATAATTTAATTTTCGGGTTAAATTGGGAAACCAAACCGGCATAAACGGATAAATTTCAATTCCGTAGGATTTCATCTTTTTAACCGCTTTTGAAGAAAGTCTGCTCGCAACATAATCGTAACTCACCCGTACTTTCACCCCTTCTTCCGCCTTTTCACATAGCAATAAAATAAGGCGGTTTCCTATTCTACCGCTATTAAAAATGTAATATTCTATATGAATATGATCCTGAGCTTTCTTAATATCTTCAAATAAGGCTGAGAACTTATTTTCGCCATTTATAAGGACACGGACTTTATTTAAGAAAGTAACCGGTTTCTTTTGATTATTTTGCAGTAAGTGAACCAGCTTGATCTTTTGATTAACACACTCCTGGTTTAAATTAACCAGATCTTTTTTATTAAGCATTAGCTTATCTTCCCAATGCTTAATAATCTTCTGGTCGTATAGCTTTTTACGGTTAAATAACTTACTTTTCCTAAATTCCTGGGCAAAAAAGTAATAGACCAACAGGCCTATAACCGGTAGTACAAAAAGTGCAAAAATGAGCGAAATACTTTTTACCGGTTCCCTAAAATGCATTAATTCGTAACCGGCCGTTATAAAAACAACTATAAAATTGATAGTTAGAAGTACCCACCAAAAATTATCCAGTAAAGCATTCATTTACTTTACCGCGGTGTAAGTTTTCTCTGCTGGGATCTTAATCTCGTATTCCTTTCTGGAGGCATTATTTAAATGTGCTTCCCTAAGCCAGGGATTATGAATTTTTAAGATCTTATAATTAATATCAAAATGATGCGCAAAATCGGCAAAATCTTTCACTACCGTATCTACTTTAACTGTTTTGGTTGGTATATGCTTATAAAGATGCTTTTCTTCAAAATTGAAGCCATACTTTTCAGGATTGCTTAAAATTTCTTTTAGCGCTAAAATTCTAAACATATATCTTCCGGTTTCTTCTCCAAGTAATAATTCGTAATAATTATCTACTTTTTGGCGATCCAATTGTCTCTCAACCCCCCTGTTTCCCGCATTGTAAGCTGCAGCGGCCATCGTCCAGGTTCCAAATTTCTCTTTAGATTTTTTCAGATAATCGGCTGCTACTCTGGTAGATTTTTCAATATGGTAACGCTCGTCTACGTTTCCGTTTATTTCCAAGCCATAATCTTTCCCTGTGCCTTCCATAATTTGCCAAAAACCTTTGGCGCCTGCAGGAGAAACCGCCTGGGTTAATCCGCTTTCAATTACGGCCAGGTATTTAAAATCGTCTGGCACGCCTTCTTCCTTCAGAATAGGTTCTATAATTGGGAAATATTGATTGGCACGCTTTATTAAAAGCAAAGCGTTAGATTGCCAGTAGGTATTTACCAGCAATTCCCTATCCATCCTTTCGTAAATATCAGGATCGTTTATAGGCACTTCTTCTCCCGCAAAGTTTATATTTTCGGGCATTGGAAGCGCGTAGATATTATAATCTTTTACCGGCCGCTCTTTTTGATTAGCTTCAGCAGATGCATTGGTGTTTTCCTTCCCGGTTTCGCGAGACTGTTGGGCAGCTTGTATACTTACAAACACAATAGTGAAAAGTCCCACTATAACTAATGCAGATTTTAAAATTTTCATATTAAATCAATTTTTTATTTTTCTCTTCAATTTTTCCTGAAAGAATAATTTCAGGAAGGTACTTATTAAACCAACGGTAACGATTCAAAATCATTATATGAGTCCCACCTTTTACCGTAATACAATCTGAAATATATTTTATAGGAAAGATCTCGTCTTTATCGCCGTGAATATGCACAATTCCTTTTTGAGCTTTGGCACAATTCCATAAAACCATATTTTCTATAGCCCAGTCTAAATAACGCTGATTCCTAACCGAAAGATATTGCCGGTAAAGTTTTGCTCTTTTTTTTATAAAATCTCCTACCGCAATTTTTTCAAAATGATCTACATAATCCAGTAAACTGGTGGGAATTAGTTTAAACAAACCGGTGCTAGCGGCATAGCGCATGCGCCTTGGTAACTCTTCCCTGCATTTTACACTAGAAATTATAATAAGCCTTTTAAGCTTAAGACCCTTTGCCATTTCCTGAACAATAATCCCGCCAAAAGAAACTCCAATTAATACGGCGTTATCATGCTCTACATATTTATTCATGCGGGCGGCGTAATTTTTTAGACTTTCATCTTTCTTAGGAATCATCCATTCTAAAAAATGGATTTTAAAACGATCTTCAGGGAGTTTTATAAACTCAAAAATGGAAGAATTAGCAGCCATACCAGGCATAAAATAAACATGAATCAACTGGTTTTCTTCAGTCATTTTAACAAGTATATAACACTTAACATTGGCTTAATGCCTTAAATTTACGTAAGAATTGAATTTTGAAATATTCTAATTATTATATTCGAATATTTCATTTAAATACTCCCAAAGCTTGTCTCTGGGTAGTTTTCACTTCAAAATTACTGCTATTTATTTGGCTTTCACAATTGAAAGATTAAAAATAATGGAGAATTTTTTAAAGCCTGTAATTTTATTGTTTGCTGTTAATAATTCAGCTTTAAAGGCTTTATTTACCTACCTTTACACTAACCATCCAAAAAATATTCTAGCTGAAGATTTTCGCAAATTGCGACTAATTTCACTGATTTAATGGTTTATAACAGAAAATAGAGAAATGATGAATGCCGAAGAAATTATAATTACCGATAATGAGTTTTTAAGACAGTTTGAAACAACTATAAATCAACAACTTGCCACCATAGAATACGCTCAACAGGAACGAAAAATCTTCTTAACCAAAGTTTTTATGCCTGAAGCACTTAAAGAGCAAGGCTATATGGATGTTTTTATTGAAGCTGTCTTAGAAGAAATTAAAGAGCGAAATACACGTGTAATGCCTACCAGCCCCGATGTTGCCAAATTTATACGAAAGAACAGAAGAAAATATAAAGACTTGTTACCGGTTGGAATTAATATTTAAACCGCTACTTTTTCTAAAGCAAATTTAAACCTAACCAGGCCATCTTCATCTATTGAAGTCAGTTCTATTTGGTGAAGTGTATTTACCAATGCCGGGTCCCAGGGCGCTTTTACCTTTACATAGTTCTCTGTAAAGCCGTGAATGTATCCTTCTTTATTTTCCCCTTCAAAAAGTACGGTAGAGGTATTTCCTAACTGACTTTCGTAAAACGCCCGTCTTTTTTTAGCTGAAAGGCCACGCAGCATTTTGCTACGCTTTTTTCTTACTTTAGTGGGAACCACACTTTCCATTTCTGCTGCCGGAGTATTATCCCTTTCAGAATAAGTAAAAACGTGCAGGTAAGAAATATCTAATTCATTTAAGTAATTATAGGTTTCCAGGAAACGTTCTTCAGTTTCGCCGGGAAAGCCAACAATAACATCTACGCCAATACAGGCATTGGGCATTACTCGCTTAATTTGCGTTACCCTATTGGTATAAAGAGAACTCATATAACGACGCTTCATCAATTTAAGTAAAGCATCACTTCCACTTTGTAATGGAATATGAAAATGAGGCACAAACGTATTACTCTCAGCTACAAAATCTATGGTTTCGTTTTTCAGTAAATTCGGCTCAATAGAAGAAATCCTTAAACGTTCAATACCATCTACCTCATCTAAGGCTTTTACCAAATCAAGAAAAGTATGTTCGTGTTTTTTATTACCTAATTCTCCTTTTCCATAATCGCCAATATTTACGCCGGTAAGAACAATTTCTTTAATTCCTTTTGCTGAAATTTCAGCGGCATTGGTCAAAACATTTTCCAGTTTATCACTTCGGGAAATTCCACGTGCCAGCGGAATGGTACAATACGTACATTTATAATCACACCCATCCTGAACTTTCAAAAACGCCCGGGTTCTGTCTCCTATGGAATATGCCCCAACATAAAAATCGGCTTCGTTGATCTCGCAAGAGTGAACTTCGCCCATTTCATTTTTAGATAGGTCGTTTAGATAATCGGTGATTTTAAATTTTTCAGTCGCCCCAAGCACTAAATCTACGCCATCTACATCTGCAAGTTCCTCTGGTTTCAATTGTGCATAGCAACCCACGGCAATTACAAACGCATCTTCGTTCACTTTTTGCGCTTGTTTCACGATGGTTTTAAAGCGTTTGTCGGCATTTTCAGTAACCGAACAGGTATTGATTACATAAATATCGGCAGTTTCAGTAAATTCTACGCGTTCAAAACCTTCCTCTTTAAAAGATCTTGCAATGGTAGAAGTTTCTGAAAAATTGAGCTTACAACCCAAAGTATAAAATGCGACCTTCTTATTATCCATACACCTGCCTGTTTCTATAGAAGTTAAACGATTTTTAGGGCTGCAAAGATACCAACAAAAATTGTTTTAGGAAAACATTGTTTTGATTTCGGTTCTCCGTTCTCGGTTCTCAGTTCTCAGTTGTCGGTTATCGGTTTTTGGTTAAGTCGTCATTGCGAGGAGGCGATAGCCGACGTGGCAATCTGCGGTTGAATAATCTATTTTTTGATAGAGTCGCTTCAAAACAAAAGATTGCTTCTCCCGCTTATCATCGGGATCGCAATGACAAAAAAAACACCACGTCATTGCGAATAGGCGATAGCCAAAGTGGCAATCTGTACTTGAATAATTCTGTTTTTTTTGATAGAGTCACTTCAGAACAAAAGATTGCCACGCTCGTGCCTCGCTCGCAATGACGAAAAAAGACCACGTCATTGCGAGAAGGCGTTAGCCGACGTGGCAATCTTTGCTTGAATAATTCTGTTTTTTTGATAGAATCGCCTCGAAACAAAAGATTGCCGCGCTCGTGCCTCGCTCGCAATGACAAAAAAACACCACGTCATTGCAAGGAGTTGATAGCCTACGTGGCAATCTGTGCTTGAATAATTCTATTTTTTTGATAGAGTCGCTTCAAAACAAAAGATTGCCGCGCTGGTGCCTCGCTCGCATTAACGAATTAACATTATGTAAGAAGAGAAATGATTAAACTTTCTCCACCGAAGCAATTACAACCTCAGCTTCCAGTATAATTTTACTTTTTATCGAGTTGGAGATTAAACAGGCTTTTTCACTTTTTTCTATGATGCGTTTTGCTCTTTCAGCATTATTTTCGTCGGAAATTTCCAAAACCGGTTTTAGGATAATTTCTGTCATTTGAAATTTACCTTCAACTTTATCCAGTTTTCCAATTGCTTTAGATTTAAAACTGATAAACTCCAGTTTAGAATTTTCAGCAATTGCCAGGAAGGTTGTCATCAAACAACTTTCTACCGCGGCAACCAGAAAATGTTCAGGAGACCAAATGTTGGGCATTCCTTTTGGAAAATCTGGCGGGGTTGCTGTTTCAATAGTATCGGTTAATTCGGGAGAGCTAACTTCTCCTTTTCGGTCTTCTAACCAGGTAAGATCTACCTGATATTCGTGTTTTTCAGCCATAACTTTATATTTTCAAACCCAAATGGGGTATTTTCTTTACAAAGAAACAGCGATTAAAAACTAAAAAATATGATTCAGGTCAGCTTCAGGAAAAAACTTTAAGATTCAATAAATTCTTTAAGCGTATTTACCACATAATCCAACTCTTCCCTGGTATTAAATCTCGAAAATGAAAACCGTACCGATGGTTTTTTAAGGTCTTCTTCTTCTAAAAATGCATTTAGCACATGAGAACCTTTATCACTTCCACTTTGGCAGGCACTACCTTTAGAACAGGCAATTCCTTTTAAATCTAATTGAAATAATAACATTAAAGCTTTATCTGCAGGCACCGGCAAACATACATTTACCAGGGTGTAGGTGCTTTTTTCCAAATCGGAACAATCTCCGTTAAATTTCACTCCGGGAATTTCGGCTTTTAATTTTGAAATAAAATGAGCTTTTAGATCACTTATATAGGCTTTTTCTTCGGCTAAATTATCTAAAGATAGTTTTAGAGCTTCTTCCAGGCCTACAATATTATGAACCCCTTCTGTACCGGCACGATGGCCACGCTCCTGCTCTCCTCCAAAAATAAGTGGTTTTAATCCGCTGTTTTTTCTAATAAAAGCAAATCCCACACCTTTTGGGCCGTGAAATTTATGGGCGCTTACCGCGGTAAAATCTACCGGAATTTCACTAAAATCGAGATCATAATGTCCCACCGACTGTACACAATCTGAATGAAATAAAGCGTGATGTTCTTTACACAGTTCTCCGACTTTTTTAATATCCAGTTTATTCCCAATCTCGTTATTTACGTGCATCAGGCTAACCAACGTCTTTTTATCGGAAGCATTTAGCAATTTTTCTAATTGTGCTACATCAATATTTCCGCAGGAATCTAAATCAACATAAACTACCTCTACATCAAAACAATCCTGAAGCTGCTCTACGGTATACAAAACCGCGTGGTGTTCAATTTTTGAAGTGATTATTCGCTTAACTCCAAGATCACGAACCGCGGAATTTAAAGCCAGGTTATCGGCTTCAGTACCACCAGAAGTGAAAATTATTTCTGAAGCTTTTACATTCAAATAACCGGCAACGGTTTTACGCGCCTGCTCTATTAAAGATTTAGCAGATCTCCCAAAAGAATGAGTAGAAGAAGGATTACCATAAACCTCTTTCATCACAGAGGTCATTCGGTTAATTACTTCATCACGCATTTGCGTGGTCGCGGCAGAATCAAGATATACATTTTTCATTGCCGCAAAATTAAACGAAATAAAATTATTTAAAAGAACCTGCCCTAAAAATCCTGAATTCCGCTATTTTTGTTTCACTTTGAATATATTACCATACTATGAAAAAGATTCTTGCAGCTTTATTTTTCTCTTTTGCCCTTTATTCCTGTGACGACGGGGATATTACCGTGACCAGTTTCGATTTAGAAAACAGTGATCTAACTTTATGTGAAATTGATGGTAAAAAAGTGCTTTGGGCAGTTAATAATGAAGATGTTTATGAGTCTATGTCTTTAGAATTAAAAGATAATCGTTTAAATGATACGCTTACGCAGAAAATTTTAACGCTGGAGGTCAATGATTCAATAGTAATTAATCTCTCGGGAGAAGATAACCGACTGGTTTACAGAATTTATGACAGTGAGATTACCGGAGGGGAATATTTTTGTAAGGGAGTACCTCCAGGATCTCCCAGGGTTATAGAAGAATATGTTTCTGCGGGCGGAGTTGCAATAATCAGAACCAGGTTTAATGATATAAGCCTCGATGCCGACGCCGATGGGGATGGCGTACCCAATGGCGAAGAAGGATATGATCCCAACGGTAGCCATCTGGATACTGATGGTGATGGTATCCCAGATTATTTAGATATTGATGATGATAATGATAATGTCCCTACGGCTGATGAAAAAAATGCCAGCCCTGAAGATCCTGCAACAGAAGAAGGTTATTTAGATACAGATGAAGATGGAATACCCAATTATCTTGATCCCGATGATGATGGTGATGGGGTTTTAACCCGCCACGAAATTGATCCTGAGGATGTGCAAAGAGCTATTGACGAAAATAACGATGCCTTTCTAAGTCCTATAAATACGGCTGAAGTAGATGGATTCCCAAATTATTTAAATGAAAATATTTTTGATCCTAATTTTGAACACGATCTTCAATTAGATCATCATATTACAAGAAGTTATAGATCTACCATTGAGATTAAAAATTTTAATTTAATTAGACAGGATGGAAGCGGCGAAGATATTCGGTTTGATTCTTATATCCTGGGAAGGCTGGATGTTACAAGAATTCCTTTCCAGCAATTTACTAACCTTCAACAGGAAAATGAAGAGGGAGAAGGTGATAACGAAAATAGTGAAGAAGAAACTAATACAGAAGATTAAACATTCTGAAAGAAATAGACTTCTGTAGCACCGAGACCATATTTTTGGTAATCGGCATCGTAAAATTTAAGGTTGTCGTATCGGCCCAGTAAAAAATCCAATTCGGCTTTTAAGACTCCCTCGCCTACCCCGTGAATAAACACAATTTTCTGAATTCGTTTTCTCATTGCGAATTCTATTTGCCGTTTTGCAGTTTCTAATTGTAGGTTCAGCATATCGTAATTATTCATTCCGCGGGAAGAAGTGGTAAGTTTTTCAATATGCAAATCTACTTCCATTGGAGGCAGGTTTCTTTCTTTCGGCTTTATGCGTTGTGATTTGGGTTTTGGAGGTAACTTTTTTTCAGCTAAAACCTTTTCAAAATCAATATCATCAGATAAAGCTTCAATTGGGGTTTCAATTTTCACTAATTCCGCTGCAGAAAATTCCATTTCAAAACCATCGGTAGTTTCAATATAAACGGTGCCGGCTTCAGTTTTTAATACATAACCTTCCAGCACATCATCTAAAACTGCCACTTTATCCCCTTTTTTCAGCTCCATTACTCGTTATTTTCGTCTTCTTTATGATCGTCTTTTGTCTCTACCCAAAAATTTGTTGCACGATATAGACCTAGCATAATAGTGACTAAACCAATAATCTTAAAGTAAGCATGAGCTCCTTCAGCTGCAATCGCGTAAATTAAAAGTGCGCCACCTACTACAATTAAAATTGTATTTCTTACTTGAGAATTATTCATTTTTTTACCTGTTATCCCTTATTTGTAAAATGTTTAAAATAACGGTTCTTGTATTTTCTGCAAAGTTACAGGAATTATGAGGCAAATATACTTCTTAGCTTTTATTTTCTCTTTTTACTACGGAAATGCTCAATTACACATTTCGCCTTCGACTTCCGGAGACTCCTATATTTATCTTAGCGATCGTTTTTTGTATGTTGAAGACAATATCAATTTAGAAAAAAACAACAATCCGGAAACTGAAGCAAGCATTTACCTTAGAAAAGAATCGCAATTATTACAGGGGGAAAAAAGCACAAATCTCAATTATGGGAATGGCTTACTCTCGGTTTTCCAGGAAGGCACTTCTAATGCGTTTGATTATAATTACTGGGCCTTGCCAGTTAAAGATAATATTAGCCAAAACCAATTTGGTGCTGTAATTTTTCAACCCAAGAACAAAACCAATAGTACTCCGGTTCATATTACAGGAAGTTTAGAAGGCACTTCCCACCCTTTAAGAATTTCTCGCCGCTGGATTTATAAATATTCTGGCAGTGAGTATAATGACTGGCAGCACGTAGGTGTTAATTTTGATGTTGCACCGGGAGAAGGCTTTACTATGAAAGGTGTAAATGGCACTGACCCCAGACTCGTTAACGGAGTTGAAAATAATCCAGGTAATAGCCAGCGATACGATTTTAGAGGTTTACCTAATGATGGCGAGATAAAAGTTTCAATAAATAAGGACCAGGCAGTTTTGGTGGGCAATCCTTATCCCTCTGCTCTACATTTACAAAGTTTTTTAATGGAAAATCCCGCTAGCACAGGCATTGCTTATTTTTGGGATTCTAAAAATAATGGTGATTCTCATAACCTAAAAGACTATGAAGGTGGTTATGGTTCTTATTCGCCGGGGGCAAATGCTTATGCGCCAGCAGTTTTTAAAACTTATAACGGTGCAGGTGAAGAAACAGGAAGTTCGGGAGAAAGCGGTAGTGAAATTGCTCGCGAATATACCCCAATTGCTCAGGGTTTTATGCTAAGCGGAAGAAACGACGGCTATATTCATTTTAAAAATTCGCAAAGAAGGTTTCAACAGGAAAATTCACAAACTTCAGAGTTTAAAAATCAGCAAAAAAGTGAGATTCCGCTTTTAAAACTCAATGTAATAGTAAATAGCCTCTACACCCGTGCCCTACTTTTAGCTTTTAGGGAAGATTCTTCTAAAGATTATGATTGGGCAATGGATGCAAAGATATATGGGGTTTTGCAAAATGATGTGGGATGGAATATTGAAGAAGCATTTTATAATATACAGGTAAGACCGTTTAGAAAAAATGATAAAATTCCGTTGCTAATTAATTTAACAGAAAATGCTTCATTAAGCTTTCAACTTGATGATTTTAGACAATTTGAGAATGAAAATGTGTATATTTTTGATGCTGAGTTAGAATCTAATTTTCGGTTAAATAAAGATATATTTTCAATAGATTTACCAAAAGGAAACTATAGCAATCGATTTTTTATTAGTTTTATTGAGGAAAATGAAGATAATTTGCAATCTGAATTACCAGTAGAAGAATTAGATTTTTTAATACCTGAAGCTCTTATTGTTCAAAATAATATAAAAGCGCAATTGGAGATTAAAATGCTTGAAACCGATGTAAAACAAATTTTGTTATACGACCTTAATGGGCAAATGATTTATAATAAAACATTACCAGGTGGAAGTGCAAATTATACACTGCCTACTTCAGGACTACAGGACGCAATTTATGTCCTGAAATTAATTTCTTCTAACAATATGGAATTCACCAAAAAAATTAGCATTAAAAATTAATTATGGAAGATTTTATGTTGCCCTGTCTTAACAAAAGTCTCTTTGGAGTGGATTGTTTTGGCTGTGGGGGTCAACGCGCCTTATTACTTGTTTTTAGAGCAGAATTTACCCAGGCATTTTTAATGTTTCCGGCTATCTATCCTATTTTATTTTTACTTGCATTTCTCATCCTGAATCTCTTCGTAAAATTTAGATACGATTTTCAAATAAAAATCGGACTAATTATTTTGAGCGGGGCGGTAATGCTAATTAGCTATTTAATAAAAATGAATCAATTAATCCAACTAACCCAATAAACTAATCTTTATGGAAAGACAACAATTACCAAATTCAACTTTAATTTTAATTTTCGGTATTCTCTCAATTATAGGATGCTGCTGTTACGGTATTCTGGGAATTATCTTCGGAATTATTGCGCTTGTAATGGCAAAAAGGGCTACCGAGATCTACAATGCCCAACCTGAATTATACACCGGGTACCAGAACGTAAAAACCGGTAAAATTCTTGCTATTATTGGCCTTATCCTAAGCGCTATTAGTTTAATAAGCACTATTGTAATGTTTATTATGTATGGCGGAGTAGATGGGATCTATGAGATGCAAAATGAAATTTTAAGGGAAATTGAACAAAATCAATAGATCCTTTTCTTTTTGAAAATAAGAAAAGCCAGCTATTTCTAGCTGGCTTTTCCTTTTTAATTATTTGATAAATATTTATTTCTCAAATTGTTTTAGTGTAGTGGTAATGATATTTACACAATCTCTAATTTGCTCTTCATTCATTACTAATGGCGGAGCAAAACGAATAATATTGCCATGGGTTGGCTTGGCTAAAAGTCCGTTTTCTTTTAGCGCCATACAAATATCCCAGGCAGTAGAACTATCTTCTGAATCGTTTATAACAATAGCATTTAATAAGCCTTTTCCTCTAACCAATTCTACTATATTGGAATCACGTATAAAATCGTTGAGTAATCTTCTAAAAAGATTCCCAAGTTTTTCGGCATTTTCAGCTAAATTTTCATCGCGAATTACTTCAAGGGCAGCAGTTGCTACAGCGCCGGCTAATGGGTTTCCACCAAAAGTAGAACCGTGTTGTCCGGGCTGAATTACATCCATCACCTCATTATTGGCCAAAACAGCAGATACGGGATAAACACCGCCGGAAATTGCTTTTCCAAGAATTACCATATCTGGCTTCACCTCTTCGTGGTCTACTGCCAGTAATTGCCCGGTACGAGCAATTCCGGTTTGCACTTCATCTGCAATAAATAAAGCGTTATTTTCTTTACAAAGTTCTCGGGCTTTTTTCAGGTAACCTTCAGAAGGTACATAAACTCCCGCTTCTCCCTGAATTGGTTCTACAAGAAAACCTGCAATATTATCATTCTCTTTTAGCACTTTTTCCAGCGCATCAATATCATCGTAAGGGATTTTTATAAATCCGGGTGTGTATGGGCCAAAATTCTTCCTGGCACCTTCATCGTTAGAAAAAGAAATAATCGTGGTTGTTCTTCCGTGGAAATTGTTTTCACAAACAATTATTTGGGCTTCAGTTTCTTTGACTCCTTTTCTTTCGTAAGCCCATTTTCTTGCAATTTTGATCGCGGTTTCAACAGCTTCTGCCCCGGTATTCATAGGCAGCAACTTGTCGAATTTAAAATAATCTGTTGCAAACTTTTCATACGGTCCTAATACGTCGTTATGAAAAGCCCTGGAAGTAAGCGTAAGCGTAGCAGCCTGGTTACAAAGCGCATCAACTATTTTTGGATGGCAGTGTCCCTGGTTTACTGCAGAATAGGCTGAAAGAAAATCGTAATATTTATTTCCTTCTACATCCCAAACGTGAACACCCTCGCCGCGGCTAAGCACCACAGGTAAAGGATGGTAATTATGAGCACCATACTGGTCTTCTAATTCAATAGCTTCTTTTGAAGATGTAATTTTTGGTAAAGACATGTTCAATTTTTTTAAAAATCAATAATTCTATAATTCCTTCTTTTGTGCCTATAAAATAAGGTCACAGGGGAGAGAAATCATCCATTATTTAAGTTTTCGCAAATTACTAAATGTTTGTGGGAATTTTTAGGAACACAGGGAATAAATCTTCACAATTATTCTATTTTTGCGCTATGGGAAGAAGGAATAAAAACAAGGTATTTGAAGCCGTAGAAGTTACCGGTGCCGGCGGAAAAGGAAAAGGAATCGGGAAATCACCAGATGGTAGAGTTATATTTATAGATAACGTGGTTCCCGGCGATGTAGCCGATATAAAAACTACTAAAAAACGAAAATCTTACTACCAGGGCACAGCGGTTAATTTTCATCAATTTTCAGACAAACGTGTAGAACCCGTTTGCCAGCATTTTGGAACTTGCGGAGGTTGCAAATGGCAAAATATGGGTTATAAATATCAGCTGGAATATAAACAGGACGAAGTTTTAAATAACCTTATTCGGGTTGGTAAGGTTGAACTGCCAGAGGTTACCCCTATTTTAGGAAGCAAAGAAATTTATTTTTATCGTAATAAAATGGAATTTTCATTTAGTGATAGCCGCTGGCTCACACCTGAAGAAATAAACAGCGGTAAAGATTTTGACGATAAAAATGCCCTTGGATTTCATATTCCGGGAATGTGGGATAAAATACTCGATATTAAAAAGTGCCACCTTCAGGAAGATCCCAGCAATGCCATTAGAAATTTCATAAAAGAATTTGCTACTTCTAATGGTCTTAGCTTTTTTAATGCCCGTAAACAGGAAGGTTTATTACGAACTTTAATGATACGCACCTCCTCTACCGGTGAAATCATGGTGCTAATTCAGTTTTTTCACGAAGACAAAGCAAAGCGGGTATTGTTATTAGATGCGGTATTAGAAATGTTTCCAGAGATTACTTCGCTTCAGTATGTAATAAATGAAAAAGGGAACGATACTATTTACGACCAGGAAGTTGTTTGTTATAAAGGCCGTGACCATATTTTTGAGCAAATGGAAGGACTTCAGTTTAAAATAAACGCAAAGTCTTTTTACCAAACCAATTCGGCCCAGGCTTATGAATTGTATAAAATTACGCGCGATTTTGCTGATCTAAAAGGAGACGAAATAGTTTACGATCTTTATACAGGAACCGGAACTATCGCTCAATTTGTTGCAAAAAAAGCGAAAAAAGTAATTGGGGTTGAAGTTGTTCCGGAAGCGATTATTGATGCCAAAGAAAATGCCGAACGCAACCAAATTAACAATGCAGAGTTTTTTGTTGGCGATATGAAAAAAGTTTTTTCTCAAGAATTTATCAATAATCACGGCCAGCCAGACGTTATAATTACAGATCCGCCACGAGACGGGATGCACAAAGATGTGATTGCTCAAATAATTGGTATATTGCCACAACGCATTGTTTACGTAAGTTGCAACTCTGCCACGCAGGCAAGGGATCTATCTTTATTAGACGAATATTATAAAGTTACCAGGGTACAGCCCGTAGATATGTTTCCGCAAACTCATCATGTGGAGAATGTTGTGTGTTTAGAAAGAAAATAAATGAATAGAAGTATTTTAAAAATTCTTGTACCAGGTGTAGTTTTACTAATACTAATTATGGGGTGCCAGCGCGACGATATTTGTCCTGAAAGCACCCAAACTACACCTATGCTCATCTTGAGCTTTTATGATGTTAATGATCGTGAAAGCTATAAAAGCCCTACCAATTTAAGCGTAAGGTCTATGGTAAGCGATTCTATAAAGACTTTATACCAAAGAATAAATCCTGATACTATTCAAATTCCATTAAGAACAGATCAAAATACTAGCACCTATACCTTTACGCTTTTTGATGCAGAAGAAGACGACGAAGACCCGGAATTTACACCAGATACAGATACTTTAACATTTACCTACGGGACCGAAGAAGTTTATGTAAACCGTGCGTGTGCCTATAAAGTAATTTATAATAGCCTTAAATTAACCATTGAAGGCGGGGAAGAAGGCGAATGGATAGATTCTTATATTATAGAAGAACCCAATATTGAAGATGATACAGAATCACATATCAGCATATTTTTTTAGCATCCTATTTCTGTTTTTTGCTGCTCCATTGCTAAGTCAGGAAACAACAGTACAGGAAAAAGCAATAGAAGATAGTTTGGCCAACCGTGAAAAATTTGGGCTTCGGGTTGGGGCCGATATTAGTAAGCTTTTAAGAACTGCTTTCCAGGATGATTATTCCGGGTTTGAGATCTTAGGAGATTACCGGGTTTATAAAGATTATTACGCTGCTGCAGAATTAGGAAATGAAAGTATTGGTTATGCTGAAGATAATATTAGCATTACATCTCGCGGAAGTTATGTGAAAATAGGAGCAGATTATAATGCCTACGAAAACTGGACAGGTATGGAAAACCTTATTTTTGTTGGCGCTCGTTATGGATTTTCAACCTTTACGCAAGATGTTGAAGAATATCAAATCTATACCACCAATCCCTTTTTTGAACCTGATATTCGTTCTGAAACCATAGAATATTCAGGATTAACCGCGAACTGGGTTGAATTGATTGCGGGGATTAAAGTTGAAGTTTTAAATAATTTATTCCTTTCAGTGAATGTACAACTGAAACGCAGGCTATTTCAGAGCACCCCAGATAATTTTGACAACCTCGCAATTCCAGGATTTAACCGAACCTACGACGATAGTAATATTGGAGTTGGTTATGGCTACACCATTAGTTATTTGATTCCTTTTTATAAGAAATAGCGATTTATGAAATTCTTCTTTTTTATTTCATACGGATAAATTTCTTAAATTTACATGTGTAAAATAAGAGCTATGAATACAAAACTCACATTAAAGCTCAATAAGGAAGTAATTGAAAGAGCAAAGAAATATGCTTCTAATCAACAACTTAGTTTATCAAAAATTGTAGAAGCGTATTTACAATCGCTCACAAATGAAAAAAGTAACGAGGGTTTGGAAATTTCTCCATTTGTAAAAAGTATTTCTACCGGTAAAAAGCTCCCACCCGATTTAGACTATAAAAAGGAATATTCTGATCACTTATTGGATAAATATAAATGAGCAGGAGAATTTTTATAGATACTAATATCGTTCTGGATTTATTGGGAGAAAGAGAACCATTCTATAAACCTGCTGTGCAACTTGCAACGTTGGCAGATAAAGGAAATATCGTCTTAATAGTTTCTCCTATATCTTTTGCCACCGTAAACTACTTTCTATCCAAATTTGAGTCTCCAAAAATCGCAAAAGAAAAACTTAGAAAACTCAAGATTTTATGTGAGATTTCTAAAGTTGATGAAGAAATAATTGAAAAAGGACTTAACTCAAATTTCAAAGATTTTGAAGATTCACTTCAGTATTTTAGTGCAATAGCTTCAGAATCTGAAATTATAATTACCAGAAATGGAAAAGATTTTCAGGAATCTTCACTTCCGGTAATGACAGCGAGTGAGTTTCTAAAAAGTTTCCGAAGAAATAAGGATATGCAATAAAATTATACTTCATCCCTACTCCTGAAACTTCGCTTTCTTCGATCCCTGGTAAATCTGGTATTTCAGTAGTTTAGATTCCAGTGCGCCGTTGTAAAGCTTAATTTTTCGGGAAGGTCTTAAGCCAACGTGTTTTATAGCTTCAAGATTAGACGTGATAAACCAGGCATCGGTTCCCGGGTAGGCCTGCTTCAGTGTATCTCCAATTTCTTTATAGAATTTCGGCATATCAATCTCCAAACGTTCTCCATACGGCGGATTAAACAACATATGTAAATGCCTTTCCCCTTCTTTTTCAGAGGCAAAGAAATCCTGTCTTTTTACTTTAATAAATTCAGTGAGATTGGCATTTTCAATATTATCAATGGCTTTGTGTACTGCCGAAGGTGCAGTGTCATACCCCTGAATAGTAAAATGAAATTCCCGTACTTTTTTAAGTACCGACTCTTCAATTTTTTCAAAAAGATTTTCGTCCCAATCTTTCCAACGCTCAAAAGCGAATTCCTTTCGGTTTAAATTTGGTGGAATATTGCACGCAATCATTGCGGCTTCAATTAAAATAGTTCCACTTCCGCACATGGGATCCAGAAAATCGCACTGCCCGTCCCAACCAGAAAGTAATAACATCCCAGCGGCCAAAACCTCGTTTATGGGCGCAATATTGGTCGCGGTCTTATATCCACGTTTGTGCAAAGACTGGCCTGAAGAATCAAAAGAAACATTACAAAAATTCTTTTCAATATGAATATTCACCCTCAAAGTTGGAAAATCAAGATCTACATTTGGTCTTTTATCAAACTTATCCCGAAATCGGTCTACAATGGCATCTTTTGTTTTTAAGGAAATATATTGGGAATGCGTAAAAGTTTCAGAATGTACTGTGGCATCAATAGCCAGGGTATCGTCTACATCCATAAAATCTTCCCAGGGTAACTCGTAAATTTTCTTGTAAAGGTCTTCTTCAGAAAATATTTTAAAACTTTGGTATGGTTTAAGAATTTTAATTGCAGTTCTAAGGCATAAATTCGCTTTATACATAAAGCCTTTATCACCTACAAAACTTACATTTCTGGTTCCCTCTTTTACATCCATAGCGCCAAGTGCCATTAATTCTTTAGCCAGAACTGGCTCAAAACCATACATGGTCTTGGCAATCATTTTAAAATTATTTTCCATATCGGTTTTTTACAGTCCACAAAAATAGGGTAATTTTGCTGAATATTAGTATTGCCGGCTGGGGATGCTGAAATATTACCAATGCTTTTACGACTTATCTTTTTAACTCCTTACAATAAGGATTGAAAATCGTTGTGGCTGGTGTTAATTTTTTATTTTTTACTCCCGATTAACTTCGGTAGAGGCTCTGGAGTGTGCCTTGAGCAATTTTACTAATTATTTTTGACTTAATTAATGATCTACATTTTACCTTTAATTTCTGTAATTGCCGGTTACCTTATTGCCATTTTCTTAAAACCCTCCTCCTCTATTGGTTTTAAGCTGTTACTTAGTTTTAGCGGTGCTTATCTCCTGGCAGTTACCATTTTTGAATTACTGCCCGAAGTTTATCTAAACGGAACCGAAGAAGTTGGTATTTTTATAATGTTGGGCTTACTGCTGCAAATAATCCTCGAATTTGTTTCTAAAGGAGTTGAACACGGGCATTTGCACCACCAGGAAGGAATGAAAAAATTCCCAATCCTATTATTGATTAGTTTGAGTATTCACGCATTTCTGGAAGGTTTCCCTATGGATGAAGGCGATCATATCTTACACGGAGTCGTAATTCATAAAATTCCGGTGGCGACCATACTGTCGGTTTTTCTTATCCATTCTAATTTGAGTAAAATTAAAGTCGGATTATTTCTGGCGGTTTTTGCTTTAATGACGCCGCTAGGAAGTTTCTTTAAATCGCAATTTAGTTTACTTCAGGATATTTCAATTTATATTAACGCGCTGGTAATTGGTATTTTTCTGCACGTTTCTACTACTATTTTATTTGAAGCTTCTAAAAATCATAAATTTAATATTTCCAAGTTGGCAGTGATTGTTGGCGGAATTTTACTGGCTTATTTTATCTAATATGTTTAGCAAAGCCGAAAGCAAAAAATTAAGACAGCAGTTCTGGACGAGTTTTGGTATCGTTTTCCGACGAAAATGGTTGCTTTATAACACCGGAATTAAAGAGCTTGAATTAAAATTTACTTTTAACCGAAAATTCGCCCAGGTTTCTATAGATGTTATAGATGAAGATCCACTGATTCGCGAATATTATTTTGAAAAGCTACTTTCGCTGAAAAAAATCCTAACCACAGAATATCTACCCAATTCCATATTTGAGGAAGAGTATGAACTTCCTGAAGGGAAAGTAATTTCCCGGGTCTATGTTCAGCTTGATGGTGTTAGTATTCACAACCGCAATCAATGGCCTGAAGCGATGAAATTCCTGAATGATAATATGGAACAAATGGAAGCTTTCTTTGTGGAGTATAAAGATCTTTTTAGGTAGATTTTTCAATAAAAGAATGCAAAAAAACCGATAATAGAATAGGCCGGTATGAGAAAGATTCTACTATTACTCACCATAATTAATTTTTGGAGTTGTAATTCATTCAAAAGTGAAAAACCAAAAGAAATAAATGTTCTATTCATTGGGAACAGCCTGACTTATTATAATGAAATGCCGCAGATGCTTCAAAAGATGCTCAGTGAAACAAATTCAAATATTAAAATAGATCAAATAACATTTCCAGGGATTTCTCTAAGCGGGCATCTGGATAATATAATTAAAGAATCATCAGAAGATAACATAAGCACCCGTTTAAAGCGAGAAGGTGAAAAAACCGAAACCGAAAAGAAAATTCAGGAGAAAAAATGGGATATTATTATAATGCAAACTGGTACGGTTGCCGTTTTAATCCCGGAATCAAGAAAACACAAAACAGATCCTGCTATTAAGAAAATAAAGGCTCTAAATAATAATGCCAACGCTAGATATATTTTATTTAATACCTGGACTGGTAAAGTTGCGTATCCGAAACAATATTGCTATTCTGGATTTATGCTGGGAGATTCCTTTAATAGAGATGAAAAATATTGTTCTCCTGAAGTGATTAATAAATCACAGCATCTAACACTTATTAATGAAAGCTATGCTGCCCTGGCAAAGGAAAATTCTTTGGAGTTATCTAAGCATGGAGACATATATTACAAAGTTTCAGGGAATAACCCCGAAATTAAACTTTTAGAGGACGACATACATCCTTCTAAATTAGGAGCATTCTTAAGTGCCTGTATATTTTACGAGATGATTACTAATAAAGATGCAACCGATTTAAAATACAATGCAGGCTTAGATACGCAGCAAGCAAAAGTTTTAAAAGCTTTTATAGAATAAGCTTAAATAATATGAGTTGCGCATTTCCCATTAGAATTCGGCAATTATTAAGTATCTTTTAATAATTGTTTAATCTTATTTAACAGCTAATTTTCCCGTTTTCCAGTAAATTCATTACAAATACATACTACTTCCACTTAAGGAATGTATTAAAAAGGAAAGAGAGGAAATGATGTTGAGGAAACCTTCTGAAGTAGACCACCTGGAAAAATATTATATTGCTAATTATACTGCCGCGATATACTATAAACACTGTATTCTAACCACTAAAAAGATCTTTTTAAAAAAGCTGTTTAAGTCTTTATACAATCATAAAAAAGCATTGAAAGACGATTTAGACCGGCATATTTTAGAAGCAAGAGACCAGGATTATCTGGACCAGCTTTTATTAAAATGCAAAAAAGAAGTGCTTAAAATGCAACAGAATTTAAGGATGAACACCAACCCAAAATCGGGACAAATTTGTACCGAAATGGAAAGGCGCTTTTTTAACCAGTTGCACCAAACACTTCAAGTATTAACAGATGGAAGTTTGCGAAACACCTTATTGTCTCACAAACATAAATCTAAAGCTTTACAGGAAAGATTACACCTGGTAAGCAAATACCTCATATAATTAACCGTTAATTCCCAGGTTATAAGTCTGTTGTGCAATTTCCAGTTCTTCATTGGTAGGAATAACTAAAACCTGAACTTTTGAATCTTCAGCATTTATTGTTCTTAATTCTTTTAGACGCTGCTTATTTTTATCTTCATTAAGTTTAATCCCAAAGAACTCCATATCTGCACAAACCAATTTGCGAATAACATCGCTGTTTTCACCAATTCCCGCTGTAAAAACAAGGGCATCTACTCCATTCATGGCAGCTGTGTAAGCCCCAATATATTTTTTAATTCGGTAGGCATTCATATCCAGGGCTAATTGGCATTGTTTATTTCCATTTGCCGCCTGTTCTTCAATATCTCTAAGATCACTATAACCGGTAAGGCCGTACATCCCACTTTTATTATGCAAAATATCACTTACTTCCTGGGCTGAATATCCTAATTGTTCCACCAGGTAAAAAATAACCGACTGGTCTATATCTCCACTCCTAGTTCCCATAATAAGTCCGTTTACGGGCCCAAAACCAAGAGAATGGTCTATGCTTTTTCCATCCTGTACCGCCGTAATACTACAACCGTTTCCTAAGTGAATACTTATAATTTTAGAATTCTCTTTTTGTAAATATTCAATGGCTTTCTCAGTCACATATTTATGACTGGTACCGTGAAACCCGTATAGTTGAATGTGGTGTTTCTCTGAAAGTTCTGTAGGAATAGCATATTGCGAAGCCTGCTTAGGAATACTTCTATGAAATGCGGTATCAAAAACTGCTACCTGGGTGGCATTCGGGAAAAGTTTTTCCGCCACTTCAATCCCTTTTAAATTAGGAGGATTATGCAAAGGTGCCAAAGAAAAGTATTCTTTAATCTTAGCCTTTACCTTCTCGTCTATCACTATGGTTTTAGAAAAACTATCCCCACCGTGTACCACTCTGTGTCCAATAGCCGGGATTTCTTCAGCATTTTTAATAACTCCTTTTTCAGAATCCATTAAAAGATCTGTAATGGCCTTTAATGCTATAGCGTGATCTTTTGCTAAAAGTTCTTCAGAAATTGATTCGTTTTTAGTTTTATAATGAAGTTTTGAACCTTCCAATCCTATACGTTCTACCATTCCTGAAGCTAAAACTTCTTCTGAAGGCATTTGTATTAATTGAAATTTTAAAGACGAACTTCCTGAATTTATAATTAAAATATTCTTCATTTGTTTGTGTTTGAGTTCAGCATCTTGCTGATTTCATTCTAAATTAAATTCCTTGTGCCTGGATGGCAGTTAAAATCACTGTATTGTAAACATCGGCTACGGTACAACCACGACTTAGATCGTTAACGGGCTTATTTAAGCCCTGAAGCATTGGTCCTATGGCTAAAGCGCCAGTTTCACGTTGTACAGCTTTGTAAGTGTTATTTCCGGTATTTAAATCGGGGAAAATTAGCACGTTAGCCTGTCCAGCTACTTCAGATCCTGGTAGTTTACTTTTTCCAACGCTAATATCTACTGCAGCATCATATTGAATTGGGCCTTCAATTTTTAGATCTGGTCGTCGTTCTTTAACTATAGCAGTAGCTTCTCTCACTCTATCTACATCTTCACCTTTTCCTGAAGTTCCCGAAGAATAAGAAAGCATCGCAATTTTTGGCTCAATTCCGAATGCCGCAGCACTCTCTGCCGAAGAAATAGTGATTTCTGCTAATTCTGCCGCAGAAGGATTCGGATTAATTGCGCAATCTCCAAATACTGAAACCCTATCTTCTAAACACATAAAGAATACAGAAGAAACTACAGAAACATTTGGTTTGGTTTTTATAAACTGTAAAGCGGGTAAAATAGTATGTTGCGTGGTATGCGCCGCACCAGATACCATCCCGTCTGCGTGACCTTTATAGATCATCATAGTTCCATAGTACGAAACATCGCTTAAACGGTCTTTCGCCATATCCATATTTACACCTTTATGTTTTCTTAATTCATAGAAAGTTTCAGCATAATCCTGGAAATTTGGAGAGTTTACAGGATTTACAATATTTACTTTAGAAAAATCAAGATCTAAGGCAATTTTAGCTACGGTTTTCTGAATGGTATCAAAATCTCCCAGTAAAGTTAGCTCTACCAGGTCCATATCTATAAGGCGTTTTGCTGCGGTTAGGATGCGCTCATCTGTACCTTCTGGCAACACAATATGCTTTTTACTTTGTCTGGCTCTCTTCACTAAATCGTACTGAAACATTCTGGGAGTTCTACCCTGGGGTTGGTAATTTGTAAGTTTTTCTACCAGGGGATCAAAAGATACATACCGCTCAAAAATACTAATGGTAGTTTGTATCTTCTGAATACTATCCGCATAGATATTAGACTTTATGGCACCAACTTTATTTGTTACTGCAAAAGTCCCCTCCTGCACCGAAATTATAGGTACAATATCAGATAAACCTTCAATTAATTTTAAAATTGATTCTTCCGGCCTTAAACCACCGGTTAAAATAATTCCTGAAATTCTTGGATAATTGCTGGAAATATTGGCTTGTAACGCGCCTAAGATAATATCGGCACGATCACCCGGTGTGATTACTAAACTTTCATTTTTTAATGTAGTTAGATAATTTCTAAGCTGCATCGCTCCTACTCCAAAATTCCCGGTTTGATTATCCAGAAAATCGTGACCAAATAAAACAGTCCCGTCCAGTGCTTTTACTATTTCTTTTAAAGTTGGGTTATTAAGTGTATCGATTAACGGAATTGCAAAAACATCAACTTCCTGAGGTAAAAATCCTCGCATATTTTTTGCTGCAGGCTCCAGGTTCTCTTCCTGGATTTTATTACTAACCATAGCAATAACCTGAACTTCCTTATCTCTAAACGCACGATAAGCCATTTGCTGGTTTCCTAACAATTCTTCCCAGCTCTTAAACTGGCCGCTAACTACAATTATAACCGGTATTCCTAAATTCTTAGCAATCACTACGTTTACATCAAACTCAAAAACACTACCCTCACCAGAGAAATCACTGCCTTCTACCAGTATAAAATCAAATTCATCTTCCAGCTTTTTATACTTGGAAATTATAGTGTCGATAATCTCCCCCGATTTTCCATCATTTGTTTTTTGAATTACCTCACTTCGGGTAAATGCATAAGTATCTTCATAAGGGATTTTTAAATCAAAATAGCTTAAAACTGTATCTATGTGATTGTCTTTTTCTCCTTTTGGGACATCGTTTATAATTGGCCTGAAGTAACCTACTTTCACCATTTTTCCTAAAAGTGTTCTCATTAATCCTAACGAGATCATAGATTTTCCGCTGTGGGACTCCAGCGTAGCGATATAAATTCCTTTGTTCATAATTTGTAAATTGGTTCGGCAAAAATAAAGTTAATAAAACAATTGTGTTTTTATGTTACTGGTAAAAGAAAGTAAACCTGACATCTATCAGCTTTTGATTAATCATACAACTCAGAAGAGGGTATGCAATTAATTTTAGCAAATTGAATAAAACAAAAAAACCACCCGAAGGTGGTTTTAATAATTAACTTATTGGTATATTATATATCCAGCAAACCTACAAGAAGAATATCAAAATTCACTTCTGAATCTGCATCTACTGAGAAGCCTAGAAGATCTATTTCTGAAGTGGTAGTAGCTTCAACTTCACCATCTAGTTCCAGCTCACCATCGGCATCCTCATCAGAAAAAGAAACAAAATGAAGTTCATAATCTCCTTCTTCTATAAAATGAATTTCAAACTCTCCAGAAGATTCATTTATTTTACTACTTGCGGTAGCATTGGCAAATAACACCCCTTCGCCGTTAGCAGAAGTTTCATCTTCACTATAAGCGCCATCTTCATAAGCAAAAACCACAATAGTTTCAGACTCTGTAGAACCAAAATCGCTTACTGTACCGGTAATCTCACCGGCATTAATGCTATTTACAGCTCTTATACTGTGAGCTAATTCGCTATCGCTTACAAATTGATATTCTCCTGCAGAATTAGTGATAATAGACTTTCTAAGGTCAAAATCTAGAATGATCTCATTATCATCATTTTCCTCAATTTCCACCTGATCGGTGATACTAATTTCTGCGGAAGAAGTAGCCAGGGCTTTCTTCTCCCCACTGCTCGTAAGTACATAATTAGCAGGTGTCTCTCCTGAAGCATCTGTTTCATTGTCCAGGCTTAACACAATCTCTGAAGTGGTTCCTCTTTCTAACTCAACATCTCCTAGTAATTCGGTTTCACCGTTTTGTAAACTACTAAGATTTACCGTAGTTTTTTCAAATCCTTCAATGGCTTTCCCATTTACGCTTACACCGGTAACGGTAATAAATACTGCATCAACTTCTGCATTATCAATTGGCGCATCGGTAAGGTATACTTCAGTATTATAAGTCTCTGGTTGTGGCTCACCGGTATCCACATCATCATCGTCATCTGAACACGAGACTAGAAGTCCCATTGATAACATTAAAATTCCTGTTTTGAATAAATACTTCAAATTCATAAGTTTTTAGTTTTTCGTTGTCTTCACAACAGTTAGTAATTAATAGATTTGATTAGCGCATCTTACGCAAGTAATTATTCGTTATAAAACTGGTTTTAAGTTCTGCCCTATTAACGCAAGTGAATTAGGACTATTATTCAAAAAGTATGATTTATAAAAGGTTTAACAATCCTTAAGAAATAATTAAATGAAGAAAATGAAAGATAAAACTCCTGTAGAATAGTTGAAGCTTCTTTAATTTAGAGCTAACACTTTGAAGTAATAGTAGGTTTTAAAGATTTTAGATTGAAAAATTGATAATAAGGAAGACTTAAAAACCAAATTTTAGAATAAGTACATATTGCTCCGGAAAGGAACAATATTATAACCTGGAAAGATTACTCACGGGCACTTTAGAGCTTAAAGATATTACTATACCCAACTTATTAAAACAAAAAAAAACCCTTACAATTTACTGTAAGGGTCTTCTAAAAAAAGGCGGTGACATACTCTCCCACAAATAGCAGTACCATCTGCGCTAACGGGCTTAACTTCTCTGTTCGGAATGGGAAGAGGTGAGCCCCGTTGCCATAACCACCTTAAATCTTTAGTATGCAGTGTTCAGTAACCAGTGGGCAGTAATGCCCGGGTCCCTACTAGATGTCATACCTAATAAGTTGACATATATAAGAAACAAAGAATAAAGAAAGTACTGCGGTAAAAGCATTCAAGTGCTTCCCATCCCTTGCAGGATAGGAAGCGTCGCATCAAGCTTTACGGATTATTAGTACCACTCGGCTAT